>CANCLK010000028.1 GCA_947378785.1 Comamonadaceae bacterium
ATCGACGAATCTTTTTTGCGCCGCAAAGCCACCTCAATGGAGTCATCCATCGTCACCACCTCGGAGGCCGCAACCATCTGGCAACGCGGATGCCCCTGCAGCACCGTAAACTGCGGCTGCGCCGACAAAACGGAT
The DNA here is from genome assembly GCA_947378785.1 of Comamonadaceae bacterium. GTDB lineage: Bacteria > Pseudomonadota > Gammaproteobacteria > Burkholderiales > Burkholderiaceae_C > Polaromonas. The sequence goes on from CANCLK010000028.1 coordinate 136, forward strand.
TCCAGCCCGGCAAGCAAAACACTCGCATCAGGATGACTGCACAGAAAAGCCAAGCTGGCCGGCACAGTCACCGAGGGGCCAAAATCCCCTCCCATGGCATCAACAGCGATCCTGATCATGATGGGACCGGTGCAATCAATAAAGGGGTGTGCAGCAAAACAAAAGCCCGCAGGATGAGTGCGGGCTCGTTTTTAAAAGCGTGAATTACGCTTCAGACTTGGTTTTCAGAACCTTGCGGCCACGATAAAAGCCGGTTGGGCTGATGTGGTGGCGCAGGTGAATTTCGCCCGTGGTGGACTCAACCGCAATACCTGGAACATTCAAGGCATTGTGCGAGCGGTGCATACCGCGCTTGGAAGGTGATTTTTTGTTCTGTTGGACGGCCATAATCCGCTCCTGAGGGGGGTGTAGGGTTGGTAATTACGCACTACAGCTGGCCAACCTTTGTATAACTGGCCATTTTCATGGGCCTGTCAGGCGGTGCATCAGTACGCGAAGCCTTAGATTATAGCGCGTCCCGCCAAGGCCTCAGCTTTTCTTCAATTGTCCGAGGACGGCGAACGGGTTCGGCTTAGCTTCAGCCGCGTCCACCGCTGGGTCTCCAGCACTGAATACAGGCGTCACCGGGCAACTCTCATGCATGGGCACCAGCGGTAGCGCCATCAGCAACTCGTCTTCCAGCAAGGCCATCAAATCGAACAGCGGCACCATCACCAGCAAGTCCTCTTCAGCCTCGTCGTCTTCCGCCATCGCGATGTCTTCACTGTCGACAAAACGGTACCACTGATCAACGCCCACCGGCATCGCCACCTGCGTCATGCAGCGCTGGCAAGTCAAGGGCACACGGGCCTGCGCCGACAGGTGCAGCCAAACTTGGTCGTCAGCACCGGTTTTGGGGCGCAATTCACCCGTGGCTTGCCACTGAACGGCATCATCTGGGCTCAATCCCTGAGTTTCGTCAGCAAGGCGTTGGAGATCTTTGATTAAAGTGGTCTCAGACCACGGTTGGCCGTCATGGGCGAGTTCTTGGAGGTTCAGCCGTTGGGCTTGGAAATTTCTGGACATATGGGTCAGTGTAAGAGAATCAGGGGATGACCCTCTCCTCCCCAGATGCCGCCAAGGCCTTTTCCACCACGCAACGAGCCCTCGTTTTGGGCTCCACCTCGCGCTATCGCCAAGAACTTCTGGAACGTCTGCGCATCCCTTTCAGCGTTGCCGCGCCAGATGTCGACGAAACACCGCTGGCCGGAGAAGCCCCCGATGCAGTAGCCATGCGCCTAGCTCTGGCCAAAGCGCGCGCGGTCGCTAGCGCCTTTCCGCAAGCCGTGGTGATCGGCTCTGACCAAGTAGCCGACTTGGACGGCTTGCCGCTGGGCAAGCCCGGCACACACGATCGTGCCGTGGCTCAGCTGCGCCAGATGCGAGGCCGCACCGTGATTTTCCAAACGGCCGTTGCCGTGGTGTGTCTGGCCAGCGGCTTTGAACAAGCGGCATTGGCCGCCGTGAAAGTCCGCTTTCGTCAACTCAGTGACGAGGCCATTGAAAACTATTTACAGGCCGAGAAGCCCTACGACTGCGCCGGTAGCGCTAAAAGTGAAGGGCTGGGCATCGCACTGTTGGAGGCGATCGACAGCGATGACCCAACCGCGCTGATCGGCCTGCCCCTGATCCGCACCTGCCACCTGATTGAAGCCGCCGGCATTCGGCTGCTCGAATCGAAAGTCAACGCATGAACGACACCCCAAAAATACCAAGCAACAACGCTCAAAAAGACAGCAAAGGCAAACTCTATCTGGTGCCCGCACCGCTGGATTTTGGCTGTGACGATGCGGCCCCCCTGCAACAAGTCATGCCGCAAGGCACGATGGAGGTCGCCGCCAAACTGGGGTTCTGGGTCTCTGAGAATGCCCGCAGCACCCGTGCTTATTTGAAGCGTGTCAATGAACTGCACCCGCTGAACCAACCCATCCAAGCGCTGCAAATTCAGGAACTCCCACGCGAAGTGCATAAAAAAGGCGATCACGGGGGCAACTTTGATGCGCGCCCGTTGCTGCAAGCCGCTCTGCAAGGTCATGACATGGGCTTGGTCAGCGAAGCGGGCATGCCAGCGATTGCAGACCCCGGCTCATCGGTGGTGCGTGCCGCGCACGACTTGGGCTTGCAGGTAGTGCCATTGGCGGGGCCTATGTCGCTGGTGATGGCGCTGGCCGCCAGCGGACTGAATGGTCAGAACTTCGCGTTTGTGGGCTATCTGCCGCAAGACGCGGGCGAGCGCTCACAGCGCATACGCGAACTCGAATCATTGGCTCTCAAATCTGGGCAAACCCAGATGTTCATTGAAACGCCTTACCGCAACACGGTGTTGCTGAGCGCATTGCTTCAAACTTTAAACGGCAACACTCGGCTGGCGCTGAGCTGCGGCCTCACGCTTGAAGCGGCTTGGTCACGCAGTGCGCAGGTCAGCGTGTGGAAGAGCAAGCGAGATGAAAAACCGGGCGCACCGCTGGCATTGCCAACGGTGTTTTGCATCGGCCGATAGATGATTCACCGATACAGATTGGGCAGTCGGTCTTTTTAGCGAATCACCGGAACACTGCGCAAAGTCGCCTTCATGGCGCCCTCGCCCATCGCCGCACCGAAGCGCTTGGCCAGACGCTCGGCCACGTTTTCTCGACGGGTGTAATCAATGATGTCTTCTGTTTTGACGACCTCACGGGCGACAAATTCGAGCGAGCCGAACTGATCTGCCAGACCCAAATTAACGGCCTGCTCACCGCTCCAAAAAAGGCCGCTGAACATTTCAGGAATTTCCTTCAAACGATCACCTCGGCCATTTTTAACGACCGTGATGAACTGCTGGTGGATCTGATTCAGCATGGTTTGCGCGTAGGCGCGTTGACGCTCGCTCTGGGCACTGAACGGATCTAGGAAACCCTTGTTTTCACCCGCAGTCATCAGACGCCGCTCAACCCCTAGTTTGTCCATCAGGCCCGTGAAACCAAAGCCGTCCATCAGCACACCGATGCTGCCCACAATGCTGGCCTTGTCGACATAGATTTTGTCGGCCGCCACGGCAATGTAATAGGCCGCAGACGCACATGTTTCCTCAACCACGGCGTAGACCGGTTTCTTGTGCTTGGCTTTTAATCGCATGATTTCATCGTTCATCATGCCCGCTTGGACCGGACTGCCACCGGGTGAGTTAATCAACAACACCACCGCTTTGGCGCCCTCGTCTTCAAACGCGGCACGCAGAGCGGAATTGACATATTCAGCACTCGCGTCAGAACCTTCAGAAATTTCACCCTTGATCTCGACCACCGCGGTGTGCGGCGTACTGACGCTGCTTGGCGAAGAGCCCCGATGCAGCGCCAGCCAAACCAGCACAATCAGAAACAGCAACCAGGACAGCCGTACGAAGGTCTTCCAACGGCGCGTTGCTTTTTGCTCATTCAGCGCGGCGAAGGCCAGTTTCTCCAGCGTTGCACGCTCCCACCCGGCCTCTTGAGGGGCCGCAGCGGCACGAGCGACAGTTTCATTGATGACGGATTGATTGTTGTTTTCGTTCATGGTGGTCTAGTTTAAAACGTCAGAGGCTTGAGGTTGTACGCGGGATGCCAAAAGACCACGCCGTCGTGTTCTGAAAGAATTATTTTCACAAGGCCGCCGCGGCACGGACCTGCAGCGCATTCGCCCGTGCCAGGGTGGTAAGCCGCGCCGTGACTGGCGCACAACAACCATTGACCACTGTCGTCAAAAACCCGGTTGGGCTGCCAATCCAATTCCATCGCCACATGGCTACATCGATTCAGGTAAGCCTGCGGTTGACCGTCAAACCGAACACCAAAAGCGCGGCAAGTCTGCCCCGCATACAGCACATCGAAAGAAATGGCCAGGCCACCCTCAACGAGGTCGGCAGCATTGCACAGCGGTTGGGGTGGGTCTGCAGCCAACACGTCAGGCATGGGCGCGCAACCAAGTCTGTAGCTCGGTCACTGAGTGCAGCACCGCAAGCGGACGAAGCACCTCAAAGGCGTCTGGTTCGTGCGCGCCATAGCTGACACCGACGCTGGCACACCCTGCATTCAGTGCCATCTGCAAATCATGCGTGGTGTCGCCGATCATCAAGGTGCGCTCGGGCGCCACATCGAACTCGCGCATCAATTCATGCAACATGAGCGGATGCGGCTTGCCAGCGGTTTCATCGGCCGTTCGCGAGGCGTCAAAACGCCCCTTGAGCTCGACCGCCTGCAGGGCTTCGTCAAGTCCACGCCGGGACTTACCGGTGGCCACCGTCAAAATATGGCCGCGTTCTTTGAGTTCTGCCAGCAGCGTCAAGGCACCGTCGAAGAGACTGATGTCGTTTTGACGCCGCATGTAGTGGTGCTTGTAGCGCTGGCTGAGTTCGGGATAGCGCGATTCCGGAACGTCAGGTGCGGCGTGGGCCAGCGCCTGCATCAGGCCCAGCCCGATCACATAAGCAGCGGCCTCATCGCTGGGCTTGGCACCTCCCACATCGACCACGGCAGCCTGAATGCAGCGCACGATGATCTGGGTCGAATCGAACAGCGTGCCGTCCCAATCAAAGGCGATCAAATCAAAATTCAGGGGGCGGGACATGGGCAACCAAGGCATTCAGTTCGGGCGGAAGTTCGGCTAACAGCGTGATGCGCTTGCCGTTCGAGGGGTGCGTGAACTTCAAGGTCCAAGCATGCAAAAACATGCGCTTGAGCGCTTGCCCGGCCGGCAGCTTTTGCAGGCCTTTGTTCAACTCAAAGTTACCGTATTTGTCGTCGCCGGCAATCGGATAACCTTCGGTTGCCAGGTGCACACGAATCTGGTGCGTACGACCGGTTTTAATAGTCACTTCAAGCAAACTAAAATCGCTCAAGGGCTGATCTTTTGACGCTGGCAGCGCTGCCCGCACCTTGACCAAGGTGACGGCGCGCATAGCATCTGGATGGTCTTTCTCGACCACCCTCACGCGGCGCTCACCATCCGGCAGCAGGTATTTTTGCAGCGGCTTGTCGAGAACTTTTAGTTTTGGCGGCCAGTTGCCAGCGACCATCGCCAAGTAAACCTTGTCGGTTTCGCGTTCGCGGAACTGCTCTTGCAAAATTTTCAGAGCCATTCGTTTTTTGGCGATCAACAGCACACCACTGGTTTCCCGATCTAGCCGGTGCACCAGCTCCAGGAAATCGTGCCCCGGCCGGGCCATGCGCATCTGCTCAATCACGCCAAAGGCTACGCCGCTGCCGCCATGCACAGCCACACCCGCCGGCTTGTCAATGGCCAGCACATGCTCGTCTTCAAACAAAATCGAAAACTCGCGCGAGGGTGCCAGCCCGCCCACACTGGAAGTCGCACCGTGACGGGCTATTTCAGTGGCCATCGCCAGCGCTTTTTGATCAGCACGCTCTGATGTACGCACCGGCGGCAACCGCACCACATCGCCTGTAGCCACACGCGTATCGGCCTGTACACGGCCTTTGTTGATGCGCACTTCGCCGCTGCGAATAATCCGGTACACATGGGTTTTGGGAACACCCTTGAGCTGGCGAATCAAAAAATTGTCAAGCCGCTGACCGTTGTAATCATCAGTCACCGTGACCAGCGTAGCCTGCGGCAAAACGGCTGGCTCAACGGGTTGCGCAAGTTCAGCTCGGACCGGCTGAGTCACGGAAACCCGCCTAGGCGCTGCGGCGGACTGCAGCTGCGCAGGTGACTGGCGTGAAGCGCCAGACCTCGTTTTGGCCGGCGAACCCAAGGGTTTACCGGCACCTCTTGGGGCGTTTTTTTGTCGTTTGGCCGGGGAGGTTCCTGACCCTATAATGTGTTTCACTAGCGATGCGCTGTAAGTAGTTGATTTGTCTGGCAGTTTAGTCCACCCACAAGTCCACGCTTGTCACAGTGCCGCGCTGGAAGGTCGATGCCAATGACTGTTTTGCCCGAAAAGCCAAGGTGCCATGCACCCCGCAAAGGACCAACTCAGTGTGAATGTCGACGTTTTGCGAACACAACAACGGAATACAAGGTGCATAGCCCCACGGGCTGTGCACGGATCCTGATGAGATCAAGCCTTTTTATGGTTAGCCTCCTGATGACAACTCTGGTTGGACTGGTTTTTTCATGCCTGCGGCGCCTCATGGCCCCGCTTTGGGGCATGAACTCACCTGCAACCCCTGCATCACGGACACGCGCTGCTATTTCATTTATAGCAAATAACCGGTTGGCCCCAGCTCATCCCATCCACGCGCCCACGCCCAGACCGCTCGCTTGACTGCTCTTTTTTAAGCAGTCCAGCCGAGCACGTCAAAAGCTCTCCGGCAATTCCCCACGTTCGCATCACGTCAGCTTCAGGCATCGTTAGCCCAATTTGGGCAGTTGAATGCTCGAGAAAATTCTCGAGGCAAGAACGATAAGGAACTCCGATGAAACGGATGCTGATTAACGCTACCCAGACTGAAGAACGCCGGTTAGCCATTGTTGATGGACAAAAACTCCTCGACTACGAAATTGAAATCGAAGGACGCGAACAGCGCAAGGGCAACATCTACAAGGCCGTCGTCACGCGCGTCGAGCCTTCGCTGGAAGCTTGCTTTGTTGACTACGGTGAAGACCGTCACGGTTTTCTACCGTTCAAAGAAATTTCGCGCAATTACTTTGCCCCCGGCGTTCCTGTCGGCCAGGCTCGCATCAATGATGTGATCCGCGAAGGCCAGGAACTGATGGTTCAGGTCGAAAAAGAAGAGCGCGGCAACAAGGGCGCAGCCCTCACCACCTTCGTCAGCTTGGCGGGGCGTTATGTGGTGTTGATGCCCAACAATCCACGAGGCGGTGGCGTCAGCCGCCGTATCGAAGGCGACGACCGGGCCGAGCTCAAAGAAGCCATGGACCAGCTGGAATATCCGGCCGGCTCCAGCATCATTGCGCGCACCGCCGGCATCGGCCGCAGCGCCCCTGAATTGCAATGGGACCTGAACTACCTGATCAAGCTCTGGACTGCCATCGAAGGCGCTGGCAAGCAGGGCAAAGGCGCTTTCCTGATTTATCAAGAATCGAGCTTGGTGATTCGCGCCATTCGCGATTACTTCAACAGCGACATCGGTGACATTCTTTTCGACACCGACGACGTCTACGAACAAGCCCGTCAGTTCATGGCGCACGTCATGCCTGAGCATGAGCACCGCGTCAAACGCTACCGCGATGACGCACCGCTGTTCTCGCGTTTCCAGATCGAGCACCAGATCGAATCGGCTTATGCACGCACCGTGCAACTGCCTTCTGGCGGCGCCATCGTGATCGACCACACTGAAGCGCTGGTGTCCGTCGACGTCAACTCGGCCCGCGCGATCAAGGGCGGCGACATTGAAGAAACCGCCACCCGCACCAACCTCGAAGCCGCTGACGAAGTGGCCCGCCAAATGCGCTTGCGCGACTTGGGCGGCCTGATCGTCATCGACTTCATTGACATGGAAGAGAGCCGCAATCGCCGCGACGTCGAAAATCGCCTGCGCGACGCGCTGCGACAAGACCGTGCCCGCGTGCAGTTCGGCACCATCAGCAAATTCGGCCTGATGGAAATGAGCCGCCAGCGTTTGCGCCCGGCCCTGTCTGAAGGTGCGTCGATTCCTTGCCCGCGTTGCGGTGGGTCTGGCCACATCCGCGACACCGAAAGCTCGGCATTGCAAATTTTGCGCATCATCCAAGAAGAGTCGATGAAAGACAGCACGGCCTCGGTGCTGTGCCAAGTGCCCGTCGATGTGGCGTCGTTCCTGCTGAACGAAAAGCGCTCTGAAATCGCCAAAATCGAGATGAAGCAGCGCATCAACGTGCTGCTGGTGCCCAACAAAACGCTCGAGACACCGAACTACAAGCTCGAACGCCTGAAGCACGATGACCCGCGACTGGACAACATCGAAGCCAGCTACAAGATGGCCGAAGAGATGGAAGACCCGACCTTGGTCACGCGCCGCAGCCAAGAAAAGCACAACAAGCAAGAACCCATCATCAAAGGTGTGCTGCCTGACATGCCTGCACCGATCGTGGTACCGAAGCCAGAAGTCGCGGCCAAACCGATGGCAGCGGCCCAACAGCGCTCACCACTTGCAGCGCGCACACCTGCGACACCTGCTGCAGAAAAAGGCTTCTTTGGCTGGCTCAAAAACCTGTTTTCTAGCGCTGATGCAGCCCCCGCAGTAACGCCCAGTAAGGATGCGAAAAAAGACGAACGTGGCGAAGGCCGCCGCGATGAGCGCAGTGAGCGCGGCGAGCGGTCAGAGCGCGGCGAACGAGGTGGCCGTGATGGTCGTCGCGGCGGCCGTGGTGGCCGTGGTGAACGCACTGAAGGCCGCACTGAGCGGACTGGCGAACGCGGTGCTGAACGAGGCGAAGGCCGCGCTGATCCGCGTCGTGAACGCAGCCCGGAAGGTCGTCCAGAACGCGCTCCGCCTGAAGGTCGTGGTGACGGTGGTCGCGAAGGGGGGCGCGGTGCAGAACGTTCCGGCGAATCACGTACAGAGGGTCGCAATGAAGGTCGCGCAGAGGGTCAGCCACGCGGTGAAGGCCGTGGTGACCGCAATCGCCGCGACCGACCAGAACGCGCAGAGCGCGGAGACCGTGGCGGTGAACGCACGGGCTTGCCACGTGACGCAGCGCAAGAAGAACTGGCCATGGCCAATCAGGCCGCCATGGCAGCCGCTTCGCGCGGTGAGGTCACCGCACCGGAAGCTGAACGTGAAGATCGTCAGCCCCGCGAAGCCCGTGAACCACGCGAAGGACGCCGTGAACGCGGTGGTCGTCGCCCTGAGCGCCGTGACGAAGCACCCGCGGCTGACGCTAGCCAAGCTGGGTTTGCTGAAGCTGGCGCTGATCGTCCAGAAGCAATAGATGCTGCAGCGCAAGGCAACGTGGCCACTACAGGCCAAGATGACAACCAAGAACGCGCACCTCGCGAACGTCGTAGCCGTGACCGTTATGGTCGCGAGCGCCGTGAACGTGGTGATCACGCCGAGTCGTCCCCAAGCCAAGCATCTGACGCCAACGCCAGCACCCCGGACGCCGCACCCATGCAAATGGCCCATCAAACGGTCAGTCCAGTTGTGGCCATGAGTGAAGTGCGCACTGAGCCTGCAGCGCCCATGGCCATCGTACCCACGACGATCATCGTGCCAGTACCTGCGCCAGTTCAAGCACCAGTACAGCCAGTGGCGAGCGCACCAGCGCCCATCACACGCGCCCTGCCTCAGGTTGCGTCATATGACTTGCCGTTGCAAGACTTGGCTCAGGTGGCCAGCGCCTCTGGCCTGCAGTGGGTCAACTCCAACACCAGCAAGATCGCCGAAACGCAAGCCGCCATGGCAGCTGAGCCGCGTCCAACCCATGTGCCGCGTGAGCGTGCACCTGTGGTGGCCATTGAAGCGAGCCCTCTGGTGCTGGTAGAGACCAAACGTGATCTGCGCAGTATGACGCTGCCTTTTGAAGACGCAGCGACCAAACAGCCCCAGTAAAGCGGTCAAGCCAAACGTCATCGGCCCCGGCATCACGCCGGGGTCAGACATGAAAAAAGCGACTCAGTGAGTCGCTTTTTTCATGTTCTGCCCGCTTGGTGTCGCTACAAAACAGCCGGAGCAGGCCTTGAGGAATTCAAGTCGTTCGCAATGACAGGTGAACGGCCGGGATGCCCCATGGGCGCCACCCTGAACTGCCACCAGCTCAGGCCTCCGCTGCTTGGCGATATGCTTTCTGCACAGCAACTTCATCGCCACGTTGCCCAGCCAACTCAGCGAGCGCACGCCAAGCCTTGCGCTTGAGCACGACATCTTCCAAGGTGATCACCGCGTGAGATAGCAACTGCTGCGCTTTGCCCCACAGCTGACGCTTCAGGCAGGCCATGCCAGCTAAGTATTCGAAATTAGGATCACCAGGGCGGGCTTGCAACGCAGCCTCAATGCGCGCCAGCCAGACGGCATCGATCGATTCGAGGCTGTCCTCCAGCGCCAAGATGAATTTGACGCGAAGGTTATCACCCAGGTCAGAGCGCGGCTTCATCACCATGTCCCATGCGCCAGCCAGCCAGTGGCGTGCCACTGTGGCGTCGCCCTTCAAAAGCATCAGACGCGAAGCTGCATGAACCGCCAATTCAGGCATCGCGCGTTCGGCGTCGTCCAGCGACAGCCACACTTGCAGCAGCTGTTCCGGGTCATGCGCAGCGTTGAGCAATTCAAGCGCCAACCCGCGAACAATGCTTTGAGCCGCCGGTGCTGAAAACGCCCGATGCTTGGCCAGTAGGCGAGCCGTTTCCAACGCATCTACGGTCTGGCCAGCCAGCCGTGCAGCGCGCAAGCGCATCCGCAAGGCCAGCGTACGGCGCCCAGCGCCTTGGGGCAGCTGACTGAGCCACTCCATCGCTACGCTAGGCTCACGGTCGTCCAGCGCCCAGCGCGCAGCGCGCAACTGAATGCCTTCTTGGGTTTCCAACACTGTCCTATGACCGGCGCCTTCAAGCGCTTGCTGCAGGTGCTGATCGCGTACCCCGCGGTTTTGCAAAGATTGCGCGCTTTCGGCTACCAGTAAATGCGCCAACGAGCGCAGTTGCTGAGAACGGGCCGGCTGATGACCCGAGTCGAAGCCCACCTCGGCGATCAACTGACTCATATTCTTCTCTTGCAGCAAAGCGTTCTCTGCTGAGCGCGAAGCACGAATAAAGCGACCGGCCAGCATGTGCGCAAGTGCATCCATCAATGCCGCGTACATAGCGCGCTCTTTTTGCTGGGCACGCCAGCGTCTAGCCTGCCGCGGCAACGACACCACCACACTCAGGGCCTTGAGGGCAAAGTGCAGCAACACAAATGCGCTGACCAGCACCAACACCATCAAATTGAAGGAAAGATCAACCCTGTACGGCGGCCAAAACAGTGTGACGACTGCGTGATTATTGCCAGCCAACAGGGCAACGGCCACAGCCACACCAAACAGGGCAACTAACCAAAGAGCGGCGCGCATAAGCTGTTTTTTATCTAAGGACTTAACGGCCAGCGGCCGCGGTAGCCAAGGCGGCCAGAGTCTCGTCAAAACGTGGCAACTCGCCGGTGCGGAGCTGCGACTGCGTCTGCTGCAGCAAGGCTTTGGCGGCTTGGGTCTTGCGCGAGGAATCGTCAAAATAACGCGACAAACTGGCCTGGACGCTGGCCAGATCAGATCGGGCAGCTTCGGTCTGCCGGGACAGCAGCGCCAAACGGGCATTGAGTAGTTTGAGCTTGAGATTTTCGCGCAAGAAATAGGACTGTTCAGGGGCCAGCAAGGCGGCCTCGGGTTGGTCAATCCGGCTCACACGCAAGAGGCTTTTGGCGTCTTCGCGCAGACCCTGCAGAACACGACCAGACCAGTGGCTCAGCGTCTGTAGCTCAAAAAATCTCGCAAAATCGGTTCGCGCCGAGCCAGCTAAATCGGAAGGAGCCGAAGCAGCAGCAGAGCGGTCGGCCACAGGCTTGGACAATACCTGCGTCGCTTGACTCACGCCAAGCACCACGTCATTGGCCACTGGTAACTCATCGACCTGACGCACCAGTTCATCCAGTTTCAACAGCATCGCGGGGACATCCGTCAGGGCCGCACTCTTGATGCGTTCGGCGTCTTTGACAATAGCGCGCTGAACCGGGCTCAAGCGGGGTTGGGCGGCACGTGCAAGCCTCTGTTCGGCTGACTTGAGCGCAGCCAGCAAGGGCTCGGCGCTGCCAGTCAGCTGCGCCTGCTGCTGCGCCAGCCGCAAATTGGCTTCCATCTCAATCACCAAATTGTCATCGCGTGAACGCGACAAACTCTGCATGAGATCTTCCAGCTGGCCACGCTGAAGACTGACCTCACTGATGCGATTCTCGGTCACGGCTAACCGCGCGGACAGTTCGCGACTGCTCTCTTGCGCTTGGCGGGCAAGCGTCCGGGCTTCGATGGCTTGGGTACCAGTGTCGGCGCTGCGACGCGCTAGCTCTTCTTGAACATGACTGAGTTTTTGCCACAGCAACAGGCTCCCCACTGCGCCAACCAAGGCCAACAACAGCAATGCCAGCGCCCAAATGCGCGAGCGCCACCAAGCGCTGCCGACAGCAACGCCAACACTAGCTGAATAAGCGGAAGATGGTGCGGTAGGAGTGTCACTCATGGATGCAGCAATTCTATCGATGCCACGATGTCGTCCAGCGTCGGTCGTGACTCGATAACAACACCCCAGCCCGCCGCCTGCGCGGCATTCGCAATTCTGGCATGGGTGACGATCGCTCTGGCCTGCGACCAATCTACCGCCTGAGGCAAATTCGCCAACGCTTCCGAACTGCTGAAGAGCCAGACCGATCCATCTCGCTCACTGGCGGCCATGCGCTGCAGTTGCGCCTCCGTGAAACACGGGGAACGGCGTTCATAAACCACCACAGAATCAACCGAAGAACCCGCATTTTCAAGCTGACGCGCGAGCCATTCACGGCCCGTCGCAGCGGCGTCCAACGTGCCGTTGTGGCCGCTTTGACCGCGCACGATCAATACGCGCCGTCCCGACCAATCCCGCTGGCCGATCAGTTGCCACAAGGCTTCGGAGTCAAACTGCGCCGCGTCAGCGGGAGGTGAGTCAATCTGCGCCAGGGGCACCCCCTGAGCCGCCAACGCCTGCGCGGTGCCCGGGCCGGGGGCCATGAAGCGAACATGGGGCAACGTCGCCCAGTCCACTGTCCGAGGCGCAGCATCTGAGTGCCGCGCTGCAAAGAAATGTTCAACTGCATTGCCGCTGACAAACATCACAGCGGCGTAATTTTCTAAATGCGCCCACGCCGCACGCGCCGCCGTTAAATCGGCCACGCTGGCAATCTCAATCAGCGGCAGAGTTTCGGTGCTGATGCCGCGCTGCTGCAATTGGTCTGCCCAACGCTGAGCATCAGGCGCGGGTCGGGTGACGATGACGTGGCCAACACGCTCAACGTCTTTCACTTGTTCAAGGGTTGGCATTTGAGGCCCAGACAGCACCCCCGGCACGCAGCAGCGCGGCCACGTGCTCCCCCAGTGCTTCGGCCTCGGCGAAATCACGCACAAGGGCTTGGTGCTGCACCCGCACCAACGGAGCAGTCACAAGCGCCCGAGTGCTTTGCAAGACATCAGGCCCCGCCGAGCCCGGATCGCCCCAAGCCGCTTCAAGCTGCATACCCTCAGCCGTCGGCCCGCGTGTGAAGGCGGCCAGCGGCATCGAACAGCTGCCCCCCATGGCGCGCGACACCGTGCGCTCAGCGGTCACGGCCAACCAAGTGGGCTGGTGCGCCAGCAAGGCCAGTGCGTCAATCAGGTCTTGCCGGTCCGCCTGCACTTCAATGCCAAGCGCGCCCTGCCCCGCGGCGGGCAGCACAGTGTCAGGCTCAAAGGTCGCGCGAATGCGGCTGTCGAGCCCCAGGCGTTTGAGCCCGGCGGCGGCCAGCACGATCGCGTCGTACTGCCCCTCGTCGAGCTTGCGCAGACGGGTGTCTAGGTTGCCGCGCAAGGGCTCTATGCGCAGGTCCGGCCGCAAAGACTTCAAAATCACCAAGCGGCGCAAGCTTGATGTGCCGACCACCGCGCCCACCGGCAAGGCGGCCAGCGAGGCATGGTGATTCGACACAAACGCATCGCGCGGGTCTTCACGTTCCATCACACACGCCAGCGCAAAACCAACCGGCAAGTCCATCGGCACGTCTTTCAGCGAATGCACGGCGATGTCAGCGCGGCCATCCATCAACGCCGTTTCAAGTTCCTTGACGAACAAGCCCTTGCCGCCCACTTTGCTCAATGAGCGGTCCAGAATCTGGTCGCCCAAGGTGGTCATGCCGAGCAGTTCAACCTGCCAGCCCAAGCGGCTTTCCAACAAAGCCTTGACGTGCTCAGCCTGCCAAACCGCCAAGCGGCTTTCGCGAGTGGCAATCACCACTTTTTTACCCGGCGCTGGCTTCGCCTCAGTTGCTTTTTCTACTGCGGTTTGATGTGCGATCACTCGTAGCGGCCTTGTTAACTTTCAATTGCGTGAATGCTAGCATGCAGCCTTTCGCACTTCAGGGGGATGGCGGGGCTGCGCAACACGGACTGCATGCAAGGACAGATAAAATCTGCAAATAGCCTTGCACCAGCGTATCTGGTGCAACGTCCCCATTTCACCGCCCCGTCCGCTTGCCACGCTCCAGAAACATGGCACTGAAAGTCCTTCCGTGAATCAATTCGACAAAAAATCTCAAGCTTGGTCGGCCCTGTTTTCAGAGCCCATGAGTGACCTTGTCAAGCGCTACACCTCCAGTGTGTTTTTTGACAAGCGCTTGTGGCAGGCCGACATCACGGGTTCATTGGCGCACGCCGACATGCTGGCGGTGCAAGGCATCATTTCGGCAATCGACCACGCCTCTATCAAAGACGGCATGGCGCAGATCACGGCTGAAATAGAGTCTGGCGCGTTTGAATGGAAACTGGATCTTGAAGACGTTCACCTCAACATTGAAGCCCGCCTAACGCAGCTGGTGGGTGACGCCGGCAAACGCCTGCACACCGGCCGCAGCCGCAACGACCAGGTCGCCACCGACGTGCGGCTTTGGCTGCGCGGTGAGATTGACCTGATCGGCGAGTTGCTGATTGAACTGCAAACCGCCTTGGTCAACATCGCCGAGAAAAACGTCGAGGTCATTTTGCCCGGCTTCACACATTTGCAAGTCGCGCAGCCGGTGAGCTTTGGCCACCACATGCTGGCGTATGTCGAGATGTTTGCGCGCGATGCCGAACGCATGCTCGATGTGCGTAAGCGCGTGAATCGCCTGCCCTTGGGTGCGGCTGCATTGGCCGGCACCAGCTACCCACTGGACCGTGAACACGTGGCGCGCGCGCTCGGCATGGTCGACGAGCACGGCCTGCCTGCCGTTTGCCAAAACAGCTTGGACGCGGTCAGCGACCGTGACTTCGCCATTGAGTTCACGGCAGCCGCCACACTGGCGATGGTGCACACCAGCCGCCTCAGCGAGGAACTTATTTTGTGGATGAGCCAGAGTTTTGGCTTCATCGATCTGGCCGACCGTTTTTGCACCGGCTCATCGATCATGCCGCAGAAGAAAAACCCGGACGTGCCCGAACTCGCACGCGGTAAAACCGGCCGCGTGGTCGGTCATTTGATGGGCTTGGTGACGCTGATGAAGGGCCAACCACTGGCCTATAACAAAGACAACCAGGAAGACAAAGAGCCGCTGTTCGACACCGTCGACACGTTGAAAGACACGCTGCGTATTTTTGCCGAGATGGTGGGCGGCATCAACGTCAAACCCGAAGCCATGGAACGCGCCGCCTTGAAGGGCTACGCCACCGCGACCGACTTGGCGGACTACATGGTGAAAAAAGGCTTGCCTTTCCGTGACGCCCACGAAGCCGTGGCCCACGCCGTTAAAACCGCCATCGGTCAAGGCGTTGATCTTTCAGAGTTGCCTTTGGCCACACTGCAAAGCTTCAACCCCAAAATCGAAAAAGACGTTTACGAGGTGCTCAGCCTGCGCGGCTCATTGAACGCACGAAACACTTTGGGCGGTACAGCACCGTCGCAGGTGCGTGCCCAGATTGCGCGGCACCGGGGTCGCTTGCAATAACGCCATGACGGTCGTGAATTAAATTCAATATCTGCGGCCTCGGTTATCAATTTCTTCAAACCAGTCTCCTCGCAAAGCCGATAGCATCTGAGCATTACACAAGGAGACAAGAGCAATGACCGTGATCACCAACATTGAAGACTTGCGCGTTCTGGCCGAAAAGCGCGTGCCGC
This sequence comes from Comamonadaceae bacterium, assembly GCA_947378785.1. Lineage (GTDB taxonomy): Bacteria > Pseudomonadota > Gammaproteobacteria > Burkholderiales > Burkholderiaceae_C > Polaromonas. Next base: position 15,932 of record CANCLK010000028.1, read on the forward strand.
GCATGTTTTACGACTACGCCGACTCTGGCTCGTGGACAGAGGGCACTTACCGCGCCAACGAAACTGATTTCCAAAAGATCAAGCTGCGCCAGCGCGTGGCCGTCAACATGGAGAACCGCAGCACCGCCACCAAAATGGTCGGCATCAACGTGAAAATGCCAGTGGCCATTGCGCCGGTCGGGCTGACGGGCATGCAGCATGCCGATGGTGAAATCAAAGCCGCCAAGGCGGCTGAGAAATTCGGCATTCCGTTCATCTTGTCGACCATGAGCATTTGCTCGATCGAAGACATTGCCGCCAATACACAAGCGCCCTTTTGGTACCAGCTGTACATGATGCGTGACCGTGAAGCCATGGCAGCCATGATTGAGCGCACACGCAAAGCCGGTTGCACTGCCTTGGTCTTGACGCTTGACTTGCAAGTCATCGGCCAGCGCCACAAAGACTTGAAAAACGGCCTCACCGCGCCGCCCAAACCAACGCTCGCCAACATCATCAACCTGCTGACCAAACCGCGTTGGTGCCTCGGCATGGCGGGCACCCGCCGGCACACGTTTGGCAACTTGGTGGGCCATGTCAAAGGCGTGAGTGACATGAACTCGCTGGCGGCTTGGACCAACGAACAGTTTGACCCGACCCTGTCTTGGGCTGACGTGGCGTGGGTCAAAGAACGCTGGGGCGGCAAACTGATCCTCAAGGGCATCCAAGACGTTGAAGACGCCAAACTCGCGGTGCAAAGCGGTGCCGATGCGATCGTCGTCAGCAACCATGGCGGCCGTCAACTCGACGGTGCGCAGTCCAGCATTGAAGCACTGCCAGCCATCGTGGCAGCCGTCGGCTCAGACATCGAAGTCTGGATGGACGGCGGCATTCGCTCCGGTCAAGACGTCCTCAAGGCTTGGGCCTTGGGCGCACGCGGCACCTTGATCGGCCGGGCCATGGTCTACGGTTTGGGCGCGATGGGCGAAGCCGGCGTCACCAAAGCGCTCCAAATCATCCACAAAGAACTCGACATCACGATGGCGTTTTGCGGCCGTACCGACATTCAAACCGTCGACAAAAGTATTTTGTTGCCGGGGACATTTCCGACAGCGTAAAGTCCCAGCTTCGCCTGCACCCACACCTTACTGCCCATGCTGTTTCTTCTTTCCCCTGCCAAAGCCCTTGACTACGACACGCCTGCGCATGTGGCCAGCCACACACAGCCCCTTTTCACAAGGCAGTCGGCAGAGCTGATCAAGGTGTTGAAAACGCAGTCACCGCAGCAAATCAGCAGCTTGATGAAGCTCTCTGACAAGTTGTCAGGCCTCAACGTGGCGCGCTACGAGGCTTGGTCGCCGACGTTCACCGCCAACAACTCAAAGCAGGCTGCGCTGGCCTTCAACGGCGATGTGTACGAAGGGCTGAATGCCAAGACCCTCAGCGAGTCTGATTTGCAATGGGCGCAAGCGCATGTCTGCATCTTGAGCGGCCTGTATGGCGTGTTGCGGCCGCTGGACTGGATGCAGCCTTATCGGCTTGAAATGGGCACGGCGCTGGCCACATCACATGGCAAGAACCTGTACCAATTTTGGGGCAGCGAGATTTCCAACTACCTGAATGAACGCGCGGCAGCCGACGCCTCGCCGGTGGTGGTCAATCTTGCCAGCGAAGAGTACTTCAAGGTGGTCGACCGCAAAGCCTTGAAGCCCCGCGTGGTGACTTGCGTGTTTCAAGAACTCAAAGCGGGCCAGTACAAGATCATCAGCTTCATGGCCAAGCGCGCGCGCGGTTTGATGGTGCGCTACGCGATTGAAAAGAAGCTGGACAGTGTGAAAAAGCTGGAATCCTTTAACCTTGAGGGCTATGACTTTTCGCCCGACGCGTCCGAACCCGACCGTTTGGTGTTTCGTCGCCAAACGAGCTGATCCACTCAGATCTCAAGGAGGTTTCCCGTGAGCACGAACAACTCCTTGGAGCAAGACATCACACCGGCCGTGGTTGCTTGGCTGGCCGACCAGCGAGCAGCAGGCTTTGGCCAAGACCAGTTGCTGAAGTCGCTGATCGAAGCCGGTTGGGGTGAGGCCGCGGCGCGCCATCTGCTGGCCATGCCCGCCATGGTAGGACCCGACCATTTACCCTTTCCGCTGCCGGTGCCTTGGCCGGCACACGCTGGTGAGCGCTTAGCGCTGGACGCTGGCGATCGACAAGTCAACGCCATCACGGTACTGCAAGACCCGCCTCTGCTGGTGCTGGAAGGGCTGCTGAGCAGTGAAGAGTGTCAAGAGCTGATAGAGGCAGCAGCACCTCGCATGTCTCGCTCGCTCACGGTCGACGTGAAGACCGGGGGAGAAGAAACCAACGTGGCGCGCACCAGCGAAGGCATGTTTTTTGAACGCGGCGAGAGCGAGCTCATCAGCCGCATTGAGGCGCGTATTGGCGAGCTGCTTGGCTGGCCGGTGGAAAACGGCGAAGGCTTGCAAGTGCTGCACTACGGTCCCGGCGCTGAGTACAAGCCGCACTATGATTATTTTGACCCTGCTGAGCCCGGAACGGCAAGTATTTTGCAGCGTGGTGGCCAGCGCGTGGCCACGCTGGTGATGTACCTGAACGAGCCCGAGGCTGGCGGTGCCACCGTCTTTCCTGATGCAACTTTAGCGGTCGTGCCCAAGTGCGGCAATGCGGTTTTTTTCAGTTATAGCCAGCCACACCCGGTGAGCCGAACGCTGCATGGTGGCGCGCCGGTGCTCACCGGCGACAAGTGGATCGCCACCAAGTGGCTGCGCGAACGCGAATTTATCTAACCACACACCATGAACTCCCCTGAACACTCCCAGCTAGGCAAAGCCTCCGCCTATGCGGATGAATACGATGCGTCACTGCTGTTTCCTATTGCTCGCGCGGGCAAACGAGAAGAGATTGGCGTCGGCACTCAAGCGCCTTTTTTGGGGGCAGACATGTGGACCGCCTATGAGCTCAGCTGGCTCAACTTGCGCGGCAAGCCACAGGTGGCGCTGGCGCAAGTGGTGGTGCCGTGTGAAACGCCCAATATCATCGAGAGCAAATCCTTCAAGCTGTACCTGAACAGCTTCAACAACACCCGCTTTGCGGATGCCAGCGACGTGCTGGCCCGGCTGCGAGCCGACCTCAGTGAAGCCGCTTGGCGCGGTGCGGTGCTGCCAGCAACGGCCAGCGCACCACCCTCGGTGGGCGTCAAGTTGATGCTGCCCGACATGTTTGACCGTGAACCCTTGCAAGAGCTCGATGGATTGAATCTCGACCGGCTCGATGTCGAGTGCACGCGCTACACGCCAGCGCCTGATCTATTGACCGCCAATACCGACGAAGCGCCGGTGAGCGAAGTACTCACCAGCCACTTACTCAAAAGCAATTGCCTGGTGACCGGCCAGCCGGATTGGGGCAGCGTGCAAATCAGCTACACCGGGCCGCAAATTGACCAGGAAGGTCTGCTGCAATATCTTGTGAGTTTTCGCAATCACAACGAGTTTCATGAGCAGTGCGTCGAGCGGATTTTCATGGACATCTGGAACCGCTGCAAACCGTCCAAACTGGCTGTTTATGCACGCTACACGCGACGTGGTGGTCTGGACATCAATCCATTTCGGACCAGCTACCCACAGGCGCTACCGCCGGCAGTGCGGACGGCGCGTCAGTGAACGGACTTTAAAAAAGCTGATCCATTGAGGGAGAACCCGGCTCTTCAGCTGTCAAGCCTGCCGGAACTGACCGCGTCTGAAGCGCTGCAGCATCTTCAGCCTTCAACAAGGTGCCGACACGCACGCCCAGCAACCGCAGTCTTTGAGTCAAAGGCACGCGCTTGAGTGCCAAGCCAGCGATCTGCCGGATGGTTTTAGCATCGGCCGTGTAGTGCGCCAGCGTCTGGTCGCGCGTGACACTTTGGAAGTTGTCATAGCGCAGCTTGATGCCGATGGTCTTGCCCACATAACCTTTGCGCTCTAGGTCTTCGGCGACTTTCTCGCACAAGCGCGTGAACACAGCACCCAGCTCAGCCTTGTCGCGCACCGCATGCAGGTCGCGCTCAAAAGTCGTCTCACGGCTCATCGACACGGGCTCGCTTTGCGTCACCACAGGCCGGCTGTCACGGCCCCAGGCAGCATCATGCATCCAGGCCCCTGTGGCTTGGCCAAAGTGGTCAATCAGCCAACCGATCTCCTGCGCCGCCATCTCGCCAATCGTGTGAATGTTCAGCGCCGCCAACTTCGCATCAGACTTCGGGCCAATGCCGTTGATCTTGCGACACTTCAGCGGCCAAATCATGGTTTGCAGGTCGGCCTCCTGAACAATCGAAATGCCATTTGGCTTGTTGAACTCGCTCGCCATTTTTGCGATGAGTTTGTTCGGTGCGACGCCGATGGAGCAAGTCAGGCCGGTCTTCTCCAGAATGCTGCGCTGAAGCAACCGCGCCAGCGCACGGCCGCCATCGCGCTGGCCACCTGGGACGTCGGTGAAGTCGATATAGACCTCGTCCACACCGCGATCTTCCACCAGCGGCGCGACTTCCCGAATGGCCTCTTTGAAAGCCCGCGAGTACTTGCGCACCTCGTCAAAATCGACCGGCAACACAATGGCATCAGGGCAGAGCTTGGCCGCTTTCATCATGCCCATGGCTGAGCCGACCCCGAACTGCCGAGCGGCATATGTGGCCGTGGTGATGACGCCGCGCCCCACATAGTCCTTGAGTCTGGGGAAGTCGTCGACGGGTATGAAGCGCAGCGCGCGTTCGCCCTGGGCTTCGCGCAAAGCTTCGTCAATCCGACGGCGACCACCCCCGATCACCACGGGCAAGCCCTTCAGCTGAGGGTAGCGCAGCAACTCGATAGACGCGAAAAAGGCGTCCATGTCAAGATGCGCGATGCGGCGGATCACAAGCCCTTACAGAAACCGATCCAGCAACTTGCGTGAATGCCGATCCATCTGGGCCAAATCGCGAATCAAAAACTGCACGCCATGGCTATCTGTGACGAGCAACACCGTGGCCGACAAACGGCGGATGTCTTCCTCGCCCTTGAGCTGCAAGCTGGTGTCGCCGCGATCGGTTTCGATATCCCATGTGCAGGGTGCGACCACGCTGCTCACACCACGCAATTTCAAGATACGCGGCATGAACTCGCGCTGGGTCAAGGCGCGCACCACACTGGCACGCAAGGCAGCAGACAAGTTCTCCAAAGCTGCGATCCACAGCAGCTCATGGCCGTCGACATCGACCAAGGCCACACCTTCATCAGGCGCGGCCACGGGGAAAGCCCGGACCGCTGTGACGTGTTCGTGGCGCACGCCTTGACTTGAGACGTAGAACCAGTGGCCGGCCGCGTCACAATCAAATTCAAAATTCAGCGTGGTCACAAAATGTCCTTTGCGGTGTGTTGCACAGCCACGGGTACGCTCAAGGGCGCAGCTTCCACAATGGGTAATTCACGCAAAACAGCGCCCTCAGCTTCGGCTTGGCGCTGCTGCGCTTCATACAAACGCCAGTAAGCGCCTTGCGCAGCAATCAAGTCGTCGTGGGGGCCGACTTCCACAATTTGGCCTTTGTCCATCACCACCAATCGGTCGGCTTTGCGCAGGGTCGACAAACGGTGAGCAATGGCAATGGTGGTGCGTCCGCGCACCAAATTGTCCAAAGCATTTTGAATTTCTTTTTCGGTTTCAGTATCGACCGAAGACGTGGCTTCGTCCAAAATCAAAATGCGCGGGTTGATCAACAAGGCTCTGGCGATGGAGATGCGCTGGCGTTCGCCGCCCGACAAACCTTGGCCGCGTTCGCCGACCAACGAGTCATAGCCTTGGGGCATGCGCAAAATAAATTCGTGCGCATGGGCAGCGCGCGCCGCCGCCACAACTTCTTGGCGCGACGCATCGGGTTTACCGTAAGCAATGTTGTCCGCTACCGTGCCAAAGAACAAAAATGGCTCTTGCAACACCAGACCGATATTTCGGCGGTAATCGCTCACGCCGAATTGACGAATGTCCACCCCATCCAAGGCAATGCTGCCCTCGGAGACATCATAAAAACGACAAATCAAATTCACCAGGGTGCTCTTGCCCGAACCGCTGTGTCCGACCAGACCGATCATTTCCCCCGGCGCAATGTCTAGGCTCAATTGGCGAATCACGGCGCGGTTGCCATACCTGAAATCGGCATTCGTTAACGTGAGGCGCCCTTGCACCTCAGGCATCGGCAGCGGATTTTTCGGCTCTGGCACGCTGGAAACGTGGTCGAGTATTTCAAAAATCCGCTTGGCGCCAGCAGCCGCTTTTTGGGTGCTTGAGACGATACGACTCATCGAATCTAGACGTGCATAGAAACGCCCGATGTAAGCCAGAAAAGCCGTCAATACACCGACCGTTATTTCATTTTTAGAGACCAACCAGATACCAAAAGCCCAGACCACCAGCAATCCTATTTCGGTCATGAAGGTCACCGTCGGACCGAACAAAGACCAAACCCGATTCAATCGGTCATTCACAGCGAGGTTGTGCTTGTTAGCCTCGTCAAAACGCTGTGCTTCCCGCTTTTCCTGAGCAAATGCTTTGACCACGCGAATGCCTGGAATGGTGTCGGCCAGCACATTCGTCACCTCAGACCAGACACGGTCAATTTTTTCAAAACCCATGCGTAAACGCTCACGCACCACATGGATCAACCAGGCGATGAAGGGCAAGGGCAGCAGCGTGACCAAGGCCAAGCCCGGATTGATGGACAGCAAGATGATCGCCGTCATCAAAATCATCAGCACATCGGTGGCGAAGTCCAGCAAGTGCAATGATAAAAAGACGTTGATGCGGTCGGTCTCGCTGCCAATGCGGGCGATCAAGTCCCCCGTGCGCCTACCACCAAAATATTCGAGTGACAACTTCATCAAGTGCTCGTAGGTGGTGGTCCGCAAATCAGCGCCAATGCGCTCAGACACCAAGGACAAGATGTAAGTCTTGATCCAACCCAAACCCCAAGCCACAAAAGCAGAACCAAACAAGCCAAGCAAATACCAAGACACCGTGACCGGGTCAATTTTCTCGCCATTCTGGTAAGGGATAAGCACCTCGTCCATCAAGGGCATCGTCAAGTACGGTGGTACCAAAGTGGCTGCAGTAGCGGCGAGGGTCAAGAGAAACCCCAGTAGCAACTGCCCTTGGTAGGGCCGCGCAAAACGCCATAATTTGAACAGAGTCAAGGTTGAGGTGGGACTTCCCTCTTTCTCCGCGCACACCGGGCAGTCGTCCTCGGCGGCGTTTATGGGGCTTTGACATACCGGGCAGATGTCGTCCAGCGAGGCGCCTTGCGCCAAGTTTTCTGGCATTTCCTGTGTGCTGTCCACCAACCTGTTTTGGCGCTGCTCTTCAAACAGCGTTTTGAAGCGCAACACGGCTGCCAGCCGGCCCAAGGTGAACCGCCAAACCGCCAAACGCCGACCATTGGCCTGCAAAGACAAGGTGCCAACACCCGCGTGATCGCTTAATAACAAGGTTTGCAGCGGGTCAAATGGCCAAGAAGGCCAGTTTTTTTGCGCCTCATCGCCAGAGATGACCCGATGATCGGTCAGAATGAGAAGCGTTTTAACAAAATTTAAATTGTCATCCAAGTCAACTTCCAGCCAAGCTGAAACGTTTTCATCTGGATGAACTTGCAATGCCCCGTGCTCGCGCCAGTCAAAAGGCAACCCAATAAAATTATTGTTGGGCGGAAGGGCTTTGGGGGTCATAAAGGTTCAAGCAACAAGAGTCAACATGTGTTGGCGGCTAAGAAGAAAAGCGGCCAGGACACAGCTCATGCACCTTGTTTATCGGAAGAATTCTGCACGTGCCGCAATCATCAAGATATTCTATCGCCACTCATCCCTGCGCCCAGCGTGCTGTCACCCATGAGTGCTAAAGACATTCAATTTCTGCGCATCACGCATTTGCGCGGTCCCAATATTTGGACCTATCGCCCCGTCATGGAGGCTTGGATCGACATTGGTGCACTAGAAGACTGCCCCTCCAACACCCTGCCCGGCTTCAACCAACGCTTGCAAGCCATGCTGCCGGGCTTGGTCGAACACCGGTGCAGTGTGGGCGAGCGCGGCGGGTTTTTAAAGCGCTTGGAAGAAGGCACTTGGCCCGGTCACATCATGGAGCATGTGGCGCTGGAGCTGCAAAATCGTGCCGGCATGCAGACCGGATTCGGCAAAGCCCGCGAAGCCGGCGTCCGCGGGATCTACAAAGTCGTGATCCGAACCCGGCATGAGGCGGTCAGCCGCGCAGCCTTGCAAGCCGCGCGCGATTTGGTCATGGCCGCCATCGACGATCGCGACTACCCGGTCGCCCAGACCATTGCCGATTTGACCCAAATGGTTGACACCCTGTGCATTGGGCCCAGCACCGCCTGCATCGTCAACGCGGCAGCCGAGCGCGGCATACCAGCCATACGCCTGAACGAAGGTAACTTGGTCCAGTTGGGCTACGGTGCCAACCAACGCCGCATTTGGACTGCAGAAACAGACAAAACCAGTGCCATTGCTGAAGGCATCTCCAAAGACAAAGACCTGACTAAAAATTTACTCGCCAACTGCGGCGTACCCGTACCCGAGGGGCGCAACGTGGCGTCGCCCCAAGAAGCTTGGTTGGCAGCGCAAGACATCGGCTTACCCGTTTGCATCAAACCCGTTGACGGCAACCACGCCCGTGGCGTGTCACTGGAACTGCACACCCAAGCTGAAGTCGAGGCGGCCTTTCATCTGGCAGAAGCCGAAGGCAGCGAAGTATTAGTCGAGCGCCATATTTTGGGCGATGAGCACCGCTTGCTGGTGGTCGGCGGCAAAGTCGTCGCCGCAAACAAGGGCGAGGCGGCCTGCATTGTGGGCGATGGCGTCCACACAGTCCAAGATCTCATCGAAAGCCAGATCAACTCTGATCCTCGACGCGGCGAGGAAGAAGATTTCCCCTTGGACACGATCCGTTTGCACGAGCACCCAACCGCCGTGATGGAGCTAAAACGTCAAGGTTTGACGGGCGACAGCATTCCCGTGATGGGGCGCAAAGTGGTGGTCATGCGCACCGGCAACATGGCTGTGGACGTGACAGACTTGGTACACCCCGACGTTGCCGAACTCGCTGCGTTGGCAGCCCGCATCGTAGGCTTGGACATTGCCGGGGTTGACTTGGTGGCCCAAGACATTTCCAAGCCGATGAAATCGCAAGGCGCTGCCATTGTGGAAGTCAACGCAGGCCCAGGCCTCTTGATGCACTTGAAACCAGCCTCAGGCCCTGCCCGCCCAGTGGGAGAAGCCATTGCCAAACACTTGTTTTCAGATGAAAGCAAAGCTCGTATTCCCGTGGTCGGCTTGCTCGGCCATGCAGACACCACCGGCACCAGCCACTTGATTGGCTGGCTGCTACACCTGCAAGGACTGCGCACGGGCTTGTCGTCGGCCAAGGGTTTGTTTGTCGGCCAACGCTGCTTACAAGACCACGATGGCTTGGCTTGGGAGACCGCCCAACGCTTGCTTGTCAACCGCGCCGTACAAGCTGCGGTGTTCGAAACCACCGCCCGCCAAGTCTTGACCGAGGGCCTGCCTTACGACCGTTGCCAAGTCGGTGTCGTCACCTCCATGCCGAAGGCCGACGGTTTGCAAGACCTTTATATACAGAGTGACGCGCAAATGCCGAATGTGGCACGCACGCAAGTCGATGTGGTGCTGCCCGATGGCGTCGCGGTGTTGAATGCAGAGGACGATGCTGTTGTCGCACTGGCAGACTACTGCGATGGTGAAGTGATGTTCTATGCATCCTCAGAGGACAACCCCCACTTGGCCAAACACCGCGCAGCAGACGGACGTGTGGTGTTTTGGCGCGAAGGTCACTTGATCTTGGCCCACGGCACACAAGAGACGGATGTGCTCAATCGGAAGTTGCCTGCTATCGACAAATTCTTCCGCGATCAAATTCTCAGATGCAACGAGGTTCTCGCCTCCGCTGCGGCCGCTTGGGCCTTGGGCGTACCCTTTGATTTGATTCGTGCCGGCACCAAAAGCTTTGGCCAAAGTCCTGCTTCGCACTGACGCACATCCAACGCACATCAGGAAACCTGTTCATGGAAGTTTCAAGAATTCGAGCATTGAGGGGGCCCAACTTGTGGAGCCGTCACACCAGCATCGAGGCTATCGTCACCTGTACACCCGACGAATGCGCCTTGCCCAAGGGCAGTGCTTTCGAAAAAAATGTGCGGCGTATTTTTCCGGCCTTAGGCCTGCTTGAAGGCGCCCACCCTGGCCAGCCGGCCAGCATGGCCCATGTCCTAGAAAAAATCTCTTTAGATTTACAAGCCCACGCCGGTTGCCCCGTCACCTTCAGCCGCACCACGGCCACCGAAGAAGCTGGGGTCTATCAGGTTGTTGCGCAATACACCGAAGAAGCCGTTGGTCGTTTGGCCTTTTCTTGGGCTGAAAAATTGTGCCACGCGGCACACAACCAAGAGCCTTTCGACCTTCACCAAGCTTTGACCGAATTGCGTGACTTGGACGAAGATGTGCGTTTGGGTCCATCGACCGGTGCCATCGTGGATGCTGCGGTAGCCCGTGGCATTCCTTATCGGCGCCTGACCGAAGGCAGCATGGTTCAGTTTGGCTGGGGTTCGCAACAACGGCGCATTCAAGCAGCCGAAACTGACAGCACCAGCGCCATCGCCGAAGCCATAGCCCAAGACAAAGATTTAACCAAAACTTTGCTGTTGGCCGTTGGCGTGCCCGTGCCGATTGGCCGGCCAGCCAAGAATCTGGAAGACGCATGGGCGATTGCCCAAAAAATTGGCTTGCCGGTGGTCCTCAAACCGCTGGATGGCAACCAGGGCAAAGGCGTGACGGTCAACATTGTTGAGCGCAGTGCTTTTGACCAAGCCTATGCCACTGCCGCACACTATGGTGATGTGCTGGTCGAAAAATTTCTGCCTGGCAGTGACTACCGTCTGCTAGTGGTGGGTAACCAATTGATAGCGGCCGCACGGCGCGAACCGCCGTTGGTAGTGGGTGACGGCGTCTTCAGCGTGCGCGAGTTGGTGGCACAAGTCAACGCTGACCCACGCCGGGGCGATGGCCACGCGACATCACTGAGCAAAATCAAGTTTGACGACATCGCCATTGTTTGCCTGAAGTCGCAAGATTTAAACCCCGATGCCGTGCCCGAAAAAGGCCGCCGCGTGGTGTTGCGCAACAACGCTAACTTATCGACGGGCGGCACAGCAACCGATGTCACGGACGATGTGCACGCCGATGTCGCTGCGCGCGTGGTGGCTGCAGCCCAAATGGTCGGCGTCGATGTTTGCGGCGTCGATGTCGTTTGCGAGTCGGTGCTGCGCCCATTGGAAGAGCAGAACGGCGGCGTGGTTGAGGTCAACGCAGCCCCTGGCTTGCGCATGCACATCAGCCCTTCCTTCGGCAAGGGCCGTGCGGTGGGCAAAGCCATCATCGACCAGCTTTATCCTGACGGCAGTGATGGCCGTATCCCCGTCATTGCTGTGACAGGCACCAATGGCAAAACAACCACCGTGCGATTGACGGCACACTTGCTCAAAGCGCACATGCTGCGGGTCGGGATGACCAACACCGATGGTGTCTATGTGAATGGCCGTCAAATCGACGATGGCGATTGCAGTGGCCCACGCAGTGCACGCAATGTACTGATGCACCCGGACGTTGATGCTGCCGTCTTTGAAACAGCACGCGGCGGTTTGCTGCGCGAAGGCTTGGCCTTTGACCGCTGCCAAGTGGCGATCGTGACCAACCTCGGCTCGGGCGATCACCTCGGCTTGAACTACATCACCACGCTGGAAGATTTGTCGGTCCTCAAGCGCGTGGTGGTCTTGAATGTGGCGCCGGATGGTATGGCTGTTTTGAACGCCGCCGACCCCGCTGTCGCGATGATGGCCAAACTCTGCCCAGGCCAAGTGACCTTCTTTGCACTGGACCCACACATCTCTGTTTTGGCCACGCACCGAGCTCAAGGTAAGCGAGTGCTGTACACCGAAAATGGGCAAGTGGTCGCTCAGGAAGGGAAGAAGATTTTCCGCATTCCTTTGGCTGAAGTTCCACTCACCCGGCAAGGTCAAATCGGCTTTCAAACTGAAAATGTCATGGCCGCAGTGGCTGCGGCTTGGGCCATCAATGTGCCCTGGGAGACCATTGCGCTCGGTCTCTCGACCTTCGTCAGCGACATGCAAGGTGTGCCGGGCCGCTTCAACGTGTTTGACTACCGCGGTGCTACCTTGATTGCCGACTACGGCCACAACCCAGATGCCATACAAGCCTTGGTCAACGCGGTGGAGAACATGCCTGCCAACAAACGTGTGGTGGTGATCAGCGGCGCTGGCGATCGGCGTGACCAAGACATTCGTGACCAAACCCAAATTCTGGGTGCTGCCTTTGATGACGTGCTGCTGTATGAAGACGCCTGCCAACGCGGACGCAGCGACGGTGAGGTTTTGCACCTCTTGCGACAAGGTTTGGACGGAGCCGCGCGGACATCCTATGTGCAAGACATCCAAGGCGAGTTCAACGCCATCGACATCGCCTTGGCTCGTTTGTCACCGGGCGACTTGTGCCTAATCCTGGTTGACCAAGTTGAAGCTGCGCTGGCCTACATTCAGCAACAGGTGAACGGCAGTCAAAATACACTCGCCACGTTAAAAGACTGACGCCGGCCTAGATGACTGCTTTGCCGGTGGCACGTTACCCGTTGATTGACGTGCTGAAAGCCTTGGCTGCGCAGTTCATCGTCCTGCACCACTTTTCAGTTTACGGCCCGGTGTCCGAGGCGCTGCATGCGGCCTTGCCAAGGGTGATGGGCTTGCTGTATGAGTATGGACTCATCGCCGTGCAGGTTTTTTTTGTAGTCGGTGGTTATCTGGCGGCAAGAGTCTTGTCATCCTCCACGGCCGCTTGGCACACGCCACGCATCGCAATTTTCAAACGCTATGTTCGTTTGCTGGTGCCCTATTTATTCGCCCTGATTGTCGTTATGTTGTGCACCGCTTGGGTTCAACCTTGGTTGACGGAAGATCTGGCTGCGCCCGCCCCTGGCTGGGGGCAATGGTTGGCGCATGTGGCCATGCTGCAAAGCATCTTGGGGATTGAGTCCTTGGCTGCCGGTGCCTGGTACGTGGCCATGGATTTCCAATTGTTCGCATTGCTGACGCTTCTGCTGTGGTTGTTCGGGGGCGGCAACACCCGGCGTGCGCAAACCGTGATCGCGGTGCTCTGCGTGGCCTCACTAATGGTGTTCAACCGCCAAGCTGAATTTGACGCCTGGGCGGTGTATTTTTTCGGGGCTTATGGACTCGGTGCGCTGGCGTGGTGGTCGCGTCGTTCCAGCCTGACCGATGGACCTCCCGCCTCGCCCTTGTATGCCCGTGTCATGTTCGTCTTGACAGTCGTCTGCGGGCTGGTGGCCTTGGCGATAGATTTCAGAGAACGTATCGCCTTGGCCATGGGGGTTGCCCTCGCGTTGGTGTACTGGGGAACGGCTTCACAGCTGTTGGCTCATTGCGCCAAGGCTCAAACCAATATGGAGACTTTGGGCAAGCAATCTTATGCCTTGTTTTTAATGCATTTCCCGGTGTTGTTGCTCACCAATGCGGCCTTCACGCGTTTTGGTTTCACACCGGAAACCAGCTCTGCGACCACCGCCTTAGGCTGGGGTATTGCCGGATGGGCAGCCAGCCTATGGGCTGCTAATCTCTTCTACCGCTGGATAGAATCCCCTGCAGCAGCGTGGCGTGGTGCTTTAAGGCCACGCTGAAACAGACAATTAGCGTTAACCCGTTTTTATTTCGCTTCATCACTGACCATGACAGCTCTCACCTCGCCTATGACGCCCCTCCAGAACAGCCAGGGCATCGTGATTCAAAACGTGAATCAGCGCGATGCAGAGTCGACACAAAAAACCGTTCAGGATGTGCTGGAAATTCTGGGTTTGGCAGAAGATGTGGACTTCTCCGGCGGTACGTCTACCGCGAAAAATCTGCAATGGGTTTTGAAAAAAGAACGCATGGCAACTTGGATGCCAGACCTGAATACCTTTGATCTGTGTGAGCGTGTGGGCTTGCAAAGTCGCACCCTTACCGCTGATTTAGTTCGCGAAATTTGGATCACCATGCTGGCCAGCCCGATGGCTTGGGCCTTCCCCAGTGCAGAAGAGCTGATCTCCGCCGTTCGGATGCGCCAGTTCATTGTGCAAGCCGCCCGCAAAACCGCCCTGGACTTTCACACCAGTGAAGCCGAACGTCCGAGCGACTGCTGGACTTATCGCGAAGACACCGGCTTCACCGTACTACCCGACTCGCCGCTGATTCAGGCACTCATCAAGGCCACTCAGCCAGATGTCAGCGGCGTGGTTTACGCCTTTTCGTGTTACCGCGCGACGGAATACATCTTGTTGTTGGCGATTGCACAAGAAGCCCAGATCAGCAACCCGGCTTTATTGGCTGGCTTACAAAAACAATGGGAGACACGGGCGGTCATGTCAGGGCGGTTTCACGAGGTATTTTTGCGAGAAACCGGCAGCATTGAAACGCCTTTGCCAATCAGTTATTACATCCCCGGGGACCGAGTATGGTTTCGCAACCCAGATGACGCCTCGTCAGACGTCGCCGGCTTTGAGGGCTCTTGGGTTTTCTACTTGGGCGGCGGCCAGTTCTCCAATTTTTGGCAACGCAACAAACCCTTCACGCTCGCGTCCAAATGCGTCGACGTCTATGAATGGCGCAACGGCACCAGACGAGATGCCAGCGGAGAACTGCAGATGGACGAAGAACTGGTTGCGCAGCTGGTGGACAAAACCATGACCCGGCCTGCCGAGGTTGAACGCATCACACAGCGCATGTTTCGCCTGCGCGACCCGCAAGGCGTTTACGCGCAAGGTGGCTGCATGGACACCTCCCGTGAATCACCGCGCTGGGTGCGGCCTGACACCACAGACATTGTTCTGCCAGGCATGTACTGAACGGGCAAGACCCGTTCCAGCAGGATTAACGCAGATCGCTGACCAGCGAGGCCAGAGCCTCTGGCGCCACCGTCGTGTGTGCCGGGTAGTTGGTGTGGTCGCAACCCACTTTGACGCTGGCACCGGCTTTGACAGCGGCGCACATGGCGGGCGTGAGTTCAAAGCGCACGAAGTGAACGGCTGAAGTTTTTTCGTCATTCTCCCGGTCCATGTCTTCGTCGGCAATCGCGTAGACGCGGGGATGACCTTCGACTTCCACAAAGGTGCGATCTTCGACCCCGATCAAGCGGGCCAGCTCACGCTTGCGCTCGTTCACATCAGGGTACTCGATGAGCATGGTGGCTTTCCAGTTGCTGCCGTCTGGCATCAAGGGCGCGTAGGCGTCTATTTCTTGCTTAATGCCCTCTTCTTCGAATATTTTCTCGATCCGCAGCATCTCCTGGATTTGGTAGCGGATGCTGGTTTCGCTTTCAAATTGCAGGTTGATGTGCTCGCCCAGACGCACGCTGCGGAGTTGACGGTGCGCCATCACGTCAGCCTTGTGCTCTTTGCGAAATTTACTGTAAGCCTCTAATGTCATGAGACTGTCGCGTGTGATTTTTCCAGTGACTTGCATGGTGTTTCCTTGAATGAGGGCGCTGGTCACTTCAAGCCGTAAGCGGTACGGATGAGGGTCAGCGGATGTTTTTGCGATGGCGCGCCTAGCTGATTGACGTCGAACCCTTGCGCAATGTGGTGGCCGCCCAGCGGGCAGTCGCTGCTGATAACGTCTGGCAGACCACCATCTTTGTGATTGGCCATGGCTTTGAAAAGTGGCTTGCCGATCTTCATCGCTTGCTGGTGATAAGGCACCTTCACGCCAAAAGTCCCGGCGTGGCCGGAGCAACGTTCGTGCGTTTGAACACTGGTGCCCGGCACCATCTTGAGCATTTCTTCGGTTTTTTTGCCGATGTTTTGCACGCGACCGTGGCACGGAATTTGATAACTGATCTTGCCCAAGGGCTGCGTGAATTCGGTCTTCAACAGTCCATCACGTTTGCGCGCCATGAGGTATTCGAACGGGTCCCACATATGCGCCTTGACGAGCTGCACATCAGCATCGTCCGGATACATCAGGGGAATTTCCTGCTTGAACATCAAGGTACAACTCGGCACCGCACTCAAAATAGCGAAGCCATCGCGGGCATAGCGGGCCAACACAGGGATGTTGGCCTCCTTGCTTTTATTGACCGACTCCAAGTCGCCGAGTTCTAGCTTCGGCATACCGCAGCATTGCTCCTTGTCGACCAGCACGTAAGGCACTTCATTGTGGTCCAACACCTTGAGCAAATCGTGGCCAATGCCAGGCTCGTTGTAGTTGATGTAACAGGTCGAATAAACCACTACCTTGCCCGGTGTTTTAACGCCGTCTTTGACCGGATGTGGCGGCGACTCAAGTGCACCTGAGCGAAATGTTTGCGTGGCCAACTCAGGCAACCAGGCGTCTTTGTCAACGCCCAATACTGTCTCCATCAAGGCGCGGGCCGGTTTCGTTTTGTTGATGGCGTTGACGGCTTGCACGACGATCGGAATGCCGGCGAACTTGCCGTGCACGTCAGTCGAAGCCAAGACTTTTTCAGCGACACCGACCTCGCCTTTTTTGAACTTGATGGCCTTGGCGCGCAGCATGGTGTGCGGAAAGTCGAGGTTGAATTCGTGCGGTGGCACGTACGGGCACTTGGTGAGGTAGCAGAGGTCGCACATGTAGCACTGGTCGACCACCTTCATGTAGTCTTTTTTATCGACACCGTCGACTTCACCCGTCTTGCTGTCGTCGATCAGATCAAACAGCGTCGGGAAAGAACCGCACAAGCTCACACAACGTCGGCAGCCATGGCAGATGTCAAAGATGCGCTCCATCTCATGGACAGTGGCTTCTTCGTTGTAGTAATCCGGGTTTTTCCAGTCGATCGCGTGACGCGTTGGGGCTTGCAGGTTGCCTTCAGTGGCCATGATCTTGCCTCAGGAGTAGTTTGTGAAAAAGCTCGCCCGAAACTTTTTCACAAACCCTTATGCCCTCTTGCGAGGGCATAAGGAAACGACTGTCGCTTTTTGAGCTGCAGCCGTGAAATCGAAAATCAATCCACCAGTTCAGTCAGCGCCTTGGCGTAACGATTGGCGTGTGAACGCTCAGCCTTGGCCAGGGTTTCGAACCAGTCAGCCACTTCGTCATGACCTTCGTCACGAGCGGTTTTGGCCATACCGGGGTACATGTCGGTGTACTCGTGCGTCTCGCCTGCGACAGCAGATGCGAGGTTGTCACGGGTCGCGCCGAAAGGCATGCCAGTGGCTGGGTCGCCGCACTGCTCAAGCCACTCGAGGTGACCGTGCGCGTGGCCGGTTTCACCTTCAGCGGTGGAGCGGAACAGCGCTGCCACGTCTGGCTGGCCTTCAACGTCAGCTTTGTTTGCGAAATACAGATAACGACGGTTGGCCTGTGATTCGCCGGCAAATGCGGCTTTCAGGTTTTCTTCCGTTCTGGAGCCTTTGAGAGCAGCCATGGAAATCTCCTTTAGTGTTGATGAAAAGGTCGCTGGATGACCTTGGATAAATCCAAAGACCGAGAGACATTAATGGCATCAACGCGCCGCGTCTAGTTGGAGGTTTCAATACGAATTATTCAAAAAAACTATCGATACCCCTATCGCAATATTTATTTTCAGCGATAGATTAATAATAGAGATCGAACGTATTACTTCGACTGAAATCCACTGCTTTTGATAATCTCTGCCCAAGCTTGTGAATAAGATTTTTCCCGTTGAGCGAGTTGGCTGGACGTCATATAACCCACCGTCAAGCCCATCTGAGTCAAATGATTGCGCACCTCGGGCTGGGTGAGAACTTTGGCCAAGGCGTTAGAGAACGTTTCGATGAACGTTTTGGGCGTGCCCGCTGGTGCAAAGATGCCGTAATACGGCAGATCTTCCAATCCACCCATGCCAAGTTCTGAAAACGTTGGCACGTCAGGCAAAGCGGCTTGCCGTTTGCCACCAAGCACCGCCACGATCCGGACTTTGCCGGCCTTGTGGTTTTCAATGAAGTCTGGCACCGACGCGACGCCCGCGCTGATCTGATTACCCAGCATGTCAGCCATCATGGGCGCGCTACCCCGGTAGGGTGCCGACACCAGATCAAGCTTGAATTTGTCAGCGATGACCTTGACCAAAAACTCAGGCGTTGAGGCGGGCGCCGGAATGCCCACTGCGCCCTTGCCGCCCTGCGTTTTGGTCCATGCCAGATACTCGGAGAAGCTCTTGCCCGGGGTTCCGCCAGACACCGCGAAGGCATTCACAAACGTGGCAAAACCAACCACCGGCACAAAGTCTTGTGCCGGTGCAAAGCCTGGATTTTTGGTCACCATCGGCAAGATGGTGATGGTATGGTCATGCGACAAAAACAGCGTGCTGCCATCGGCCGGTGCTGCTTTCAGCGCCTGCGCCGCAATCTGCCCGCCGGCACCCGGCTTGTTCTCAACGATCACCGGAACGCCCAACTCGTCCTTGAGCTTTTCAGCCAAGATGCGCGCTGCCGCGTCCGTACCGCCGCCAGGCGGGAAACCGACCAGAATTTTGATGGGCTTGAGAGGCTGCGCGAATGCCAAGCCAAGGCTGCAACAGACAGCAAAAGCCGTGGCAAAACGAGTGACCGAAGCCAGTCCTTGTCTGCGAGTAAAAATCATAGTGAAACTCCTGCGTTTAGAGGGTGGCGTGTTTTTGGACCAACGCGCAATTTTGCTACGGATTCTGGGGAAATCGCAGAGCCAGCATCGGTGTCGTCCAGCTAGTTAAAATCAGCTGCTTCGTCCTCGCAATGAGAGCGCGCCCCTCTAGGGACGTTTTCACTTCATAAAGTTTCCATGAGCAACGCCCCCACCCAGCCTGTCGATCAACCCGGCCTGCAATCTCTGTCCAAATCGTTTGAGCCTGCCGCATTAGAGGCACACTGGGGTCCAGCTTGGGAGCAAAGCGGCATGTACGAGCCGACGCTGGACGCGGCCAAGCCGTCGTTTGCGATTCAGCTGCCACCGCCCAACGTGACCGGCACGCTGCACATGGGCCATGCGTTCAATCAGACCATCATGGACTCGTTGGCGCGCTATCACCGGATGTCGGGTGACAACACGCTGTGGGTGCCCGGCACCGACCACGCGGGCATCGCCACGCAGATCGTGGTCGAGCGCAAGCTAGCGGGCGAAGGCAAAACACGGCACGACCTGGGCCGCAAAAACTTTGTCGCCAAAGTCTGGGAATGGAAAGAAGAGTCCGGCTCGACCATCACGCGACAAATGCGGCGCATGGGCGACTCGGTCTCCTGGAAGCACGAGTACTTCACCATGGACCCGAAAATGTCCAAGGTCGTCACCTCGACCTTTGTGCAGCTCTACGAGCAAGGCCTGATTTACCGCGGCAAGCGCCTCGTCAACTGGGACCCGATTTTGAAATCGGCGGTGAGCGACCTAGAAGTTGAGAGCGAAGAAGAAGACGGCTTCATGTGGCACATCCGCTACCCACTAGCCGATGGCTCGGGCTCGTTGACCGTCGCCACCACACGCCCTGAAACCATGCTCGGCGACGTCGCGGTGATGGTCCACCCGGAAGACGAACGCTACCAGCATTTGATTGGTCAAGCCGTCAAACTCCCGCTGTGCGACCGCGACATTCCGGTGATTGCCGATGACTACGTCGACATCGCTTTTGGCACGGGCGTGGTCAAGGTCACACCCGCACACGACACGAACGACTATGCCGTCGGCCAGCGCCACAAGCTGCCGATCATCGGCGTACTAACGCTGGATGCCACCATCAATGACAACGCGCCTGAAAAGTACCGCGGCCTAGACCGCTTTGTAGCGCGCAAGGCCGTCGTTACTGACTTGGAAGCGCAGGGCTTTTTGGTTGAAGTAAAGAAGCACAAGCTGATGGTGCCGCGTTGCGCTCGCACCGGCCAAGTGATAGAGCCGATGCTGACCGACCAATGGTTTGTCGCCATGAACAAGGTCAGCCCTCAAGATCCCACCGGTAAATCGATCGCACAAAAAGCCATTGATGCGGTCGACAGCGGTGCGGTTAAGTTCGTGCCCGAGCAATGGGTCAACACCTACAACCAGTGGATGAGCAATATTCAAGACTGGTGTATTTCGCGCCAGCTCTGGTGGGGTCATCAAATCCCGGCCTGGTACGACGAAGACGGCAAAGTCTATGTCGCTGAAAACGAAGCTGCGGCCCAAGCTCAAGCCCCCAGCAAGACGCTGCGCCGTGATGAAGACGTGCTCGACACGTGGTATTCATCTGCGTTGGTGCCTTTCTCATCATTAGGCTGGCCAGAAAAAACCAAAGAGCTGGATCTTTTCTTGCCGTCCAGCGTGCTGGTCACCGGCTACGACATCATCTTTTTCTGGGTCGCCCGGATGATCATGATGACGACGCACTTCACTGGCCAAGTGCCTTTTCACCACGTGTACATCCACGGCTTGGTGAAAGACGCACAGGGCAAAAAAATGAGCAAATCCGAGGGCAATGTGCTGGACCCGGTTGATCTGATTGACGGCATTGAGTTAGCGCCGCTGCTCGACAAGCGCTCACAAGGCTTGCGCAAACCCGAGACCGCGCCGCAAGTGCGCAAGAATACCGAGAAAGAATTTCCGGCAGGTATTCCTGGTTACGGCGCTGATGCGCTGCGCTTCACTTTTGCCTCGCTGGCCAGCTTAGGCCGCAGCATCAACTTCGACAGCAAGCGCTGCGAAGGCTACCGCAATTTCTG
>CANCLK010000029.1 GCA_947378785.1 Comamonadaceae bacterium
GGTGTGCGCATGATCGTGACGCCGGCCTCACGGCAGATTTACCTGGCCGCTTTGCGCGAGGGCTTGATCGAAATCCTGACCGAAGCCGGTGCGTCATTCGAGGCTGCCGGTTGCGGTACTTGCGTCGGCATCACCAACCACCTGATCCCCGGCGATCGGGAGGTGGTCATCTCTAGCGCGAACCGAAATTTCAAAGGGCGTTTGGGCAACCACGACGCCGATATCTGGCTCGGCTCTGCCGCGACCGTGGCGGCATCGGCCCTGACCGGATGCATCACCGACCCGCGCACCGTGCCGGGCGGCCAATGGGAGGCAGCACATGTCTGAAGTGACACACGACCAGATGTCCGGACCCGCCTATGTGCTGGGTGACGACGTCAACACCGACCTGAATTGTTCCGGCAAATACCTCCCCGGCAAAGACGAAGCTTATATCGCAGCACACGCTTTCGAGGCGCTGTCACCTGGCTTTGCGGCGCGCTTTCAGCCCGGCGGCATCATCGTTGCCGGTACGCACTTTGGCATCAATTCTTCCCGTGAACAAGCCGTTCATGTGCTGCGGCGCATGGGCGTGGCGGCGATCGTCGCGCCGTCGTTCGGACGGCAGTTTTTCCGCAACGCCATCAACAATGGTTTGCCGGTGCTGGAATGCGACACCGCCGACATCACCTCGGGCAGCACGCTGGTGCTCGATTTGCAGGCTCAGCTCTTGCAAGTCGCCGGCTGGCCATCAGGTCGACCGATGCGTGCTCTACCGCCGGTCATCCGCGCGTTGTTGCGCGAAGGTGGCCTGATTCCATTTTTACAAAAATACCCGGACTGGCAGGTGCCCGCATGAGCGCGGATTCAGCCATCAGCCGTTTCAGCCAAATGCGCCGTCAGTTGCGCCAGCGCCTGAACGGTGCCGGTCGCACTGTGCCCGCATTGATCGCGCCCGGCATCTTCGACGGTTATGGTGCGCGCTTGGTGGCGCAAGCTGGTTTTGAAGCGGCTTACATGACGGGCAATGGGGTCTCGGCCTCCCTGCTAGGCCGGCCCGACGTCGGTCTGGTGGACTTGTCCCTGATGGCCAACCATGCCCGCAACGTGGCGGCGTGCATCGATGTGCCCTTGATCTGCGATGCTGACACCGGTTACGGTGGCATCGTGGCCGTGCGTCGCACCGTGCAAGAGTTTGAAGCAGCGGGCGTCGCCGGCATTCACATCGAAGACCAGCTCTCGCCCAAGCGCTGCGCGCAACTGCCCGGCGCGCGTAGCGTGCTCGACTTCGCTGAAGCGGTAGCCAAAATTGAAGCCGCTGTCGCGGCACGCAACGACCCAGATTTCCTGATCATCGGGCGCACCGACAGCGCTGCTGCGCACGGCTTGCCCGAAGCCATTCGGCGCGCGCAGGCCTTCGAGCGCGTGGGCGCTGGGGCTGTCTTTGTCGAACTCAAAGGACACGCCGGCATTCTGGACGACATACGCCGCGTGGCCGATGCCATCAGCATTCCGTGCATGGTGAACATAGACGCCGGTGGCGCCTTGGCCGGATTGCATGCCGATGCGCTGCACACACATGGCATCGGGTTGGCGATTTACCCCGGCCTGATACGCAACACCGTCGGTTTTGCGATGCGCGAAGCCCTGCAAAATCTGCAACGCGATGGCAACACAGAGGCTTCTAGGAGCCGCATGTTCAGCCTGCAGGAATACAGCGAGACGATGGGCCTGGCAGAAGTCGAGGCCTGGGAACGGCGGTTTTCGGACAGCTGAATGGCCGCTTATGGGCCTATGGGTCAGCCAGCGGCGAGGGTCCGAGCCGCTTGCAACACATCCCGCGTCTTGATGGCTTCGCGGCGCGCTGCTTCGGCAAAGTCGTCGCCCGACGAGGCGTACAAAATCGCCCGCGATGAATTGACGATGATGGGCGCACCTGCCCTGTACCCAGCGCGCACGGTGGCCACGGCGTCACCGCCCTGAGCGCCAACGCCGGGAATTAGCAGCGGCAGCGTGGGTGCGACTTGGCGCACACGTTCGATTTCGGCCGGGTAGGTGGCACCCACCACCAGCCCGAGTTGGCCATTGAGGTTCCACGGGCCTTGCGCCAAACGCGCCACATGTTCGTACAACAGCGGTTGGCCTTCCACCGAGGCGAGGCGCTGATTTTGCAAGTCGTCACCGCCGGGGTTGGAGGTGCGGCACAACAAAAATGCGCCCTTGCCTTGGTACTGTAAATAAGGTGCGACCGAGTCAAAACCCATGAACGGCGACAGCGTGACGGCGTCAGCACCGTAGCGCTCAAAAGCCTCGATCGCATATTGCTGGGCGGTGCTACCGATGTCGCCACGCTTGGCGTCTAGGATGATCGGCACCTGTGGCGCCACGCGGCGCATGTGCTCCATCAGGCGCTCGAGCTGGCCTTCAGCGCGGTGCGCGGCAAAGTACGCAATTTGCGGTTTGAAGGAGACCACAAGATCGGCTGTGGCATCGACGATGGCGGCGCAAAAATCATAGATTTTGTTGGCGTCGCCCTTGAGTTTTCCGGGGAAACGGGTGGGTTCCGGGTCTAGCCCCACGCACAGCATGGATTGGTTCTGGCGTCCGGCGGTATCGAGCATGTCGAGAAAGGTCATCAGGGTATTGTAAGAAGGGCCTGCCCGGCATCGGCGTTAGGATGTGCCTTTTGCGCACTTCACCTGATCAGGCCCATGCAACTGACCCAACGGCAACTCATTCTTCTCGTCTTACTGACACTGGCCTGGGGCTTGAACTGGCCCATCATGAAGTTGGGCGTGACGGACTTTCCGCCCTTGACCTTCCGCGCCCTCTCCATGTGGCTGGGTCTGCCGGTGTTGGCGTTGGCGATGGTTTGGTTCAAAGTCCCGTTTTACATTCCGCGTGAGCGTTATCGCGAGTTGTTCTGGCTGGCTGTTGTCAACATGTTCATCTGGCATGCGCTCATGATCTTGGCCGTCAAAAGTCTAACCAGCGGGCGCGCGGCGATTCTGGGCTACACCATGCCGATTTTTTCAGCGCTGCTGGGCGCCTGGTTTTTTGGTAATCGGTTGCGGGCGCGCAACTGGGTGGGCGTGGCCGCAGCCGGGCTTGGTGTGTCGCTCCTGCTCTGGCATGAGCTGACCCATCTGTCGGGCCGGCCGCTCGGTGTCTTGCTGGCGCTGGCCGCCGCCGCCGCTTGGGCATTAGGCACGCAACTGCTGCGCAAAACCACCATGCCCGTCGCCGCTTTGACGATGTCATTTTGGATGACCGTGCTGACGACGCTGGTGATCACCGGCTTGAGTGTGGCGTTTGAAATGCCGCAATGGAAAGCGCCGGCAACAGTGGTGTGGCTAGCGATCCTCTACAACGCGGTGTTGATCTTTGGTTTTGCGCATGCCGCGTGGACTTTTTTGGCGCGTAGCCTGCCACCTGTGGCGTCCAGTCTGAGCGTGATGATGATTCCGATTTTGGGCGTGTTTGCTGGCGCTGTCGGTTTGGGTGAAGTGCTGCATTGGCAGGACTGGGCCGCCGTGGTGCTGATGGTGGTGGCGATTGCGTCGGTCCTGGTTCCTGGCCGATCAAGGGACTTGTCAAGCAGCTGAATCCACCCCGTGGGCGATCTGTTGCGCCCGGCACAGATCGTCCCAGGCTTTGGCCTTGTCGGGCAGGCTGCGTAGCAGATACGCCGCGTCATACGTGACCACCGCTGCAACGCCCGCCAGTTGATGCACACGCCCGCGCAGCTTGCCAAGCGGCTCTGTCGACTGCAGCAGCGCCTGCGCCGCCAGCCGCCCCATGATGAGCACGATGTCCGGTTTCTCGGCCTTGAACAATCCGACCAGCGCCGCATCCAGCGGCGCGGTGTTGCCGGCATTGGCCGCTGTGACAGGGTCTAATCGACGCGACAGCGACACACACACCGCGCTGGCGCTTTGGTGCAAACCAGCTGCGCGCAACATGTTGTCGAGGAGTTTCCCGGCGTCACCCGCCAGCGGATCAGCCTCATTGGCGCCTGGTGGCGTTTCTATCAATAGCAGCCAGCGCGCTGCCCCGCCGGGGACGGCGGGTTGCCCTTTGTCAGCAGCCGGCTTGGCCGATGCGGCATACAGCGCACGTGCTTCGCCGAGAGTCCAGGCACTGCTGCTGGCCGTCGACACAGGCGCAGGCAAGGCTGGCGAAGTCGGCGCTGAAACAGACAGCTTGGGCGCGTAAACCGGCGCCACAACGTCAGCCACTTCGGCGGTTGTCGGCTGTGGTTGCCACAGCCGAATGCCCATTTCGCGCAGCATCGCGCGTTGGCGTTTGTCGAGGTCGAGGCTCATGCGGGGGCTTTCACAATGCCAGGCTCATGACGATCGCGTCTTCGCGTTCGAAAGCGCTCAGCGGGTAATAGTTGCGGCGCGTGCCGACATGCTTGAAACCGCAATGTTCGTAGATTTGCCGCGCTCGGGTGTTGCTGATGCGCACTTCCAGCCACAGCCATTTGGCACCCTGCCCGCGCGCCCACAGGCACAGCGCGTCCAGCAGCAGACGGGCAAAGCCTTGGCCTTGGTACATCGGGGCGACGGTGATGTTGAGCAGGTGCACTTCGTCGACGCCTTTCATGGCGACAAAGTAGCCCATCAGCTCAGGCTCGCTGCCGCTTGGCGTGTCCGCCAACAGCATCTGGCACGGGTAACCGGCGGTCAGCGAATCTGCAAAATTGCCGGACAACCATGGGTGGGGATAAGCGCTTTTTTCGATGCTGGCAACCTGTTCCAGCCAAGGCACGGTCATGGCCTCGAGGCGGACTTCTCTGGGTTGGAGGACGGCATTCATGACGGGTTGACTTGTTCAAGCAGGGTTCGCCGCTTCACCTCAGCGCGTTCATCGGTGGTCAGGGCCACTTTATCGCGGATGTAGAGCGGCAGCGCTTGTGACGCGTCCACTGCAGCGCCCGCCGCCAGCATCGCCGGTGCCAGCCGCAGCATCGCCGCGGCGCCTGGCAGGGCGGTCAAACGGTTGCAGTCGGTCACGAGGGCCGGCAGCCGCGCTGCATAGACCTCGAAGACGTTGCCGGCCAGCCCATGCTGAGCTTCTATGCCAGAGTCCTCCGCAGCTTGCAGCGCGACGTTCAATTGCAAAGCCTCAGGCCGAACCAAAACGCAAGGCGCTAACGCTTGGCAAACACCACCGGTCAGGCGAAAGTGCTGCACATACATTTCGTCCATGCGCGCGTCCAGCATCGCGGTGATGGTCTGCGGGGTCGAATTGTCGAGCGCCCATTGAAAGCGCGCTGCTTCCGCCAGCGCCAGCAACGAATCCATCGGCAGCACCGGCACGCCTGCGCCCAAGGCCAGACCTTGCGCGACCGCACAGGCCGTGCGCAAGCCGGTGAAAGAACCCGGGCCACGGCCAAAGGCAATCGCATCGAGTTGGTCGAGTCGCAGACCGGCATCGGCCAGCAGTTGCAAGATGGCGGGAATCAAGGAGGTCGACGACAGCGGCCCGCCCGCGCCCTCATGCAACCATTGCTGCGTGCCGTCGCTGACGCCGATCGACATGCGGTCAGTGCTGGTGTCAAACGCCAGAAAGCGACCCACGGGCGGGGTCAAGGCGGTGCTGGGAGCGGTCGTGGGCATCGCCTGATTATCCGGTCAAGACGGTCGGCACGTTGGTAACGTGCGGGTCCAGCCGTGATAATTCACGGATGGCTTTTCCAGCGTCACCTCAGACACCCTTTTCGTATGGCTGCCCGTCAGCTTGTCAGCTGCGCCGGCTGTGGGTCGCGTTGGCCGTAGCGGCCACACTCTGTCTGGTTGGCCCGGCCGCCTTGGCCGCAGAGCCGCGCCTACCCAAGGCGATTGAAAAAGCATTGGCGCGGGCGCAGGTGCCGGCCAGCGCCGTGACCTTGTTGGTCGTCGACGTTGGCGGCCAACGCCCGCCGCGCTTGAGTCACCGTGCCGGCGAAGCCATGAACCCGGCCTCGGTCATTAAGTTGGTCACCACTTACGCGGCACTGGATGTGCTGGGCCCAGACTTCCTCTGGAAAACCCATGTCACGATGGACGGCAGCATTCAGGGCGGTTTGCTCGACGGCAACATGGTGGTGCGTGGTGGTGGCGATCCGAAGCTCGTGGTGGAGCGTTTACAAGCGATGCTGACGCAGGTGCAAGCCAGCGGCGTGCGTGCGATTCGCGGCGACATCGTGTTGGACCGCAGCGCGTTCGGCGATCTGACGGCCAACGCTGCAGAGTTCGACGGTGAGCCACTGCGGCCCTACAACACGCAGCCCGACGCCTTGCTCATCAATTTCAAGACGCTGGTGATGACCTTCACACCAGACTTGGCGTCGGGTCGGACGCTGGTGCGCACTGAGCCGCCGATGGCTGGCGTGCAGGTTGACGACAGCGTGCTTCTGTCGCGTACATCGTTCTGCGGCGACTGGCGCAGCGACTTGCGCGCGAGTGTGAACAACCCGAACCGCGTGCAGTTTTTGGGCAACTACGCCAGTGGCTGTGGTGAACGCGTCTGGCCTAGCGCCTATGTTGATCCGACCAGCTTTGCGGCCCGCGCTATCGAAGGTTCTTGGCGACTGCTCGGCGGCCTGCTGACCGGCCAAGTGCGCGAGGCGACCGCGCCCGAACTGGCCATGTTGCGCAGCCGTGGCACGCTCTCGGGGCAGACCTCGCCGCTGCGCTTGGAATCGCCCTCACTGCCCTTGCTCGACATCGTGCGTGACGTTAATAAATTCTCCAACAATGTGATGGCGCAACACTTGTTTTTGAGCCTGGGCCTGCACGGAAAACTGGGACAAACGCAGGCTGGCACCTTTGAAGCGGGGCGTGCTGCTGTGCAGGCCTGGTGGCTGAAAACTCTGCCCGCCGCCGTACCTCCGGCGCTCGACAACGGCTCCGGCCTCAGCCGCACTGGACGCATCAGTGCGCGCAGTTTGGCGGCGCTGTTGCAGCACGCGGCGAAGAGCACGCTGGCCGATGCGCTGGCGGACTCGTTGCCACTGGTCGGTGTCGACGGGAGCATGCGAGAACGTGCCAAAGCCGCGACCGGTCGTGCGCAAATCAAAACGGGTTCTTTGCGCGATGTCAGCGCCGTCGCCGGTTATGCACAAGGTGCCAGCGGCAGCCGCTACATCGTCATCGGCATCGTCAACCATCCGAACGCCAGCGCGGCCAGGCCGGCGCTTAACACCTTGATCGAATGGGCTGTGCAAGATCGAAAGTGAGGTTAATTCGGCGGCCTTTGATGCGGCCTGTTTGACCGGCTTAAACTGGCTTCATGATTCCATTTTCAGTTCTCGACCTTGCGCCCATCACCCAAGGCAGTGATGCTGCCGCGTCTTACCGCAACACTTTGAGCTTGGCGCAGCACGCCGAGCGCTGGGGTTACAAGCGCTACTGGCTGGCTGAGCACCACGGTATGCCGGGTATCTCTAGCGCCGCCACGTCGGTGCTGATGGCGCATGTGGCCGGCGGCACCAAGAGCATTCGCGTGGGGGCTGGCGGCGTCATGCTGCCGAACCATTCGCCTTTGGTGATTGCTGAACAGTTCGGCACGCTGGAGTCGCTGTTCCCGGGTCGCATCGACCTCGGTTTGGGCCGTGCACCGGGTTCCGACCAGATCACGGCGCGCGCTTTGCGCCGCAACCTGTCATCCGATTCAGACGAGTTTCCGCAGGACGTGATGGAACTGATGGATTACTTTTCAGACTCGCCGCGCCAGCCCGTACGAGCCGTGCCCGGCACCGGCCTGAACGTGCCGATGTGGATCTTGGGTTCGAGCTTGTTTGGCGCGCAGTTGGCTGCGGCCTTGGGTTTGCCATTTGCGTTTGCCTCACATTTCGCACCCGCGCAAATGATGCAAGCCATTGAGATTTACCGTGCGCGCTTTCAGCCATCAGCGCGGCTTGCCACACCGTATGTGATGCTCGGCTTCAATGTGTTTGCCGCCGACACCGACGAAGAAGCGGCCTTCTGCGTCACCTCGCAGCAGCAGGCGTTTGTTAATCTGCGCAGTGGCAGGCCCGCGAAATTACCGCCGCCCAAGGCTGATTTTTTGCAAAGCATCGGCCCGCAAGAACACGCTTTATTGGACTCTGTGCGTCAGAGCTACGCCATCGGTTCGATCGACACCGTGCGGCGTGAAATGAATGCCTTCATTGAGCGCACGGGCGCCGATGAGTTGATGATTGCTGGCCAGATTTTTGACCATGACGCACGCTTGCGTTCTTATGAGATCACAGCGGAGTTGCAGCACGCGTGAGTCGGTCCCGCACGCCGTCCCACTCGGTGGTGGCGGGCAGTGTTTCTACCCATATTTGTGCCACGCCCTGCGCATCAAATTCGCGCAGCACGGCAAAGAGTTCGTGAGCCACTTGCGATGCGTGCAACGGCATGACGCGGTACAACACTGACGCCGCGTTAACCGGATGAAGACCGGGAATCGAATACGCGTACACCGCCACAGGGACTGCGGTTGTCGTGTTGTTGGGTAGCGCTGCCAAGGCCTTTTGCAATTCGTCTTTGCCCATCAAACGTACCTTCGCGTTGGGCGCGTAGTGCGACGCCAAGGTGCCCGAAGCGCGCGGGGCGTTGGACGCCAGCGCCTCTTTGTCGAGCACCGGCTCACCGCAAGCGGCTTCGAGTTGCGCACGCGTCAGCACGCCGGGGCGTAGCAGCACAGGGTGGCCTCGGGTGCAGTCGACGATGGTTGATTCAATCCCTACGTCGCACGGTCCGCCATCGAGCACGAACAAGGCATCACCGAGTTCATCCGCCACGTGTGCCGCCGTGGTCGGGCTGACACGGCCAAAACGGTTTGCACTGGGCGCTGCGACGCCGGTGCAGCAGGCTTTCAGCAGCGCTTGCGCCACTGGGTGTGAGGGGCAGCGCAGGCCAATCGAGTCTTGGCCACCGGCGGCCGCCGTGGCCACACCGGGCTTGCGCGGCAAGATGAGTGTGAGTGGGCCGGGCCAAAAAGCGGCTATCAACCGCGCGGCAAAGGGTGGCACGCTGCTGGCGTAGCCAAGCACTTGTTGAGCCTCCGCGATGTGCACGATGAGCGGATGGTTGGACGGACGGCCCTTGGCGGCAAAGATCAGCGCCACCGCCGCGTCGTTGGAGGCATCAGCGCCCAAGCCATAGACGGTTTCAGTCGGCAGGCCGATCAGCTCGCCGCTGCGAATCAGGCGTGCGGCCTCGGCAACAGCGGCGGGATCGGTGCCCGAGTGAATCATTCAGCTGCTTTCAAGGCCGGGCAAGTTCAGCAGCGTCGCCACTTGGCGTGCGGTGGCTTGCACCGCCGCCACGCTGGCACCGGTGATGTTCATGTGGCCCATCTTGCGGCCGGGGCGCGCTTGCGTTTTGCCGTACAAGTGCAAATGCGTGCCCGGCAAAGCCAACACAGCCACCCAGTCGAGCGTGCGCTCAAGGCCTTGCGCGTCAAACCAGCTGTCGCCTAGCAAGTTCAGCATGATCGAGGGCGAATGCTGGCGCGGTGTGGGCAGCGGCAGGCCAGCCAGCGCGTGCACCTGCAAATCAAATTGCGAGCTGTCGCAAGCGTTCATGGTGTAGTGGCCGCTGTTGTGCGGACGCGGCGCCATTTCATTGACGACCAGCGTGTCTTCAGCGGCGTTGCCAGAAGCACTGGCCAAGACAAAAAATTCTACACACAGCACGCCGACGTAGCCGATCTGCGCGGCAATGGCTTCGGTCGCGGCGCGTGCTCTGGCCGACAAGGCGGCGGGCAGACAGCCCTCATAAGCGTGCGTCACCGCCAAGATGCCGTCGACATGCACATTGCGCTGCGGTGCAAAACTGACAATCTCACCGTTCCAGCCGCGCGCCACGATCACCGACAGTTCGGCTTTCAGGGGCAGCATCTTTTCGAGCACGCAAGGGACGTGGTGCAGGTTGCTCCAAGCTGTCGCAAGTTCAGCGGCGTTTTTCACGCGGGCCTGGCCTTTGCCGTCGTAGCCCATGCGCGCCGTTTTCAAAATACCGGGCAACAGATCCGACGAAATAGCAGCCAATTGGGCTTGGGTTTCCAGCACGGCATACGGCGCACACGGCACGCCAGAGGCGGCGGCGCAGGCACTGAAATGGGATTTTTCGTCAATTCGGTTTTGGGCGATCGAGACGGTGTCGGCGCTGGGTGCCACCGGCCGCGTGGCGGCAAGTTGCTGCAGCGCGGCAGCCGGCACGTTTTCAAATTCGGTGGTGATGGCCGCGCTGACGGCCGCGAGTTGGGCCAAGCCAGCGGCATCGTCGTAGGGGGCTTGAATGTGGTGATGGCTGACGCGGCCTGCCGGGCTGTCTGCATCCGGGTCGAGCACGGCGGTGAAGTAGCCGAGGCGTTGTGCGGCATGCACAAACATGCGGCCGAGTTGGCCGCCGCCCATCACGCCGAGGGTGGCGCCAGGAAGGATGGGTGTCATAGCGGGGGCAAGGTCATGGCTTCGGCCGCAGCCGTTTGCGCGACCCGAAAAGCCTGCAACTGAACGGCCAGCGCTGGGTTCTGCAAGGCCAGCATGGCGACCGCAAAGAGGGCCGCATTGGCCGCACCAGCGTGGCCAATCGCAAAGGTTGCAACCGGGATGCCTTTCGGCATTTGCACAATGCTGTGCAGCGAATCAACGCCTTGCAGGTGCTTGCTGGCGACGGGCACGCCGAGCACCGGCACCGTGGTTTTGGCTGCCAGCATGCCAGGCAGATGCGCCGCACCACCCGCACCAGCAATGATGGCTTGTAGACCGCGACCGAGGGCCGACTCAGCGTAGTCAAACAAAGCGTCAGGCATGCGGTGTGCGGACACCACGCGGGCTTCGTAGGCGATGCCGAAATGCTGCAGGATTTGCACGGCATGTTGCATCGTGTCCCAGTCGCTGTTGGAGCCCATCACCACGCCGACCGTGACGGGTGCGCCGGGTGCTGCGGTATGGGCTGGGGACGTGGGGCTGGCGGTCGGTGGTGTGGTTGTCATGGAGTGCGCCTTCAAAGCCGGCCGGCTGTTTATTGCTGGGGAGTCGCTGGAGTGCGGACCGGTGATTTTAAGCGTTGCTGCGTTGGCGCCCGCCAGCATGCTATCGTTTTGGCTTTCTTCAAAGACTCATGCGCACCCCAAGCGCTTTTAAACATGATTGATGTCACGCTCGCGAATTTTGAACAGGAAGTCATCGAGGCTTCCATGACCACCCCGGTGTTGGTTGATTTTTGGGCACCCTGGTGCGGTCCCTGTAAATCACTCGGCCCTATCCTCGAAAAAGTTGAGATCGCCTACGAAGGCCGCTTCAAGCTGGTGAAGATCGATTCCGACCAAGAGCAGCAGATCGGCGCAGCGTTCGGTATCAAAAGCATTCCGACCTGCATTTTGCTGATGAACGGCCAACCGGTAGACGGTTTCACCGGCGCCCAGACCGAGGGCAAGGTCAAGGAGTTCCTCGACAAACACCTGCCTGCCGACAATGGGCCGGTGACTTTGACCGAGGCCGAGCAAGCGCAGGCCTTGCTGGAGAGCGGTGATGTGCAAAGTGCGCAAGACACGCTGGCTGAAGCGCTGGCCGTCAATCCCGCCAACGACGAGGCCCGTTTTGATTACGTCAAGTTGTTGGTCCGCACTGGGCAACTGGCCGCCGCCAAAAGCGCGCTGGCGCCAGCGTTGGTGCAGATCCCAGTACAGCTGCGCTTTGAGGCACTCAAGCATTGGCTGCTGGCGCTCGAATTCGTCAGCGCCGACCCGCGCGGTCAATGGGGCTTGCCGCAGTTTGACGAACTGATTGCGCAAAACAAACGTGATTTTGAGACCCGTTTAGCGAAAGCCCAGGTGCTGATGACCCAAGGCGCGTGGGTGGCTGCGATGGACGAGTTGCTTGAAATCATCATGCGCGACAAGACTTGGAATGATCAAACGCCGCGCAAAACCTTCGTCGCCATTTTGGAGTTGCTGACGCCGCCCAAGCCCAAGCAGGCGCAAGACGCTTCCGGCAAGACCGCCGCAGGCATCGAGATCCTCGGCAAAGTGGTCGTCGAGGAAGACCCGCAACTGGCACTGGTGTCCACCTACCGCCGCAAGCTGAGCATGATGCTCAATTGAAAAAGCGACGGTACTGCGCCGTCACTGCGAGCGTCGCGCGGCAGTCCACTGTTCCGTCATGGCGAGCGCAGCGCGGCCATCCATCTTTGATGTGCGCGGTGATGGACTGCCGCGCTACGCTCGCAGTGACGAGAATTTTTATTTCGCAGTGACGGGCATTGTTATTTCAGTGACGAGCCGTACATCAAGCCGATCAGGTCTCGAAGTCTTTCGGTGGATCACCCGAAAACCAGGACACGTACAGCGCTGGCAACACCACCAGTGTCAACAGCGTGGCCGTGATCAAACCGCCAATGATGACGATGGCCAGCGGCCGCTGCGTTTCTGAACCAATGTCGTGCGACAAGGCCATTGGCAGCAAACCCAACGCAGCCAACATGGCCGTCATCAGCACCGTGCGCAGCCGCTGCATGGAGCCGAGTTTGACCGCGTCTAGCACGCTGTGGCCGGCGCTCTGCAGTTGCTGAAAGACGGACAACATCACGACGCCGTTGAGCACCGCCTGCCCTGAGAGCGCGATGAAACCGATGGCGGCGGAGACCGACAGCGGAATGTTAAAAATCCACAGTGCGACAAAACCACCAATCAATGCCAAGGGCACATTGATCAGAATCAACGCGGCCATTTTGAAGGACTTGAAGGCGTCGAACAGCAGCACAAAAATCAGCAGCAGCGAGATCGGCACCACCAGCGACAAGCGCTGCATGGCGCGCTCTTGATTCTCAAACTCGCCCGACCAGCCGACCGTGTAGCCGGGCGGCAGCTTGACGTTGCCGGCCACGCGGGTTTGCATGTCTTTCACCACCGAACCCATGTCGCGGCCCTTGATGAAAATACCGATGGTCATGGTGCGCCGACCGGCTTCGCGGGCGATGTTCATGGCACCGTTGGTTTCGCGGATTTTGGCCACGCTGCCCAACTGCGCATATCCGCCGTCTGGGGTGGGGATCAGCGTTTGCGGCAGGCTGGCAATCACACGTTTGTTTTCCGGCAACCGGACGGCCACGGCAAATTTGCGCTCGCCTTCCCACAGTTGCGTGGCCGCTTTGCCGCCCAACGCAGCCTCCACCACATCTTGAATATCCTGCACGTTCAGGCCCAGACGCGCTGCGCGGTCGCGGTCAATGTCAATCACCAGTTGCGGCAGGTCACCGAGGCGGTCAATTTCACCGCGCTGCACGCCTTGGACTTGTTTGATTTCGCGTTGAATGGCTTCGGCCACGCGGCGCAATTCGTCCAAGTCTTCACCAGACACTTTGACGACAATCTGGCCCTTGATTTGCGAAATGGATTCTAGAACGTTGTCGCGAATCGGTTGTGAAAACGCCGGGTCAATGCCTGGAATTGCTGATAGTTTGCTGTCCATTTCTTCAATCAACTGGTCGCGCGTTAAACCTTTGCGCCATTCTTCTTGCGGCTTCACGTCGATAAAAATCTCCGCCATGCTGAGGGTTTTAGGGTCCGTGCCGTCTTCCGGTTGCCCGGCCTTGGACACCGCCGTGCGTACTTCGGGCACGGTGTTCAGGGCGTTGCGCGCCATCAGCAGAATTTTGGACGCCTCTTCGCTGGAGACGCTGGACGGCATGTCGAAATTAGCCCAGAAGGTGCCTTCGTTGAGCTCGGGCAAAAACTCCGAACCTAGCCGCGATGCCGCGCCCATGGCCAGCGCAAAGACCGTAAGGGCAATCAGCACCACGGTGCGGCGGCGCTCAAGCGCCCACAACAGAACGGGTTCATAAACGCGTTTGCTGCTGGCCACCACGCGGTTGTCACCGTGTGGAATTTTGTTGCGCAGCATCCAGTAGGCGAGCAACGGCACCAGCGTTAGCGAGAAAATCAACGCCCCGATCAGCGCTGTAGTGACACTCAATGCCATGGGTTGAAAGATGCGGCCTTCATGGCGTTGCAGCGCAAAAATCGGAATGTGTGCCGCAATGATGATGAGCATCGAAAACAGCGTGGGCCGTCCGACTTCGCTGGCCGCGTCGATGATGACATTTCGCCGTTGGGCGTTCGTCATGCCTTCTTTTTTCTCAGACAGTCGGTGCATGATATTTTCAATCACGATCACCGCACCATCGACGATGATGCCAAAGTCCATCGCCCCCAGGCTCAATAAATTGGCCGGCACGCCCATGATCTTCAGGCCGAGAAAGGTTGACAGCAAGGCCAGCGGGATGATGACCACGACGGCCAGACTGGCACGAATATTCGACAAAAACAGGTATAGCACCAGCGCCACCAACAGCGCGCCCTCAACCAGATTTTTAAACACCGTGGTCAGCGTTTTGCCCATCAACCAAGTGCGGTCGTAGTAGGGCGCTATTTGCACGCCTTTCGGCAAGCCGCGCGCATTGAGTTCAGCGATCTTGTCTTTGACGCCCTTCAACACGATGCTCGGGTTCTCGCCTTTGCGCATGATGACGATCCCGGTGACGACGTCGTCATCGTGGTCCTGGCCAACGATGCCCAACCGAGGGACGGCGCCAATTTTGACTTCGGCGATGTCGCGAATCAGGATCGGTGTGGCGCCTCGTGCCGCCACGACGATACGGCCGATGTCGTCTGGCGACTGCAGCAGTCCAATGCCGCGAATGGCGAATTGCTGCTGGCCTTGTGCCACATAACTGCCACCGGCATTCGAGTTGCCGCGGCCGAGTGCGTCCAGTAAATTCTGAAAAGTGAGTTTGTAGGCCCGTAGTTTTTCGAGGTCCGGCTGGACTTCGTACTGCTTGATGAAGCCGCCCATGCCGACAACGTCGGCCACGCCCGGCACTTGGCGCAGACCTCGTTCAATGACCCAGTCTTGCAGCGTGCGCAGGTCGGTCGTATTTTGACCGTCACCCTTGACGCGGTAGCGCATAACTTCGCCGACCGGCGTTGCGTTCGGTGCCACATTGACCTGTGCGCCTGTCGGCACGTCGATGCTGTTCAGCCGCTCGTTGACCTGTTGCCGCGCAATGTTGACGTTGGCGGCGTCGTCATAGGTGACGACGGTGTAGGACAGGCCGAACTGGGTGTGCGAGAAAACCCGAATCGAGTTCGGCAAACCAGACAACGCGATCTCAATCGGCAGCGTGACTTGTTTTTCAACTTCTTCAGCAGCCCGTCCGGGGAACAGCGCAATCACCGTGACTTGTGTGTCGGTGACGTCAGGAAAAGCTTCGACTGATAAATTTTTGAAGGCGATGACGCCGGCCATCGCAAAGAGCAATGTGCCCAGCACGATGAACAGCGGCTGGTGTAGCGCGTAGTGAATCAGGCGTTTCATGGTTTAGCCTGTGCGGTAGACGCGGGTTGCGCGTCATTTTTGGCGTTGCGGAACTCGCGCGCCAGCAGCAGCATGTTGTCACTGACGACTTGCTCGCCCGCCAAGACGCCGTGTGACACCACGGACTCGTGTGGGCCTTGGTAGCTCAGTTGCACTTCGCGTGTCTCAAACACGCCGGCTTGGACTTGTACCAGTACGGTGTTTTTGGCGCCTAGCAACGAGACGGCGCGTGATGGAATCACCACACCAGGGCCGATGTTGCGTTGAATGCGTGCGGTGGCCAGCATCTCTGCCTTGAGCAAGCGTGCCGGATTGGCCACCAGACCACGGACCTTGATGGTGCGGGTGGTCGGGTCGATGAAGTCGGCGGCGGCCGTGACGCGGCCTTCAAATTTTTGACCCGGCAGCGTCGGGATGATCAGCTCGAAGGGTGCGCCGGGGCGGAGCGTGTCGATCTCTGACTCCCGTGCATCAATCTGCACCCACAGCGTGGTCGGGTCGGTCACCACAAAGAGCGGCGGTACACCGACGCCCGACTGATCAGGTCGGACTTCTTGGCCCGGGTTGAGGTTGCGTTCCACCACCACGCCTTTGATGCTGGCGCTGATGGCCAGTTCCTGGTTGACGCCGTTGGCCTCGTGGGTGCCGCCGTACATGCGGGTGCGGGCGTCGGCACGCTGAACCTCGGCCAGCGAGCGGGCGGCGTCGGCCTCGGCTTGTTCGAAGTCTTTGCGCGGCACGATGCCAGCGTCAAACAATTCACGCTGGCGTTGCAAGACTTTGCTGCTCAGGCGCGCATCGGCGCGCGCTTTGGCGGTGTCGGCTTGGGCCATGCCGAAGTCCGGCGAGGCCAGTTGTGCCAGCACGGCGCCAGCGTTCACCGCTTGGCCGACATCGGCCCGAATCGCGCCCACGCGGCCGGCAAAGGCCGGGTAAATCCGCTGCGTGCGCTCTTCATTCCAGACCATGCGCGCTGGCAAATCGACACTCAAGGCTTGCGCAGGCGTCGCCATGACCAGGCCGAGCAGGGCCAATTGCGGGTGGTTGGGCGCATAACGCAGTTGTTCTCCTTGCAAGATCGGTGGCGGTGCTTTAGCGGGGGGAGCTGCGGGCTCCTGGCAGCCGGCCAATATGAGCAGGCTGATGAGAAGGCTGACGCCAAGAGGTGAGGCGCTGAGTGGTTTCATGGCGGGGAGTTGCATCAAGGTCAATCAGAAAGAAGGCTTAAAAATTCAGAGCGCAGGGGCTGCGCTGCGCAGTTGCCAAGCGGCTAAGCTGCGGGCGTGGTCGGCGCGGGCGGCGACATCTTCCAGCAGGGCCGAGCGCAAGGTACGGCGTGCGTCTAGCAGTTCGGTCAGCGACATCGCGCCCTTGGTGTAAGCCATTTCGGCCATGCTGGCGACTTGGCGGGCCCGCGGCACGATGGCGTTTTGATACGTCAACGCCCGCTGCGACGCGGCCAGCAAATCTTGCTGCAGGCGGCTGATGTCGAGCGCTGCCGATTGCCGCGTTTTGTCGAGCAGGTCTTGCGCTTGCGCCAATTGGGCGGTGGCGCGGCCTAACT
Source organism: Comamonadaceae bacterium (assembly GCA_947378785.1). GTDB lineage: Bacteria > Pseudomonadota > Gammaproteobacteria > Burkholderiales > Burkholderiaceae_C > Polaromonas. Next base: position 16,905 of record CANCLK010000029.1, read on the forward strand.
CGCCCTGGTAGCCGTAATTGCCAAACAGACCGGCCAGTGGCATTTGCACCCGAAATTCCAGCAGCCGGTTCGAGGTGCCCGGGTAGTGGTCGAACGAGGTGCCGAGTGTGAGGTCGTTCTTGCGCAAGGCTTCAGCGCTTTCCATCACGGCCTGCGCAGCCTCGGTGCGTCGCAGCGCAGCGCGCACATCGGACCTGGCTTCGAGTTGCGGTTCAGGCAGGTTGGGCAATGCTGCGGTCGGCGCAGGCCATTCGTCCTGAGCCGCCAGCGCACCGGTCAAACGGGTGACTTGTTTCAGCGTCAGTTCAGCGCGGACGCGGTCGGCTTGCGCAGCTCGCAGATCTGCGTTGGCACGTTCGGCCTCGATGTCGCTACGGGCGGCATCTTGTTGCGATAAATCGCCCGCGCCTAGCCGACGCTGCGCGGTGCGAGCCAACTCGACGGCACTGTGCGCAATCGCTTGCACCTGCGTGATGCGCTCTTGCGCTGCGAGCAGATCGTAATAAGCGCCGGCTGCGGCCAGTTGTTGCTGAATCAAGGCCTCGTCGAGATCGGCTTGGGCGGCTTGGGCGGCTCGCTGTGCGCTACGGGTACGCAGCTCACGCTTGTTGCCGCGCTCCCAAGTCCAGTCCAGTCCGATCGATTTGTCGATGCGCTTGTCGCTCAACACATTGCCGCGGCCGATGCCGTTCTGCAGATCGATGGAGGCGGTTTTGGCTGTCAAGATGGGTGTGGGCGCACGGTCAGCGCTCAGCACATCGGCGCGGGCGGCGTCGAAGGCGCGTTGTGTCAGCGACACATCGATGTTGTTGCGGGCGGCTTGCAGTGCCTGCCCCAGCGAGACTGCGTTGGGGGGTATGGCGGGAACTTGGGCCCAGGCGGGCACAGCCAGCGCCAAGCTTGTGCAAAAAAACCAGTGTTGTATGCTCATCCGCTGTTTATCTCATTGACGCACTGACTGCTTCCTGACCAGTGCGATCAGTACAACTACGTAGCTGTAAGCCGAGACCTGCCACTGATGCGAATTCTCCTGGTCGAAGACGATGCCGTGTTGCGCTCGCTGATGTTGCGCAGCCTGCGTGAAGCCGGCCATCGTGTGGATGAGGCCAGCTCGGTCGAAGAAGCGAGTCACTGGTGGCGCGTGCAACCTTTTGACGCGGTGCTGCTGGACCTGAACCTGCCCTTGACCAGCCACGAACGCAGCGGCTTGGGCAACGGCTTGTCGGTGCTGCGTGAGGCACGGGCGCGCGGCGACCGCACGCCCGTGCTGGTGTTGACGGCACGTGACCGCACCGAAGAACGCATTGCCGGCCTTGACGCAGGCGCTGACGACTATCTGGGCAAGCCGTTTGACTTGAACGAGGTCGAGGCCCGACTGCGCGCTTTGGTGAGGCGTGCGCAAGGCGCCGATGATCGCGTGGAGTTGGGCCAGCTGGTGCTCGACCGCAAGGCCCGGCGCTTCATGCTCGCGAGCGAACCCTGGGATTTGCCTGCGCGTGAATTTGAAGTCTTGTGGGAGTTGCTGACGCCACCCGGCCGCGTGGTCAGCAAGCGGCAACTCGCCGACAAACTGTCGGAGGCAGACGCCGCCTTGGGCGACAACGCACTGGAAGCTTTCATCTCCCGCTTGCGCAAAAAATTACTGGGCTCCGGCGTCGGCATCCGCACTTTGCGAGGTTTGGGTTACGTGTTGGAGGCCTCGGCATGAGTCGACCCCGGCCGTCATTGCGAACCCGGCTGGCGCAGCACGTTCTGGTGCCGCTGGTGATCACTTGGGCGGCGGGTACGGCGGTGACATTGGCCATGGCCAGTTACTTTGCCGGTCAGGCCTTTGACCGCGCCTTGCTCGACGATGCGTATGCCTTGGCGGCACATGTGACGCTGGGCCCCGTCGGTAAGCCTGGGCTGAACCTGTCGATCGATGACATGGGCACCTTGCTGTTTGACCAAAGCGAATCCATACTTTTCGCCGTGTATGGTGAAGAAGGGCAGTTCGTCGGCGGCCATGCAGGCCTGCGCCCACCCGCATTACCGCCGAATCTGATCTCACAGTTTTCGGACATTATTTTTCAGGGGCGCGAGATGCGCAGTGTCAGCCTGCGACGGACTGAACCGGTTGAGGTCGAGATTGTCATGGCACAAACCTCGGCCACGCGCACCCGCCTGTTGCAACGCATGCTGATTTATTCTGCGATTCCGCAGGCTGTCTTGCTGGTGTTTCTGGCGTGGTGGTTGCGGCGAAGCATCGGGCGCGACTTGGGCCCGTTGGCGGCACTGCAGCAGGCGCTGGGCCGTCGCGACGCCAGTGACCTGCGACCCATGCCAGATGATGTGACCACCAGCGCCAGTTCACGTGATGTTGACAACCTGCGGCTGGCACTGAACTCATTGCTGCTGCGGCTGGACCGGAGCATTGAGGCCCAACGTGAATTTGCTGGCAACGTGGCGCACGAGTTGCGCACGCCGCTGGCGGGCATTCGAGCGCAGGCCAGTTATGCGCTGGCTCAACAGTCGCCGGCGGTTTGGCACGAGCAACTGCGGGGCATTGCTGAAGGCGAGCAGCGGGCGAGTCATCTGGTCGAGCAGTTGCTGGCCTTGGCGCGTGCCAATGAAGGCCGTGCGGCTTTGCAATTGCAGCCTTTGCAGTTGGATGAGTTGGTCCGTGACGTGGTCTTGCGCTTCATGGCCAAGGCCGACACGGTCGGTGTTGATCTGGGCGCCGAAGGCCTCGAGCAGCCGGTGACGGTGCTGGGGGACGCGGCTTTGGTGGAAGGTATTTTGGGCAACTTACTGAACAACGCGCTGCGCTATGCCGTAGGTCCCGATGCCCATGTCACCGTCAGCTTGGTCGCGGAGGGTGCGCAGACCGTGCTGCGGGTGCTCGACAACGGCCCCGGCATGAGTGCGCAAGACATGTTGTTCTGGGGTGAGCGCTGGGCCTTGGGCGAGGCCGGACAGCGCTTGGGCGAAGGCGTGGGTCTGGGCTTGTCGATCGTGCGGCGTTACGCCGAATTGCTGGGTGCTGAGTTCAGCCTAGCGCCCGGCACGGATGGCCGCGGTCTTTGCGCCACACTGCGCTTTGGCCCACCGTTGGCCTGAAGCCGGTCAGCTCGTCAAACGGGCCAAGGCTTCTTCGTATTTCGCGGCGGTCTTCAGCGCCACGTCGGGTGGTAACTGCGGTGCAGGGGGTGTCTTGTCCCATGGCTTGCCGTTGATCCGCACGGCTTCCAACCAGTCGCGTACAAACTGCTTGTCGTAGCTGGGCGGGTTTTGGCCGGTTGTGAACGCTTGCTCGTAACCCTCTATCGGCCAGTAGCGTGAGGAGTCGGGCGTCAGCACCTCGTCCATCAGCGTCAACGTGCCGTGCTCGTCGAGGCCAAATTCAAACTTGGTGTCGGCAATGATGATGCCTTTGGTGAGCGCGAAAGCGGCCGCCGTTTGGTAGATCTCAATGCTGATTTTTTTAATTTGCGCGGCGAGTTCTGGGCCAACGATAGTCACGACCTGCTCGTAGCTGATGTTTTCGTCATGCTCGCCGGCTTCCGCTTTGGCCGCCGGCGTGAAGATCGGTTCTGGCAGCTTGCTGGCATTTTTCAAACCTGCTGGCAAAGCCACGCCGCAGACCGATTGCGTGGCTTGGTATTCTTGCCAGCCGCTGCCAGCCAAGTAGCCGCGAACGACCGCTTCGACCGGAATTGGCTTCAGGCGTTTGACCAGCATCGAGCGCTTCGTCACCTGCGGCAGTTCAGCGGGTGTGACAACGCTTTCGGGCGCTTCGCCGGTCAGGTGGTTGGGGCAGATGTGGCCGAGCTTGCCGAACCAGAACAGGGCCATTTGCGTCAGCAGCGCGCCCTTGCCTGGAATCGGTTCCCCCAAAATCACGTCGAAAGCGCTGAGCCTGTCGCTCGCCACCATCAGCAGGCGGTCTTGGCCAACCGCGTAGTTGTCGCGTACTTTGCCGCGAGCCAGCAGAGGCAGGGAAGTCAGGGTGGAGGTGTGAAGCGCTTGGGTCATGACGGGCCGGTAAACAGTGAAAAACTAGCGCTCAGCGAACGACTTGTGCCAGCTCGCCTTTGGCGTACTTGGCGGCCACGATCGACAGGCTGTCGCCCTTGATCTTGCTGGCCTGGCCTTCGCAGCCGAACTCAATGTAGCGCTGCTTGCAAATGGCTTTGGCGGCGGCCGTGGCTGGTTTGAGCCATTCGCGCGGGTCAAATTTAGAGGGGTTTTCTGCCATGAATTTGCGCACTGCGGCGGTCATGGCCAGACGAATATCGGTGTCGATGTTGATCTTGCGCACGCCGAACTGGATGGCTTTTTGAATTTCTTCTACCGGCACGCCGTAGGTTTCTTTCATGTCGCCACCGTACTGGCGAATGATCGCCAGCAGGTCTTGCGGCACGCTCGACGAGCCGTGCATGACCAAATGCGTGTTGGGAATGCGGCGGTGAATTTCCTTGATCAGCTCAATCGCCAGAATGTCGCCGGTGGGCTTGCGCGTGAACTTGTAGGCGCCGTGACTGGTGCCAATGGCAATCGCCAGTGCGTCAAGCTGGGTGCGTTTGACGAAGTCAGCCGCTTGCTCAGGGTCGGTCAGCAATTGCGCGTGGGTCATCACCGCGTCGGTGCCATGGCCGTCTTCTTTGTCGCCTTGCATGGTTTCTAAGCTGCCGAGGCAACCGAGTTCGCCTTCGACAGAAACGCCGGTGGCGTGGGCCATTTCAACAACTTTGCGCGTGACCTCGACGTTGTAGTCGTAGTCGGCAATGGTCTTGCCATCGGCCAACAGCGAGCCGTCCATCATGACCGAGCTGAAGCCCAAGTCAATCGCACCACGGCACACGTCAGGGCTCTGGCCGTGGTCTTGGTGCATGACGACCGGAATGTGCGGATAGCTTTCAACCGCGGCTTGGATCAGGTGTTTGAGAAAACCTTCGCCGGCGTATTTGCGGGCCCCAGCGCTGGCCTGCATGATGACGGGTGCATTGACCTCGTCTGCGGCCTGCATGATGGCTTGCACCTGCTCCAGATTGTTGACGTTGAACGCTGGAATGCCGTAGGTGTTGGCTGCTGCGTGGTCGAGCAGTTCGCGCATGGAGACGAGGGCCATGGATGTAATCCCGTGATGTGTATGGATGAGTTGGTAACCGAGGGGTAACGAATGATTTTAACCGTCACCTCGTCGCTTGTTTCTGTGCTGTCATTTATGGGCTTGGGGCATCGTGGGTTGTTCGGTTCTGTTCCTGCGTCGATGAGGCGCTACGGCGGCCGCCTCATACTGGGGTACCAGAAATCGGCAGCCACCGCAGCGCCTCATCCACGCAACTGTGGTGCGCTGAAAGTGTTGAAAACACCGCGTACTAAAAACGATTCGATCACGGGCGAGTGGGTTGGGCGGGTGGCCGATTTCTGGTACCCCAGTATGAGGACGCCGGCCCAACCCACTCACCCGCCAGCGCCAAACCAAGACCGCAACATCACCCGAATCCGAACCAGCCTCAAGCCACCCGACAAATCTTCAGCATGTTCGTGCCACCAGGCGCACCCATCGGCTCACCGCAAGTGATCGCGTACACATCACCGCTTTGCACAATATTCCGACGCATCAAATGAGCTTCCGCCTGCGCCAGCGCCGAGTCGCGGTCAATGATGGTGTCCATCAAAATCGGCCGCACATTCCGGTAAAGCGCCATCTTGCGTTGCGTCGCTAAGCGCGGGGTGAGGGCATAAATCGGCACCCGAATGTCGTGGCGACTCATCCACAACGGGGTGGAGCCGCTGTCGGTCAGCGCGACGATCGCCTTTGCTCCTAGGTGATGCGCCGTGAACAGCGCGCCGATCGCAATCGATTGGTCGATGCGGCTAAATGTTTTGCCACTGAAGTCGGCCTCCAGCTCGCCATACTCGGCTTTTTCGGCCTCCACGCAGATATTGGCCATCTCCTTGACGGTCTCCAGCGGGTAGCGGCCAACAGCGGTTTCGGCGCTGAGCATCACCGCATCGGTGCCGTCCAGCACGGCGTTGGCCACATCGCTGACCTCGGCGCGTGTTGGCACCGGATTCTGGATCATGCTCTCCATCATCTGCGTCGCCGTGATGACCAATTTGTCGGCGGCGCGCGCCATCTTGATCATGCGTTTTTGCAGGGCCGGCACAGCGGCATTGCCAACCTCAATCGCCAAGTCACCGCGGGCCACCATGATGCCGTCGCTGACACGCAAAATTTCTTCGAGATTGGGAATCGCTTCGGCGCGTTCGATCTTGGCGATCAGCCCCGGCTTGTGTTTGTAGGGTGCCGCCGCCACGTTGCACAACTGGCGCGCCATTTCCATGTCGGTGGCATTTTTCGGAAAACTCACCGCCACGTAGTCGGCCTGAAAACTCATGGCCGTCTTGATGTCGTCCATGTCCTTGCTGGTCAGCGCCGGCGCCGTCAGGCCGCCGCCTTGCTTGTTGATGCCCTTGTTGTTGGACAGCTCTCCACCGACCTTGACGCGTGTGAGGATCTCCTCGCCGCGCACCGCATCAACGGTGAGTACGATCAGGCCGTCATTCAGCAGCAGCACGTCGCCGGCGATTAGATCGCGCGGCAATTCTTTGTAATCGAGGCCAACACCTTTGATGTCGCCGGGCTCCGTCCGTGAGGCGTCGAGGATGAATTTTTCACCGGTGACCAGCAGCACCTTGCCTTCGGCGAATTTGCCGACGCGGATTTTCGGGCCTTGCAGGTCAGCCATGATGGCGACCTCGCGGCCGACGCGTTGCGCCGCTTCGCGCACCAGCTTGGCTATTTTGATGTGGTCTTCGGCCTTGCCATGGCTGAAATTCATGCGCACCACGTTGACCCCCGCCGCAATCATTTTTTCAAGCATCGCCGCGTCGCTGGACGCGGGGCCGAGGGTGATAACAATTTTGGTGGCGCGACTGGGCATGGGGTTGTCTCCGTGTAGTTTTGTTCGCATTCTCACACGAAGAAGTTACCAAGCGGGTAAGCATCATTTGCGGTCCTCTTGATCTGCATCAGAAGCTCGACAGGTCGCTCTGCTTAAGATGACTCGTCATTTTCTTCACTCACGTCCATGTCTGCATTGCCTTATTCGCCTGTTCCGCCGCATGAGCCGCTGCCGCACCGCAAGACGCTGCGCGCATGGCTGATCCCGCTGTCGACGCGCACCACGCTGTGGGCGCTGGTGTTGCTGGCGTTTGACTACGCCTTGCTGCTGACGGCTCTGGCCGGCACAGTGTGGTTGGCCGCTGGCTGGGCGAAATTGTTGTCCGGACTGGCTGCGGGGTTTGTCACGGGCCGGCTTTTCGTCATTGGCCATGACGCTTGCCATCAAAGCCTGACGCCACATCGCAGGCTGAATAAATGGCTGGGGCGCTTGGCGTTTTTGCCGTCGCTAACGCCCTACAGTTTGTGGGACATCGGGCACAACGTGATCCACCACGGGTACACCAATTTGAAGGGTGTTGATTTTGTCTGGGCACCGCTGACGCCAACAGAGTACGCCGCGCTCACACCGTTCGCGCGATTCAAAGAACGCATCTACCGCAGTGGCTTGGGGCCGGGCCTGTATTACATGAGCGAGATCTGGTGGAAGCGGCTGTTCTTTCCGAATCGTGCGGCGATGCCCACGCGCCGTCCGATCTTCATCAAGGATGGCTTGTTGGTGTCTGCTTTTGCACTGGTTTGGGCGGGTGTATTGGCTGCTGCCGCAGAGGCCACATCACAACCGATCTTGCCCGTGTTACTGGCCGGTTGGGTGCTGCCATTTTTGTTCTGGAATGCCATGATTGGCTTCGTGGTCTATGTGCACCACACGCATACCCAAGTGCGCTGGCACGCAGAAAAAACGGCATGGACGCGTTCTCAACCTTTCGTGTCGACCACCGTGCACCTGACTTTTCCATTGGGTATTGGCGCTGTGTTGCACCACATCATGGAGCACACGGCACATCACGTGGACATGAGCATTCCGCTGTACCGGCTCAAGGACGCGCAGTCGGAGCTCGAATACATGTTGCCCGAGCGCATCATCGTTCAGCCGTTTTCGTGGCGCTGGTATTTTAAAACCGCGCACGACTGCAAACTCTATGACTTCAATCTGGGTGGATGGACTGATTTTTCAGGCCGACCGACGGGTGCATTAGCGCCCTGATCTGCTCAAGCAGCGGCGCGCTTCTGCAAAATGTCAAACGCCGGTAGCGTCTTGCCTTCTAGCACTTCCAGGAAAGCGCCACCGCCGGTGGAGATGTAGTCGACCTGTTTCTCGATGCCGTACTTGGCGATCGCGGCCAGTGTGTCGCCACCGCCGGCAATGGAGAAACCGTTGCTGTCTGCCACGGCGCGTGCAATCCCTTCGGTGCCATGGGAAAAAGCCTCGAACTCAAACACGCCAACCGGGCCGTTCCAGACGATGGTGCCAGCGGCTTTGAGCTGCGCAGCCAAGCGTGCGGTGGTGTCCGGGCCAATGTCCAAAATCAGGTCGTCGTCGGCCACATCGGTAGCGGCTTTGACGGTGGCGGGTGCGTCAGCGGCAAAGGTTTTGGCGGTGACCACGTCGGTCGGAATCGGGACTTCGGCGCCGCGCGCTTTCATGGCGATGATCACAGCTTTGGCGTCGTCGAGCAGGTCAGGTTCAGCCAAACTCTTGCCGATTTTGAGACCCGCAGCGAGCATGAAGGTGTTGGCAATACCGCCACCCACGATCAGCTGGTCGACGTTGTTGGCGAGTGCTTTCAGAATGGTCAGCTTGGTCGACACTTTGCTGCCGGCCACGATGGCGACCAGCGGCCGGCGTGGGTTCGACAATGCCTTGGCAATGGCATCCATTTCAGCGGCTAGCAGTGGGCCGGCAGAAGCGATCTTGGCATATTGCGCAATGCCGTAGGTTGAGGCTTCGGCGCGGTGTGCCGTGCCAAAAGCATCGTGCACAAAAATGTCGCACAGCGACGCCATCTTGCGGGCCAAGGCTTCGTCATTTTTCTTCTCACCGCGGTTCAAGCGGCAGTTCTCCAGCATGACGATGTGGCCCGGTTTCACATCAACACCATGGACCCAGTCAGACACCAGCGGGATCTCCCGCTGCATGAGTTCCCCTAAACGTTGGGCTACGGGTGCGAGTGAATCGGCGGCTTTGAATTCACCTTCCGTCGGTCGGCCAAGATGGGACGTGACCATCACGGCGGCGCCGGCATCGAGGGCCATCTGCAGGCACGGCATGGAGGCCCGAATGCGCGTGTCTTCCGTGATCCTGCCGCTGTTGTCTTGCGGCACGTTCAGGTCAGCACGGATAAAAACGCGTTTGCCAGCCACTTGACCGGTAGCGCAAAGGTCAGAAAAACGGATGAAATTCATGGGGTCTCTCAGGGATGACGGGGAGTGAGGCGAAAGCGCAAAAGTAGGGGGGCGAATCGCGCTGAATTGTAAAGAGTCCCGGCCGCTACCAGCCGAGTCCAACGTGCAGCGGCAAGTACACGGCCATGCCGACGATGATGATGCCGAGCATGCCGCGTTTCCAGTAGAACCAAGCCAAGCCAGCAGCCACCGCAAAGATTCGGGCGTCTTGCCAAGTGCTGATCAGGTGGCCTTGCGACATCACCATCTCGGGCACGATCACGGCCGCCAAGGCGGCGATGGGTGCGTAGTGCAGTCCGCGTTGCAGCCAGGCGGGCATCGGCCAAGGGTGGCTCGACAAAAAGAAGAAGCAGCGCGTGATGACGGACAAAAGAGCCATGCAAACGATGGTGACCACCGTCCAAAGATCGGTCTGGTTCATGGTTCTTGGGTCGGCAATTTGGCCTTGATGGCGTGGTCTGCGAGGCTGGGTTTTTCGAGCATCAGACAGACCGCGATAGCCAGCACGATGGCCACGATGATGTTGAGCTTGAGGGGCAAGGCATAAGTGACCACCGCGACACTGCCTGCAACGCCCGCGGCCAGCACGCGCAGGCGGGTGGTGGCCAGCGAACTCATGATGCCCAGCAAGGCCAAAATGCCTGCGAAGCCCAAACCCCAGTGCACGGGGATGGCATTGGCCAGCGCCATGCCGAGCAGGCTGGCGAGCATCCAGTTGGTCCAGCCGAGGGCGCAGTTGCCGGCGAGGTAGGCTTCTTCGGCGCGCTTGCCTGCGGCGTCATCGGCCGGGTGCGGAAAGCGTTTGGTGAACTGCACATAGGTCGGGTCGGTCGTGAAATAACCGCTGACCAGACGACGCCAAAAACTCTGGTGCATCACATAGGCTCGCAGATGGATGCTGAAGACCATGAAGCGCAGGTTCACGCACAAGGCCGTGGCCAGGACCACCCACATCGGTGCGCCGGCCACGATCAATGGCAGTGCTGCCAGTTGCGAACTCCCGGCGAACACCAGCAGCCCCATCAGCAAGACCTCGACCACGCTCATCCCCGACTTGATCATGGCCACGCCGGTCATCAGGCCCCAAGCGGCCATGCCCGGTGCCAAGGCCATCATGTCGCGGGCACCGATGCGAAATTCAGGGTGCTTGTAGAGGGCCGTCATGCCAGCGGCACCGGGGGCGCGCTGCTAAAGCGCTGGCCGGGCTGAATCTCAAAGCCGCGCAAGAAGTCTGCTGCATCGAGTGGCTTGCCGCCGGCTTTTTGCAGACGGTGGACACGCAGAACACCATCCATCGCGGCGATGTCGACGCCCTCCGGGCTGGCGGCCAATACCTCGCCGGCCGTGGCGTTGCTGGGCAGCCGCACACCCGGCCGTACCTCTGCGCGCCAGAACTTGATGGTCTCGCCATTCAGTGCGCTGCAGGCAACGGGAAAGGGGTTGAAGGCGCGGATGCGGCGCTCGAGTGTGGCAACGGGTTGCGTCCAGTCGAGTGCGGCTTCGCGCTTGTCGATTTTGTGTGCGTAGCTGATGCCTTGAACCGGCTGGGGGACTGGTTTCAGGCTGCCGTTCGCTGCCAGTCTGAGCGCCTCAACGATCATCTGACCACCGAGTTGGGCGAGCTGGTCATGCAGCGTGTCAGTGCTGTCGTGCGGGCCAATAGGCAGCGTTTCCAGCAGCAGCATGTCACCCGTGTCGAGGCCTGCATCCATCTGCATGATGGTCACGCCAGTCTCGCTGTCACCGGCTTCAATGGCGCGGTGAATGGGGGCGGCACCGCGCCAACGCGGCAAAACCGAGCCATGAATATTCAGGCAACCCAGCCGAGGTGTGTCGAGCGCCCACTGCGGCAAGATCAAACCGTAGGCGGCGACCACCATCACATCGGCTTTGGCGTCTTCAAGGGCCTTACGAGCGGCGGTGGCGTCTTCTGGGTACTGGCCGTCAAGGCGCAGGCTGCGGGGTTGGGCGACGGGGATTTGATGGGTTGCGGCCCATTGTTTGACGGCCGAGGCTTGCAGTTTCATCCCGCGACCGGCAGGCCGATCGGGTTGTGTCAGCACCAGCGCGATGTCAAAGCCCGCATGGTGCAGTTGTTCCAAAGCCACTCGGGCAAATTCAGGGGTACCAGCAAAAATAACGCGCATGGATTGATTCTAGATGTGCACCTCAGACTCAGCGCCTCAGCGCACCCCGTCGCGCTCGTCGTCTTTCTTTTGCTTGATGAGTTTGGTCTTGATCCGGTTGCGCTTGAGTGGCGACAAATATTGCACAAACACTTTGCCGATCAAATGATCCATCTCGTGTTGAATGCAGACGGCCAACATGCCTTCGACCTCGAGCGTCTGCCATTGACCGTCTAGCCCCAGAGCTTTCACCTTGATGGCGATCGATCGTTCGACGCCGTCATAAATGCCGGGCACTGACAGACAACCTTCTTCACCCAGCCGGGTTTCTTCGCTGGCCCAGGTGATCTCGGGGTTGATCAGCACCAAGGGCTCGTCATGTTTTTCGCTGACGTCGATCACGACCAAGCGCTCATGCACGTCGACCTGCGAGGCTGCCAGACCAATGCCCGCCGCCTCGTACATGGTTTCAAACATGTCACTCACCAGCAGTTTGATGCGGGCGTCAATCGCCGCCACGGGCTTGGCCACCGTGTGAAGGCGTGAATCTGGGTAGCGAAGAATGGTCAGTTGGGTCATCGGGACAGTCGGCAGATAAAACGGAAGAGGCCTCTATTTTCGGTCAGTTTGCACAACCCGCACCAGGCCAGTTAAATGAGCTATTAAGTTCTCATAAAATGGAAAATTAATTCATTTAATTTTATAAAGAGCCTTTTATGATCACTTGTGAAACTTGGCTGCGTCCGATCAAAGTGCGGTCATGAGCGCGCTGACCGCGATGGATACGGGCGAACTTCAGGCGTGGTTGCGGCTGCTGCTCACGCCCGGCGTTGGCAATGAGTCCGCTCGCAAGCTGTTGGCCGCATTCGGTTCAGCGCCAGCGGTTTTTGAGCAAAGCGCCGCTGTGTTGCGCGAGCTTGGCTCAGAGCGTCTGGCTCGCGCGATCCAGACAGAGCCTGGAGACCTGACGCGTCAATTGGCGAGCACCGTCGATTGGCTGGCAGCGTCGGAAGATCGCTGCGTCGTCACCTTGGGCGATGCGCATTACCCGGCCGCCTTGCTCAACATCACAGACCCGCCCCTGTTGCTGTTCATGCTCGGTAGCCTCGTGCCCAAGGCCAACGCCAACGTGAGCTTGGGCACGCTGAATGGCTTGGCGATTGTCGGCAGCCGGAATCCGACGCCGCAAGGCGAAGTCAACGCGCGGCAATTCGCGCAGACTTTTGGCGAGGCCGGCTGGTGCGTGGTCTCTGGCATGGCGCTGGGGGTCGACGGCGCTGCGCATGACGGCGCGTTGATGGGCGGCGGTCACACCATCGCTGTCGTCGGCACTGGACTGGACCGGGTTTATCCGAAAAAGCATCTCGATCTGGCTCACCGCATCGCCGAACGCGGCTTGATCGTCAGTGAATTTCCGCTGGGGACACCGCCGTTGACGGCCAATTTCCCGAGGCGCAATCGCATCATTTCAGGCTTGAGTCACGGTACCTTGGTGATAGAAGCCGCATTGCAGTCAGGCTCGCTCATCACTGCGCGGCTTGCCGCAGAGCAAGGCAAAGAGGTGTTTGCCATTCCTGGCTCCATCCATTCACCGCAATCGCGTGGTTGCCACTTGCTGATCAAGCAGGGTGCCAAGCTGGTCGAATCGGCGCAAGACGTGCTGGAAGAGCTGCGCTTGCCGCTGTCCTTTGCTGCCGCCGAGGCCTCGGATGCACCGGTGCTGACGCAAGCTCAGGAAGTGAAGACCGAACATCCCTTGCTCAAAACACTTGGTTTTGATGCCGCTAGCCTCGACGCGCTACAGGCCCGAATCGGCTGGCCAACGGCTCAATTGCAGGCCCAGTTGCTCGAGCTTGAGCTCGGCGGTGAGGTGGCGCGCTTGCCAGGGGGCTTGTTTGTGCGGATCGCCAGAGGCTGACCCCGTTGACGCTAAGACCGCTGCGTTGAGCTGAAAATCCGCCGGCAACTGCGTTATATTGGCGGCATATGTTTGAAGTCTTGGTCTACGTTTACGAGAATTATTGGCAAGGCGATGCCTGCCCGGAGCCCCGGCAGCTGGGCCGCAAACTCACTGCCGCCGGATTCGAGCCCGAAGAAATCGAAGCGGCTCTCGCTTGGCTGAGCGGCCTGCAGGTCGCGGCTCACAACACCCGCGTCGGTGGTCTCAGCGAGGAAGACATTGGTCTGCTCCCTGAGCGTCCCGTGCTGATGCAGGCGCAGTCCTCCGACAGCTTGCGCGTGTATTCGGTGGCCGAACAAGACCATCTGGGCGCCGAGGCCTTGGGCTTTGTGTGCTTTTTGGAGTCAGCCGGTGTGTTGCCACCGACCATGCGCGAAATCGTCATGGACCGGGCCATGGCCGCACCGGGTTTTCCACTCGATCTTGACGACCTGAAAATCATCGTGCTGATGGTTTACTGGAGCATCGGCGAAGAGCCCGATGCGCTGGTGCTGGACGAGCTGTGTGACGACGCCGACTTTAGGCTGGCGCACTGAGGCGCTCAGCTTCAGACCGTCGCGCCAGCGTTCGGATCGTTCGGGTCTTCGTCTTTCTTGTTGCCACTGCTCGGCTTGATCAAGTCCTCGCGCTTGATGCCTAGCCACATGGCGATGGCCGCAGCCACAAACACCGACGAGTAAATACCGAACAAGATGCCAATGGTCAGCGCCATCGCGAAGTAATGCAGTGTCGGGCCGCCAAACAGCAGCATCGAGAGCACCATGATCTGGGTCGAGCCGTGCGTGATGATGGTGCGGCTGATGGTCGAGGTGATTGCGTTGTCGATGATCTCGCGTGTTTGCATCTTCCGGTAGCGTCGGAAATTCTCACGAATCCGGTCAAAAATCACCACCGATTCATTCACCGAGTAGCCCAGCACGGCCAGTACGGCTGCCAGCACCGCCAATGAAAACTCCCATTGGAAGAATGCAAAAAATCCGAGGATGATGATGACGTCGTGCAAGTTGGCGATGATGGCCGCGACGGCGTATTTCCACTCGAAGCGAATCGCCAGATAAATCATGATGCCGATGACCACCATGGCGAGGGCCTTGAGGCCGTCTTGCGCCAGCTCCTTGCCAACCTGGGGGCCGACAAACTCACTGCGCCGCATCTCCACTTGTGCGTCTTGCGCCTTCAGCGCCGTCATGACGCGCTCGCTTTGTTGCGCCGTGCTCACGCCTTCTTGCGCCGGCAGGCGGATCATCACATCGCTGGCGGTGCCAAAGGTTTGCACCTGCACATCCGCAAAGCCCAAGCCGGCCACGGTGCTGCGCACTTTACCGACGTCAGCGGCTTGCGTGTAGCCCACTTCCATCACCGTACCGCCAGTGAATTCCACGGACAAATGCAGTCCGCGCGAAAACAGGAAGAACACGGCCAACACAAAGGTGGCGAAAGAGATGACGTTGAAAATCAGGGCATGCCGCATGAACGGAATGTCCTTGCGGATTTTGAAAAACTCCATGGTGGGCTCTTTTCTGTCTTGTCTGTTCAGGGTGCCGAAGGCAACGATTTGCGGGCTGGCTTAGCACCCTCCGCATCGGCGTCAGGCGCTGCACGCCAGATCGTGCCGATCGACACGGACTTGAGTTTTTTCTGCCGTCCGTACCAGAGGTTCACCAGACCGCGTGAGAAGAACACGGCGGAGAACATGCTGGTCAGAATGCCGATGCAATGCACCACGGCAAAACCGCGCACCGGGCCTGAGCCAAAAGCCAGCAGCGCCAGACCGGCGATCAGTGTGGTGATGTTCGAGTCAAAAATAGTCGCCCAAGCGCGGTCGTAGCCGATTTGAATCGCCGCTTGCGGCGAGGCACCGCCGCGCAGTTCCTCGCGCACACGCTCATTGATCAGCACGTTCGAGTCAATCGCCATGCCCAGCGCCAAGGCCATCGCAGCCATGCCGGGCAAGGTCAGCGTGGCTTACAGCATCGACAGCACGGCGATCAGCAGCAGCAGGTTGACGGCCAGCGCCATCCCTGAAAACAGGCCAAACAACATGTAATAGGTGCCCATGAAAACCACGATCACGAGGAAGCCCCAGATCACGCTGCTAAAGCCTTTGGCAATGTTTTCAGCGCCCAAGCTAGGGCCGATGGTGCGTTCTTCGATGATGTCCATCGGCGCGGCCAGTGAACCGGCACGCAGCAGCAGTGCCAGGTCGTTGGCTTCAGTGACCGACATGGAGCCAGAAATCTGGAAGCGGTTGCCGAGCTCACTTTGAATCACCGGTGCGGTCAGCACTTCACCGCGACCTTTTTCAAACAGCACGATGGCCATGCGTTTCTTGACGTTTTCTCGGCTGGTGTCACGCATGATGCGGCCACCTTTCGCGTCCACGGTCAGGTCGACTTTCGGCTGCTGGCTTTGTGAGTCAAAACCCGGTTGTGCGTCGGTCAAGCTTTCACCCGTCAGGATGACTTGCTTTTTCACGATCACTGCGCGGCCGTCACGACCCGGAAAACGTTCTGAGCCAAAGGGCACGGCACCGCTGCCACTTTCAGAAGCGCGGCCTTCGGCGCTTTCGTCGACTAAGCGCATTTCTAGCGTGGCGGTGCGGCCCAGAATGTCTTTGGCTTTAGCGGTGTCTTGCACGCCGGGCAATTGCACGACGATGCGGTCCAGCCCTTGCTGTTGAATCACCGGCTCGGCCACGCCGAGTTCATTGATCCGGTTGTGCAGGGTGACGATGTTTTGTTTGAGCGCTTGCTCTTGCACACGGCGGGCGGCTTCGGGCCGAACGCTGGCGATGAGTTTGAATTCGCTGCCCTCAGGCACGGTGCTGGTCTGCAAATCGGCAAACTGGTCTTGAATCAGCCCACGAGCGGCATCCAGGGTGGCTTGGTCACGCACCCGAATTTCGACGGTTTGAGCATTTCGGCTGATGCCGCCATGGCGAATGTTTTTCTCGCGCATGGTCAAGCGCAAGTCACCGGCAAAAGACTCGGCCTTTTTCGTCAGCGCGGCCTGCATGTCGACTTGCAACATGAAGTGCACGCCGCCGCGCAAGTCCAAGCCCAGGTACATCGGCCTGGCGCTGAGCGCGGTCAACCAGTCGGGTGAGCGGGACAACAAATTCAGGGCGACAACGTAGGTCGGATCGGCCGCGTCCGGGATCAACGCCTTTTCAATCGCGTCCTTGGCCTTGAGCTGGGTGTCGGTGGATTTAAACCGCGCCCGGACCGAGGTACCGTCGAGGCTGACCAGCCCTGCTTCCAAGCCCGCGTCTTTGAGCACTTGCTCGACCCGCGCGACGGTGGCGGCATCTAATTTCACAGCCGTTTTCAGGCTGGAGACTTGGACCGCTGGCGCTTCGCCAAAAAAGTTAGGCAGCGTGTACAGCGCCGCAATCAGCAAAGCGATCACGATGACCGCGTACTTCCAGACCGGATAACGATTCATGGGGTGGTTTTCAGAAGAGCTAAAGGCCAGAGCTGGCGCGGGTAAAACGCCCCTCGCGTGGGGGGCGTTTCGCAGAGATTACTTGACCGTGCCTTTTGGCAGCACTTGGACGACGGCGCTGCGTTGCACTTGGACTTCCACGCCGGAGGAGATTTCGAGGCTCATGTAGCCGTCGCTCAGCTGCGTGACTTTGCCGAGCAAGCCGCCAGCGGTGGCGACTTCATCGCCCTTGGCCAGCGCGTCAATCATGGCGCGGTGCTCTTTTTGCTTTTTCATCTGGGGGCGGATCATGACGAAGTACAGCACCACAAACATCAGCACCAGTGGCAGCATGCTCGTCAGCGAAGACATCATGTCACCACCAGCGGCGGCAGCGGCAGGGGCGGTCTGGGCAAAAGCAGAAGAAATAAACACAGGCAACTCCACAATCATTGAATAAAGATGAAAACAGCGTGCGGGTACCTAGACCCTTAGACCGCCGCTCAAGGAAGCGTTCGATTGTATCGGGAGACCTTCAGGCTTAGGCGGGCCTCAGAGATTGAGCATCAGCTTGAGGTTTTGCACCGCGGCACCCGAGGCACCCTTGCCCAAATTGTCGAGCCGAGCCATCACCACGGCGTGGCGGTGCTCTTCATTGCCAAAGACGCGCAGCTCTAGCTGGTTGGTGTCGTTGAGTGCCGTGGCGTCGAGCTTGCCGGACGCCGTGGCTGGCTCGACGGTGACCCATTCGCTGCCGGCGTAGTGCTCAGCCAGCGTCTGCTCCAGCTTGGCGGCAGTCGGCCGACCCGGCAACAAATCAAGGTGCAGCGGCAGTTGCACCAGCATGCCTTGACGGAAGTTACCGACCGAGGGAATGAAGATGGGGCGGCGGGTGAGACCGGTGTAGCAGGTGATCTCGGCCAAGTGTTTGTGCGCCAAGCCGAGCGCGTAGACCTCAAACAAAGGGGCCGTGCCCGCTTCGTAGGCTTCGATCATGCTGCGGCCGCCACCGGAATAGCCACTCACGGCGGGCAGGGCCAGCGGAAAGTCTTTCGGCAGCAATCCGGCATCCACCAGCGGGCGAATCATCGCGATGGCGCCAGTGGCGTAGCAGCCGGGGTTTGACACGCGGGTGGCTTGTTGCACGGCGGCTTTTTGGCCGGCGGTGAGTTCCGGGAAACCAAAGACCCAGCCTGGTGCAGTGCGGTGCGCGGTTGAGGCGTCAATGATCTTTGGACCCGGTTGGCCCGTGCGCAGGGCCAGCGCGTCGATCATGGCCACCGATTCGCGCGCAGCGTCGTCGTGCAGGCACAAAATAACGACATCGACGCCAGCCATCAGTGCGGCCTTGGCGTTGACGTCTTTGCGCAGCTCAGGCGCAATGCTGATCAGTTCAATCTGGGGCATGGACTGCAGGCGTTCGCGAATTTGCAGGCCTGTGGTGCCCGCCTCACCATCAATAAAGACCTTGGCCATGGAATTTCCTCAAAATGGGGGTGTAAGTTACACGCAATTATGGTGCGTTGCAGCATGATACAGTCGTCGGTTGTTGAGCTCAGCACCCGCTAGAGCCCCCCCTTCACTGATTCCTGAAAGCTATTTCATGAAAATTCACGAGTACCAAGGCAAGGAAATCTTGCGTCAATTCGGTGTGCCCGTTCCGCGCGGTATTCCTGCATTCACCGTGCAGGAGGCCGTCGAAGCCGCACAAAAACTCGGCGGCCCGGTGTGGGTTGTCAAGGCACAGATTCATGCGGGTGGTCGTGGCAAAGGTGGCGGCGTCAAGGTTGCGAAGACCATTGAAGACGTCAAGCGCATCGCTGGCGAGATCTTGGGCATGCAGCTGAAAACCCATCAGACGGGCCCCGAAGGCCAGAAGGTTCGCCGCCTCTACATAGAAGACGGTGCCGACATCCAGAAGGAATACTACGTTTCCCTCGTGACCGACCGCGCCACGCAAAAAGTGGCCTTCATCGCGTCGAGCGAAGGCGGCATGGACATCGAAGAGGTCGCCCATTCGACCCCCGAGAAAATCATCACCGAGTTCATCGACCCGCTGACGGGTCTGGGCGAAGCACAAGCCATCAAGATCGCCAACGCGATTGGCCTGCCGGCTGAGTCCACCGCCCAAGCCGTCGACATCTTCCAAAAGCTCTACAAGTGCTACATGGACACCGACGCATCACTGGTTGAGATCAACCCGTTGAACCGCAACAGCAAGAATGAGCTGATGGCGCTGGACGCCAAGTTCAACTTTGACCCGAACGCGCTTTTCCGCCACGCAGACATCGTCGCCTACCGCGATCTGGACGAAGAAGATGCCGCTGAAGTCGAAGCCAGCAAGTTCGACTTGGCCTACATCAGCCTCGACGGCAACATCGGTTGCCTGGTCAACGGCGCC
>CANCLK010000030.1 GCA_947378785.1 Comamonadaceae bacterium
CGCTCGACATGCGCATGGACACCACCCGTGGCCAGAGCGTGGCCGAGTGGCTGGCCGATGCATCCATAGAAAGCATGACGGAGGTCATACGTGAATACGGCGAAGAACGGTTTGCTGGGCAGATTGCAAAGGCGATTGATCGTCGGCGGATTGAACGGGGCCCACTTGGGAGCACCGCTGAATTGGCCGAAGTCGTGGCTAGCGCGGTCAAAACCCGCGAGCCGGGTAAGGACCCTGCAACGCGCACATTTCAAGCTTTTCGGATTTTCATCAACGCCGAGCTTGAAGAGTTGCAACAAGCGCTAGTCGCATCGTTAAAAGTCTTGCAACCTGGAGGACGTCTGGTGGTGATCAGTTTTCACTCGCTTGAGGATCGCATCGTTAAGCAATTCATCGCCGAGCATTCGCGCGAGGTGTTTGATCGTCGCGCGCCGTTTGCTGAGCCAAAGGCGATGAAACTCAATGCGCTGGGTCGCGTCAAACCCTCCGAAGCGGAAGTCACCGGCAACCCACGCTCGCGCAGTGCCGTGATGCGCTTGGCAGAACGCACCGAGGTGGCCGCTTGAACTTTGCCGCCTTCAGCGCAACAACCGGAGCATGCCAGTCATGACCCGCGTCAATTTGTTGCTGTTGGTGGCGGTTTTGCTGACGGCGCTGTATCTGGTGCGCACGCAATACGAATCTCGTCGAATTTTTGTTGAGCTTGAAAAAGCCACATCGCAGGGCCGAAAGCTGGAGCTGGACAACGAAACCCTGCAGGCTGAAAGACGCTCGCAGGCGACACCGTTGCGCGTCGACAGACTGGCCAAGGACAAGCTGCAGATGTTGTCGGCCACGGCGGCGATCACGCAATATGTGCCCTATCGTGAACCCGCAACTGCGGCCCCAGGCAAGCCATGAGCCGCAGCGTCCGTTACAGCTCAAGCCCACTGCTGGCCAGCAAGACGCCGGTTTGGCGCAGTAAATTTATCGTTGCCGCCATTGCTCTGGGTTTTGCGGGCTTGGCTGCACGTGCTGCGCACATCCAAATTTTCGGCAATGAATTTTTTCAACGCCAGGGTGAGGTGCGCTTTGTGCGCACGCTTGAGTTGCCTGCCAGCCGCGGTCGGATCTTGGATCGCAATGGCCTGATTCTGGCGTCGAGCGTGCCGGCACAAAGTATCTGGGCTATTCCTGAGGATGTTGTCGTCACCAAGGCGCAGTTGGTGGAGCTGGGGCGCTTGCTCGAAATGCCTGTGACAACGTTGGAGCAGCGTCTGGCTGACGAAGACAAGACCTTTGTTTGGCTGAAGCGGCAAGTCGATGAGCCGGTGGCTAAACAAATTGCTGAGCTGAATATCAAGGGTCTCTATCAGCGCAAAGAGTACAAGCGCCAGTACCCTGATGGTGAAGCGACGGCGCACGTGGTGGGTTTTGCGGACGTTGAAAACTTGGGCCAGGAAGGCATGGAGCTGACCTTCAACAAGGAACTCGGCGGCCGTGCCGGTTCGCGCCGCGTGATCAAAGACCGACTGGGTCGCGTGATTGAAGATGTCCGTGAACAAGTGCCGCCCATCGATGGCAAAGATTTGCAGCTGTCGATCGACAGCAAGGTGCAGTTTTTCGCTTATCAAAAGTTGCGTGACACGGTGCTGACGCACAAGGCTAAGGCCGGCAGTGTGGTGGTCTTGGATGCCGTGACCGGTGAAGTACTGGCGCTGGCGAATTACCCCAGCTACATGCCGGACAAGCGCCGGAATCTCAGTGGCGAGCAGTTGCGTAATCGGGCCGTGACCGACACTTTCGAGCCCGGATCGACCATGAAGCCGATCACGGTGGCGATGGCGCTGGAAGCCGGTCGGGTGACGCCGCAAAGCATCATTGAAACCGGGCCGGGCCGCTACACCATGGGCGGCTTCACGATCAGC
Source organism: Comamonadaceae bacterium (assembly GCA_947378785.1). Lineage (GTDB taxonomy): Bacteria > Pseudomonadota > Gammaproteobacteria > Burkholderiales > Burkholderiaceae_C > Polaromonas. Next base: position 1,908 of record CANCLK010000030.1, read on the forward strand.
GATACGCACAACTACGGCACCTTGACGGTGGAGGGTGTGATCCAGAAGTCAAGCAACGTGGGTGCGCTGAAGATCGCGCAAAAGATGAGCCCCAATGAGATGTGGGACACCTACACCGCACTCGGCTACGGACAAAAACCACAAATTCAGTTTCGCGGTGCCGTCACTGGCCGGGTGCGTCCCTGGAAGACCTGGCGTCCAGTCGAGCAGGCCACGATGTCTTACGGTTATGGCCTGTCGGCATCGCTGTTTCAGATGGCGCATTCCTACACGGCTTTCGCCCACGATGGCCGGATCATTCCGTTGACCATGCTCAAGAGCACTGAGCCCGCCGTCGGCGTCCGGGTGTTCTCGTCTGAAAATGCGCGTGCCGTGCGCCACATGCTGCAAATGGCCGCAGCACCTGGTGGCACCGGTCAGCTGGCACAGACCGTCGGCTACTCCGTGGGCGGTAAGTCCGGCACAGCGCACAAGCAGGTCGGCAAGGGTTATGCGAGCAATAAATACCGCGCATGGTTCACCGGCATGGCGCCCATCGATACCCCGCGCATCATCGTCGCCGTGATGATCGATGAGCCCAGTAATGGCCAGTATTTCGGTGGTGTCGTGGCCGCGCCCGTCTTCAGTGAAACAGTGCAGCAGACCTTACGCATGATGGGGTTGCCCCCTGATATGGCGGTCAAGCCGCAGATCGTTACCAACCCCGTAGAGGAGTCATTTTGAACACTCACAAGCATAAAGCGCTCACCACGCCTAAAGAGGCAGCGCGCTGGTTGCGGCAAAACGTCAGCGGGACCTTGGTGGCAGACAGTCGACGCGTGAAACCTGGTGATGGCTTTCTGGCTTGGCCCGGTGCAGCCAATGATGCTCGGCGTTTTGTGCCGGAGGTATTGGCCGCCGGTGCAACGGCGTGTCTGGTGGAAGCTGAAGACGCACCCATCGAAAGTCTGGTCGATGAACGCGTGGCTACTTACGCGGGCCTCAAAAGTGCTGCCGCACCGATTGCTGCGGCCTTCTTTTCTGAACCAAGCCTGGAGTTGTCGGTCGTCGCCGTCACCGGCACCAACGGTAAAACGTCCACCGCCTGGTGGATGGCCGAAGCACTGAGTCAGCTTGGCCAGCACTGCGCTGTGGTGGGCACTTTGGGTATTGGTGAGCCCGGTGCGCTGGTCTTCAATGGCTTGACGACGCCCGACCCGGTGCTGTTTCAAGAGCAACTGCGCTGCTTGGTGGATGAGGGTTTTGTGGCTTGCGCCGTTGAGGCCTCATCGATTGGTATGGAGGAGCGCCGGCTAGACGCGACGCAGGTACACACCGCCATCTTCACCAACTTCACGCAAGACCATCTGGATTACCACGGCACCATGGCCGCTTATTGGGCGGCCAAAGAACAGTTGTTTTACTGGCCGGGTCTGCAAGCCGCGGTGGTGAATATTGACGATCCGCGCGGTGCTGAATTGGCAAACGTGTTGACGACGGAAAAAATAGATCTCTGGACGATCTCATGCACCGGCCCAGCGCGTCTTGCGGCACGCTCGATTCAGTACGGTCTCAACTCCCTGAGTTTTGAAGTGGTTGAAGGCGAGACGGTTTGCCAGATGACGGCGCCCGTTGTTGGGGACTTCAATGTCTCGAATTTGCTAGGTGTGATCGGCGCTTTGCGCAGTCTCGGTTTGCCACTGAAGGCGATTGCTGCTGTTGGTGCCAATTTGAGCCCGGTGCCGGGTCGCATGGAAACGCTGACAGCAGAAGCTGCGCCCTTGGTCGTGATTGATTACGCGCACACGCCAGACGCACTGGAGAAAACACTGCAAGCGCTCAAGCCGCAAGCGCAAAGCCGCGGTGGAAAACTCTGGTGCTTGTTTGGCTGCGGCGGTGACCGGGACGTCAGCAAGCGTCCCTTGATGGGCGCTGTTGCCAGCCGCCATGCCGATTACACGGTGTTGACCAGTGACAACCCACGCAGCGAAAAAGCGGGCGACATCGTGGCGCAAATTCTGGTGGGCATGCCAGCGTCTGCAGCCGTTCTTCAGCAGCCTGACCGGGCGCTAGCCATTGCGGCTGCATTGCAGCAGGCCGCGCCACAAGATGTGGTGCTGATCGCCGGCAAAGGACATGAAAGCTACCAAGACATTCAGGGTGTGCGCCGCCCTTTCTCCGACCGAACTGAAGCTGAACTGGCATTGGCGGTTTACACAAAAAACGCAGGCAACGCTCACAAGCCATGATGACTTTGGCCCAGGCTCAACAACATTTGCCCATGGCGACATTGGTGGGGGATGCGTCAGTGCGTTTTTCGCGCGTGCACACCGATACACGCAGCCTGCGCGCCGGAGATTTGTTTGTAGCGTTGAAGGGCGAGCGCTTTGATGCGCATGATTTTTTAAATCAGGCAACGTCGCACGGCGCCGTGGCTGCGTTGGCGGAGCATGGCTTGGCTGAAGCGGGTTTGTCTGGCCTGCAAGTGCCTGATGCAAAAACAGCGTTGGGCCAGTTGGCCGCCGGTTGGCGTACGCAGTTTTCGTTGCCCTTGATTGCTGTCACGGGCAGCAACGGAAAAACCACCGTGACGCAAATGATCGCCTCCATCCTGCGTGCCTTCAAGGGCGATCAGGCCTTTGCCACCGAAGGCAATTTCAACAACGACATTGGCGTGCCGTTGACCCTCCTGCGTTTGCGCGCCAGTCATGCCGTGGGTGTGGTCGAGCTGGGCATGAACCACCCGGGCGAGATCGCCGGTCTGGCCGCCATGGCGAAGCCGACCGCAGCACTGGTCAACAACGCCCAACGCGAACACCTCGAATTCATGGCCAGTGTTGAGGCGGTGGCAAGTGAAAACGGTGCTGTTCTAAATGCGCTGCCGGCTGATGGCGTCGCCGTTTTTCCAGCAGACGATGAGCACACGCCGCTGTGGCGCGCATTGGCTGGAACGCGCCGCGTCATGACGTTCGCACTCACAGGTCAAGCCGACGTGACGGGTTCCGCAGAATGGACCGGCAAGCTCTGGCAAGTGAAGGCACAGACGCCGATCGGGCCCGTCAGCTTTGCTCTGAATGTGGCTGGTCGCCACAACGTGAAAAACGCATTGGCGGCGACCGCTTGCGCGTTGGCTGCTGGCGTTCCGCTGAGCGGCATCGCGGCAGGGCTCTCTGCATTCTTACCTGTTAAAGGTCGCTCACGCGCGCTGGCGCTGACCTTGGGTGGCCGCGCGCTGATCTTGATTGACGACAGTTACAACGCGAATCCAGATTCAGTGCGGGCCGCGATTGATGTGCTGGCTGAGTTGCCCGGACCGCGTTTGCTGGTGCTGGGTGACATGGGCGAAGTCGGCGACAACGGTCCCGAATTTCATGCAGAGATCGGCGCACATGCGCTGCAACGCGGCATTGATCAATTGGTCTGTACCGGCGACCTGATGCGTCACGCGGCGAAGGCATTCACGGGTGCGCGTCACCACACCACCTTCGAAGCCTTGCTGGCTGACGTTCAGAAAGCCTTGCCCGGTTGCGCCAGTGTGCTGGTCAAAGGCTCGCGCTTCATGAAGATGGAGCGTGTAGTTGACGCGATCTCAACGCAAGCCGGCGCTGATGTCACTGCCGTTCAAAAGGAGCAAGCATGTTCTTAAGTCTGGCCCAGTGGCTGCAGTCCATGTCGCCTGAATTCGGATTTTTCCGGGTCTTCCAGTACCTGACCTTGCGCGCTGTCATGGCGGCGCTCACGGCCTTGCTGATTGGCCTGATCGCAGGTCCCTTTGTGATTCGTCGTCTGATCGAATTGAAGATCGGCCAACCGATCCGTGAATACGCCATGCAGACGCATCTGAGTAAAAGTGGCACGCCGACCATGGGCGGCGTTTTGGTGTTGTTGGCGATTGCCATCTCGACGCTGCTGTGGTCTGACTTGAGTAACCGCTTTGTCTGGATCGTGCTGCTGGTGACGCTGGGTTTCGGTGCCATTGGCTGGGCTGATGACTGGCGCAAAGTGGTGCACAAAGACCCTGAAGGCATGCGCTCACGCGACAAGTATTTGTGGCAATCACTGATAGGACTGGTGGCCGCTCTTTACCTGGTGTTCAGTATTTCGGAAAGCTCTAACCTTCGCGTGCTCGAGCTCTTCACGGGCTGGGTGAAGTCGGGTTTTGATGTGAACCTTCCACCCAAGGCCGGTCTGTTGCTACCCTTCTTCAAGGAAGTCAGCTACCCGTTGGGTGTGTTCGGTTTTGTCATCCTCACCTACTTGGTGATCGTGGGTTCTAGCAATGCCGTCAACCTGACCGACGGGCTTGATGGCTTGGCCATCATGCCGGTGGTGATGGTCGGCTCGGCGCTGGGAATTTTTGCCTACGTGACGGGTAGCTCGGTTTATTCCAAGTATCTGTTTTTCCCCTACATTCCCGGTGCGGGTGAGTTGCTGATTTTTTGCGCCGCCATGGCGGGTGCTGGCTTGGCCTTCTTGTGGTTCAACACCCACCCAGCCCAAGTCTTCATGGGCGACGTTGGCGCGCTGGCGCTGGGCGCTGCGCTTGGCACCATCGCAGTGATCGTGCGGCAAGAAATCGTGCTGGCCATCATGGGCGGCATTTTCGTGGTCGAGGCCTTGTCGGTCATGCTGCAGGTGACCTATTTCAAATACACCAAACGCAAATATGGCACGGGCAGGCGCATCTTGAAGATGGCCCCGCTGCACCATCATTTTGAGAAAAGCGGTTGGAAAGAAACACAAGTGGTGGTGCGTTTCTGGATCATCACCATGCTGCTCTGCCTGGTCGGTTTGTCGACTCTGAAACTGCGATGAAAAATCTGGCGAATCAACATGTCTTGGTGCTGGGGCTCGGCTTGTCCGGTCTGGCGCTGGCACGTTGGTGCGCGCGTCATGGCAGCCGCGTGACGGTGGCCGACACCCGGGCGGCACCGCCGCAGTTGGCCGCCTTGCAGCAAGAGTGGCCAACGGTGACATTTGTGGCGGGAGATTTTGCTGACCTGATGCAACGCGGCGAGCCATTCGATTTAATTTTGCGCAGCCCGGGTCTGTCTCCTGCTGACATCGCACCCGTGCTGCATCCTGCTAAAGAGCAAGGCGTGGCTTGCGGCAATGAACTCAGTTTGTTTGCAGAAGCCCTGCGAGAGCTGGGCGAACCACCTGCGGACGCACCTGTTGAGACGCTCGGCTACCACCCTAAGGTCATCGCGATCACCGGCACCAATGGCAAAACAACGGTCACCTCGCTGACCGGGCAACTGGTGCAGCGCGCCGGAAAAAGCGTGGCGGTGGCTGGCAATATCGGCCCCACACTGCTGGACACCTTGTCGGCCTGCATCGACAGCGGCGAGCTGCCCGAGGTCTGGGTGCTTGAGCTGTCCAGCTTTCAGTTGGACGAGGTCATGGGTTTTGAACCGAGCGTGGCCACCGTGCTGAACATCAGCCAGGACCATCTTGACTGGCATGGTTCGATGGCCGCTTACGTGCGCGCCAAGTCAGCCGTTTACGGCGGCAGCGGTGTCATGCTGCTGAACCGAGATGACCCTCAGGTCATGGCAGTTGTGCCGGCGCTTGTCAAAGGCAAGCAGCTGCGCAACGTTCAAACTTTTGGTGCCGGTGTACCGCAAAGTCCAGGCGACTACGGCATTGAGACCGCCAACGGCATGGCTTGGTTGGTGCGGGCGGCCGAGGCCGACGAAACCATCAAGCGTCGACGTGACGAAGAAATTCCTCTGTATGTGCAGCGCTTGATGCCCGTTGATGCCTTGCGCATTCGCGGTCGGCACAACGCGACCAATGCGCTGGCCGCCTTGGGCCTGGCGAACGCCATTGGCTGCACGATGGCGCCGTTGTTGCACGGTCTGCGCGACTACCGTGGTGAACCGCACCGACTGGAGTCGGTCGCCGTGGTGAACGAAGTTGAATATTTTGACGACAGCAAAGGCACCAATGTGGGGGCCACCGTTGCGGCCTTGAATGGGTTGGGACCGGATCGTCGTCTGGTGTTGATTCTGGGTGGTGAAGGCAAGGGACAAGACTTTTCTCCACTGGCCGAGCCGGTCGCGCGTTATGTCCGCGCTGTGGTGCTGATCGGGCGCGATGCGCCTTTGATACAAGCCGCGCTCGAAGATACCGGTGTGGACGTGCTGCCAGCTGATTCGATGGCGGTCGCCGTTGATCTCGCTGCCGGCGTGGCGCAGGCCGGCGATGCCGTGCTGATGTCGCCAGCCTGCGCCAGCTTTGACATGTTCGATAACTATGAGCATCGCGCGAAGGTGTTCTGTGAGGCAGTGCAAACACTGGCGCTGGACGCGGGAGTTTGCACATGAGCATCAGTGCACGTTTGGGTGGCTGGTTCGGCTCAGCGCAGGCTGGTGGTGAGACGCTCCCTGTGCGCACGAGTCTGGGCCGTGTCAGCAACTCTGCGCCAGTGCGCCTGCTGGGCTTTGACCAAGCACTGGTGTGTGTGACGCTGGCACTCGTGCTGTGGGGTTTGATCATGGTGTATTCGGCTTCCATCGCGATGCCGGACAACCCAAGGTTCTCCCGTTACGCGCACAACCACTTTTTGATTCGACACATTCTGTCTGTGTGCCTCGCCTTGGTTGTGGCGTTCGTTACCTTTCAAGTCCCCTTGGCGGCTTGGGAAAAGTTCGCTCCCTGGCTGTTCATTGGCTCTCTGGTGCTGCTCGGACTGGTGCTGCTGCCTTTTATTGGCAAGGGTGTGAACGGCGCACGCCGCTGGATTTCGCTGGGCTTCATGAACTTTCAGCCCTCTGAGCTGGCCAAGTTCGCCGTCTTGATTTATGCGGCCGACTACATGGTCCGCAAGATGGATGTGAAGGAACGTTTCTTTCGCGCCGTCTTGCCGATGGCTGCGGCCGTGGCTGTGGTCGGGGTGTTGCTGCTGGCAGAACCCGACATGGGCGCCTTCATGGTGATCTCGGTCATCGCCATGGGCATTCTTTTTCTGGGCGGTGTCAACGCGCGCATGTTCTTCGCTATTTCGGCTGTCGTTGTGATTGCCTTTGGCTTGATGGTGGCGCTGAGCGAATGGCGTCGAGACCGAATTTTTGCTTACCTTGATCCTTGGGATGCCAAGCATGCACTGGGCAAGGGTTACCAGTTGACCCATTCGCTGATCGCCTTTGGCCGTGGCGAATTTTTTGGTGTTGGGCTGGGTGGCAGTGTTGAGAAGCTGCACTGGTTGCCTGAAGCTCATACCGACTTTTTGCTGGCGGTGATCGGTGAAGAGTTTGGCCTGCTCGGTGTCCTCACCTTGCTCGGACTTTTCCTGTGGTTGACGCGACGCCTCATTCACATCGGTCGCCAGTCGATTGCGCTGGACCGCTTGTTTGCAGGTTTGGTGGCGCAAGGGGTTGGCATCTGGATCGGCTTTCAGGCCTTCATCAACATGGGTGTGAATTTGGGCGCTTTGCCGACCAAGGGACTGACACTGCCTTTGATGAGTTACGGTGGCTCTGCCATTCTCATGAATCTTGTGGCGCTGGCTGTGGTGCTGCGCATTGATTATGAAAATCGCGTACTGATGCGAGGCGGCCGACTATGACGCGTCCTCATACCGCTCTCGTCATGGCCGGTGGGACAGGCGGCCATATTTTTCCGGGCTTGGCTGTGGCTGACGCCTTGCGCGATCGAGGATGGCAGGTGCACTGGTTGGGTGGCAAGGGCCGGGTCGAACAGCCGAGCATGGAAAGCCAGCTGGTGCCGGCACGTGGCATCGCCTTTGAAGCGATTGATTTTTCAGGTGTTCGCGGCAAGGGTCTGCTGACGCTGGCCTTGCTGCCACTGCGTTTGCTGCAGGCCTTTTGGCAAAGTATTCAGGTGGTGCGCCGGGTCAAGCCCGATGTGGTCATCGGCTTGGGCGGTTACGTCAGTTTTCCGGGCGGCATGATGGCTGTGCTGCTGGGCAAACCGCTGATCTTGCATGAGCAAAATTCGGTGGCCGGCATGGCCAACCGCGTGCTCGCGGGTGTGGCGGACCGAATCTTCACCGCCTTTCCGAATGTCTTCAACAAAGCCGACTGGGTTGGCAATCCTTTGCGCACAGCCTTCACGCAACACGCTGAACCGGCCCTGCGATTCGCCGGCCGCAGCGGTCCACTCAAGCTGTTGGTGGTGGGCGGTAGTTTGGGGGCGCGGGCACTGAATGAGCTGGTACCCAAAGCGCTGGCGCTGATGAGCGCGGCCAGCCGGCCGCAAGTGGTTCATCAAAGTGGTGCTCAACAACTTGAGGCGTTGCGCAGCAACTATGCACAGGCCGGCGTGGCGGCTGAGTTGACGCCTTTCATTGACGACACAGCACAAGCGTTTGCGGATGCAGACCTCATCATTGGCCGCGCTGGCGCCAGCACGGTGACAGAGATTGCCGCAGTAGGCGCAGCGGCAATCTTTGTGCCGTTCCCTGCTGCTGTGGATGACCACCAAACACGCAATGCCCACTTTCTGGTCGAGGCTGGCGGTGGTTGGTTGATGCAACAGTCCGACCTGACGCCTGAAGGCTTGGCCGGCTTGCTGCAAACCATGACGCGCACCTGCCTTTTGAAGCGGGCCGAGGCCGCGCATCAAATGAAAAAAATCAATGCCACGGCGAGTGTCGTCGCGGCCTGTGAGGAACTGGCTCGATGAAGCACGCTGTCAACAACATTCACTTCATCGGTATCGGCGGCTCCGGCATGTCCGGCATTGCTGAAGTGCTGCACAACCTCGGGTATGTGATTTCAGGCTCCGATTTGGCCGACAGCGCGACGCTGCGTCGCTTGGCCGGTTTGGGTATCAAAACGTATGTTGGCCATGCCGCCAGCAACCTGGCCAGTGTCGATGCCGTGGTCACGTCGACGGCGGTGCATGCGGACAACCCTGAAGTCGTGGCGGCACGCGAAAAACGCATTCCGGTGGTGCCACGCGCCCTCATGCTGGCAGAGTTGATGCGCCTCAAACGTGGCATCGCGATCGCGGGGACGCACGGCAAAACCACCACCACCAGCTTGGTCGCCAGCGTGCTGGCCGAAGCCGGTCTAGACCCGACCTATGTGATTGGCGGTCGTCTCAACAGTGCGGGCACCAATGCCAAGTTGGGCTTGGGCGACTACATCGTGGTCGAAGCTGACGAATCTGATGCCTCGTTTTTGAACCTGCTGCCGGTGATGGCGGTGGTCACCAACATCGACGCCGACCACATGGAAACGTATGGTCACGACTTTGGCAAGCTGAAGGCCGCCTTTGTCGACTTTCTGCACCGCATGCCTTTTTATGGAACGGCGATTTTGTGTTCTGACGATGCCGCTGTGCGCGACATCATTCCGCAGGTCTCTTGCCCAGTCACCCGCTACGGCTTTGGCGAAGACGCCCAAGTGCGCGCCGTTGATGTACGCCATGTCAACGGCCAAATGCATTTCACCGTGCAGCGCCGCAACGGCGTGATCCTGCCGGACATGCCGGTGGTGCTGAACCTGCCCGGCGAGCACAACGTGCTGAATGCGCTGTCAGCCATTGCGGTTGCGGTGGAGCTCGATATTCCAGATGCCGCAGTGCAAAAAGCGCTGGCTGAATTCAACGGCGTGGGCCGACGCTTCCAACGCTACGGCGATGCCCCTGCCGCTGCGGGAGGTCACTTCACGCTCATAGACGATTACGGTCATCACCCAGTAGAGATGGCCGCGACGCTGTCCGCAGCGCGTGGCGCATTTCCGGGTCGGCGTCTGGTGCTGGCTTTTCAGCCGCATCGTTTCAGCCGCACCCGGGATTGTTTTGAAGACTTCGTCAAGGTCATTGGCCAAGCAGATGCGGTGTTGTTGGCGGAAGTCTATGCCGCAGGCGAAGCGCCCATTGTGGCGGCGGATGGTCGTGCCTTGACCCGCGCATTGCGCATGGCTGGCAAGATTGAACCGGTGTTTGTGGATGCGATCGAGGCGATGCCGCAAGCCATCGTGGACCTTGCCCAAGCCGGCGATGTAGTCGTTTGCATGGGCGCAGGTTCCATCGGTTTGGTGCCCGGTAAGGTCATCGCCATGGGAGGTGCTCATGCGCACTGATCCTGCCATTTTTGGCAAAGTCGCCGTCCTCATGGGGGGGCACTCAGCCGAGCGTGAAATTTCGTTCATGTCGGGTCGGGGTGTGCTGGCGGCCTTGCTGTCGCAAGGCGTTGATGCGCACGCTTTCGATCCCGCAGAGCGCCCTCTGAATGAGCTCAAGACAGAAGGGTTCGCGCGCTGCTTCATTGCCTTGCACGGTCGCTTCGGCGAAGACGGCACGGTGCAGGGCGCGCTCGAATTGCTGGGCATCCCCTACACCGGCTCCGGCGTCATGGCCTCGAGCGTGTGCATCGACAAAGTCATGACCAAGCGGATCTGGCTGGCCGATGGCCTGAGCACGCCACGCTACGTGTTGCTGCGCCGTGGCACTTACAGCCCGGCCGATGTGGCGGGTGTGCCAGGAACTTTGGGTTTGCCGTTGATTGTGAAACCGGCACGAGAGGGTTCGTCCATCGGTCTGACCAAAGTCACCAGCGCGAATCAGATGGCTGCCGCTGTGGCCCAAGCCGCACAACTCGACGCCGACATTCTGTGTGAGCAGTTCATCAGCGGTGATGAAGTCACCTGCCCCGTGCTGGGTTCCGGCGCTGAGGCGCGGGCTTTACCCGTCATTCGCATCGTGGCCCCTGAAGGCAATTACGACTACCAAAACAAATACTTCACCGACACCACGCAGTACATCGTGCCTTGCGGCTTGCCGGCTGGAGAAGAAGCCGCCATTCAGCAATTGGTGCTGGCGGCTTACAAGACCTTGAATTGCCGTGGCTGGGCGCGCGCTGACGTGATGATCGACGCGGCAACACGTCAGCCTTATTTGCTGGAGTTGAACACCTCACCCGGGATGACCAGCCATTCACTGGTCCCAATGTCAGCACGGGCAACCGGCATGTCTTATGAAGCGCTGTGCCTGGCCGTGCTGCAAAGTGCCAGCCTGGATCATCAGCCAGCGACCTTGAATGTAGGAGTCAGTGCATGAACCGCATGGCACCTAGAACGCTCATCAACGTCTTGCCGCTCGACGTCAGGCTGATGAACAATGCCGCGGCAGCTTTTTTGCTGGTGTTTACCGCACTGACCGTGACCGCTGCGTTGGGCTGGATGGCGAAGCAGCCGGTGTTCAGTCTGAAGGCCATTCACATAGACAACGATCTGGCCCACAACAACGCGGCGACCTTGCGGGCCAATGTGGCGCCCAAGTTGGCCGGCAATTTTTTCTCTCTAGATCTGGCGCGAACCCGCAGTGCATTCGAAAGCGTGCCATGGGTCCGTCATGCGGTGGTGCGACGCGAATTTCCGGATCGGTTGCGCGTGGCGTTGCAGGAACATCAGGCGGTGGCATTTTGGGGAACGGATACCGAAGCCCGATTGGTGAATAGTTTTGGTGAAGTATTTGAAGTCAATCAAGGCGACGTGGAAGCAGAAGACCTGCCCTTGCTGAAAGGCCTTAACGGCCAGGCGGCACTGGTGCTGCAGACGTTTCGGGCGGTGGCCCCTTTGTTCGAAAAACTCGACACAACGCTGAGTGAGTTGGAGTTGACCAATCGAGGCAGCTGGAGAGCCTTGTTGGAGGGCGGTGCGGTGATTGAAATGGGACTGGGTAGTCCGGCTGATATTCAGGCTCGGGTGCAGCGTTTTGTCGCCACCGTGGCACAAACCTCGTCCAAATTCGAGCGAAATTTGGAGTCAGCGGATCTTCGCTATGGCAATGGTTATGCGATCAAGTTGCGCGGCGTCACAACAGTTGCCGTTGGCAACAAACAGAACAATAAGTAAGGTTTAAGGACTATGGCCAAAGAATACAAAGATCTGGTTGTCGGGCTCGACATCGGCACCAGCAAAGTGATGGTGGTGGTCGCCGAAATATTGCTCAGTGGTGAGCTCAAACTGGCGGGTCTCGGCATCGCCGCCAGCAGCGGACTCAAGCGCGGCGTGGTGGTCAATATTGACGCCACGGTGCAGAGCATCCAGCAGGCGCTGAAAGAGGCCGAGCTGATGGCTGACTGCAAGATTGGTCGCGTCTACACCGGCATCACGGGCAGCCATATTCGAGGCATCAATTCAAGTGGCATGGTTGCCGTCAAGGACAAGGAAGTCAGCCAAGCTGACGTGGCGCGGGTCATTGAAACGGCCAAGGCCATCAACATCTCGACCGATCAGCGCTTGTTGTTGGTGGAGCCGCAAGAATTTGTGATCGATGGACAAGATGTTCGCGAGCCCATCGGCATGAGCGGCATTCGGCTGGAAGCCAAAATTCACATCGTCACCGGCGCGCAAAGTGCGGCAGAAAACATCATCAAGTGTGTGCGTCGCTGCGGTCTTGAAGTAGACCAACTGATGTTGAATCCGCTAGCGTCCAGCCTCGCGGTGTTGACGCAAGACGAGCGCGAATTGGGCGTGGCGATGGTCGACATCGGCGCCGGCACCACTGACGTAGCGATCTTCACGGGGGGGGCGATTCGGCACACCGCCGTGATTCCCATCGCTGGCGATTTGATCACCAGCGACATCGCCATGGCGCTGCGCACGCCGACCAAAGACGCTGAAGACATCAAGGTTGAAAACGGCTGTGCCAAGCAACTGCTGGCCGACCCGGAGCGGCAAGTTGAAGTGCCTGGCCTAGGTGACCGTGGACCGCGCATGCTTAGCCGCCAAGCGTTGGCCGGTGTGATTGAGCCGCGTATAGAGGAAATTTATTCACTGGTGCAACAGGTTATCCGCGAATCAGGTTTCGAGGAAGTACTGTCCTCCGGCATCGTCATCACCGGCGGCAGCGCCGTCATGCCGGGCATGGTCGAGCTCGGCGAAGACATCTTTTTGAAGCCGGTCAGGCGCGGGATGCCGCGCTATTCCAGCGCACTGTCCGACATGGTCGCTCAGGCCCGTGCTGCCACCGTGATGGGCCTGCTGGAAGAAGCCCGACTGGCACGCATGCGCGGCTACAAAGTCTCGCAAAAAGCGGGCAGCATGCACAACGCTTTCGGCAAGGTCAAAGACTGGCTAGTGGGGAACTTCTGATGATTCACTTTTCAATGCAACGCCTGACCTCATCTTGTCCAACACATTCAGGAGGGGCTGACCCGCCGTCATAAAAATCATGCTGACACTAAAAAATTATCTGAATCTGAATTTAAGCAACTGCAATACAAATAGGAGGCTCCCATGAGCATCGAAATGATCGAGATTGAAGAGTTCAACCAAGGCACCTTGATCAAAGTGATCGGCGTCGGCGGCGGCGGCGGCAACGCCGTTGAGCACATGATCGTAAGCGGCGTTCAGGGCGTCGAATTCATTTGCGCCAACACCGACGCGCAAGCGCTCGGCCGCGGCACTGCGCACAAGACCATTCAGCTGGGCGGCAGCGGTTTGGGCGCCGGTAGCAAACCCGAAAAAGGCCGCGATGCGGCTGAACTCGCGGTGGACGACATTCGTGAGGCCATCGCTGGTGCGCACATGCTGTTCATCACCGCCGGCATGGGCGGTGGTACCGGCACCGGTGCTGCGCCAGTGATCGCTCGGGTAGCCAAAGAAATGGGCATTCTGACCGTCGGCGTGGTCACCAAGCCGTTCGACTGGGAAGGCGGCCGTCGGATGACGAATGCCGACAGCGGTCTGGCAGAACTTGAAGCCAATGTCGACTCGTTGATCGTCGTGCTGAACGAAAAATTGCTCGACGTGCTGGGCGATGACATCACCCAAGACGAAGCCTTTGCACATGCCAACGACGTGTTGAAAAATGCGGTTGGCGGTATTGCTGAAATCATCAACGTGCCAGGCCACGTCAACGTCGACTTTGAAGACGTCCGCACGGTCATGGGTGAACCCGGCAAAGCCATGATGGGCACGGCCGTGGCCAGCGGTCCTGATCGTGCGCGCATCGCCGCCGAGCAGGCTGTCGCTTGCCCACTGCTGGAAGGCATTGACCTGTCGGGTGCCAAGGGTGTTTTGGTGTTAATCACAGCTGCCAAAGGCTCGCTCAAATTGAGCGAATCTAAACTGGCCATGAACACCATCCGCGCCTACGCCTCGCCCGATGCACATGTGATTTACGGCACTGCCTATGACGACAACCTCGGCGAAGAAATTCGCGTCACGGTGGTCGCCACGGGTCTGAGCCGTCAGACGATTCGTCGCACAGCGCCACCACTGCAAGTGCTGCGCACCGGAACGGACAATTTGCCAGTGCTCAATGTGGCGGTTGGCAATGCGGGTCAGCCCTACAGCACCAACGCTCAACCGGCCACCCCGACACAGCATGACTACGGCAACATGGCCGTGCCAAGCGTCTGGCGAACCAACCGCACGCAAGCTGCGGCGAAAGTTGACGCCTTGGCATCAGGCGGCATGGACGACTTCGAGATCCCGGCCTTTTTGCGCAAGCAAGCCGATTGAGCTTGAAGTTTTGCAGCCCCTGCGTTCACGCTTTGATGGCGTGGGCGCAGGGCGGCGCAACGGCATAGTCCTTATTTCCTCGCAGTTCTGGTGTGCCAATTAAAATAAAACCATGCTCGCTCAAAGAACGCTCAAATCCCTGACCAAAGCGGTAGGCGTTGGTTTGCACAGCGGTCAGCGCGTTGAGTTGACCCTGCGGCCAGCGCCGCCAGACACCGGGATTGTCTTTAGGCGGGTCGACTTGCCTCTGCCGGTGGACATCGTGGTGTCTGCGGTAGCGGTGACCGACACGCGCATGGCCTCGACCATTTCCAGCGGCAACGCCAAAGTCTTCACGGTTGAGCATCTGATGTCGGCATGCGCCGGTCTCGGCATTGACAACCTAATCATCGACATCACCGCTGAAGAAGTGCCTATCTTGGATGGCTCTGCGGCCTCGTTTGTATTCTTGTTGCAGTCGGCCGGCATCGCCTTGCAGCAGACACCCAAAAAGTTTGTGCGGGTGACCCAACCGGTTGAAGTTCGCGAAGGTGAGGGCGCCAGCACCAAGTGGGCGCGGCTGAGCCCTTACGAAGGCTACAAGCTCAGCTTCGAGATTGATTTTGACCACCCGGCGGTGGACTCCACCGGTCAGCGGGTCGAGTTCGACATAGGCAGCGATTCGTATATCCGCGACATCGCGCGCGCACGCACCTTCGGCTTCACCAAAGACGTCGAGATGATGCGGGCCAACGGCTTGGCTCTCGGTGGCGGGCTTGACAACGCCATCGTCATGGACGACTACAAGGTGTTGAACACAGATGGCCTGCGCTACAACGACGAGTTCGTCAAACACAAGATTTTGGACGCCATGGGGGACCTCTATTTGCTGGGCAAACCTTTGCTGGCCGCCTACAGCGCGTTCAGGTCGGGTCACGCCATGAACAACAAGCTATTACGCGAGTTGCTGGCACACCCCGAGGCCTATGAAATCGTCAGCTTCACCGACGACAAAACCGCGCCAAAAGGCTTGGCGCAACTCGCGCCGGCTTGGTAAGCGGCGCTTCACGCTGAGGCTTCCCCATGCTGTTCTTTCGTTGGCTTCTCATCTTGCTCATGCTGGCAGCCGGCGCTTGCTTCGCCTTGTTTGCCATCACCGGGCAGCCACGCTTCAAGCGCTACGGTCTGCTGATTTTGAAGTGGACGCTGATCTCGGCCTTTGGTTTTTTTGCAGTCTTGACGGTCGAGCGCTTGCGCTGAGCGTTGGTAAGTAGAGGTTAATTTTGCTGTTACCGACTGCGCCCATCCCGATAGGCCCCGTCCATCGCAGCGCCTAGCCCGCTGGCTTTCGCTAGTCTGGCCATGGCCGGCCCCACGTGCGCATGGGTGATGGCCAAGCCCAAGGCATCGGCGGCGTCTTTGCCAGGCAATGAAGGCAGTTTGAGCAGCCGCATCACCATTTCTTGGACCTCAGCTTTACCTGCTTTACCGTAGCCTGCTACGGCTTTTTTCATTTGCAAGGCGGTGTATTCGCTCACCGGCAAATCACTCGCCACCAGTGCTGTGATGCAGGCGCCACGGGCTTGGCCCAGTAGCAGGGTGGCTTGCGGGTTGACGTTGACAAAAACGATTTCGACCGAGGCTTGATCAGGCTGGTAGCGGGCGACCACTTCGCGCACGCCATCAAACAAAACCTTGAGACGCTCCGGCAAAGGACCGCCAACCATGTGGGTGGTTTTGATGGTGCCGCTGGCGACGTAACTCAGTGCTTGGCCATCGACATCGATGACGCCAAAGCCGGCGATTTGAAGCCCGGGGTCAATGCCTAAGATTCGCATCAGGGCACGTCCACGCCACCCATACGCGCAACGATGGTGTTGGCGCGCGATTCTAGATAGTCTGAGTTGGGCCGTGTCTCGAAATAGCGCGGTCGGGGCAACATCACCGCCAGACGTGCCGCTTCGTAGGGGCTGAGTCGGGCGGCAGGTTTGCGGAAATAGTGCTGCGCCGCAGCTTCTGCACCAAAAATGCCTTCGCCCCATTCGACATTGTTGAGGTAAATCTCCAGAATTCGTTGCTTGTTGAGCATGGCTTCAAGCATCAGCGTGAGCAGCAGCTCTTCGCTTTTACGCAGCAAGGTGCGTTCGCCGGACAAAAAAAGATTTTTGGCAAGTTGCTGGGTGATGGTCGAGCCGCCGATGATTTTCGGCGCATTGGCGACAAGTTTCAGCGGCGCTGGAGCGACGCTGACGTTACTGGTTTTTTTGCTGGATTGTCGTTTGGCAGTTTCAGCGGCGAGTCGATCTGCTATTTTTTTCGCGCGCTGTTCTGCAGCAGCATTTTTCCCCCAAGCTTTTTCCAGCGCCTCCAGATCCAGCCCATCATGCTCAGTGAAGCTGGCGTCTTCAGATGCGATGACGGCGCGCTTCAGGTTCATGGAGATTTGCGCATAAGGGACCCAGCGCTGGCTCCATTGGAGCGATCCGGTGGTGCTCGCAACTCGGTATATTTCCGAGCGTTGAAACGCAGTGGACTCCGGTGCGAGGACGCCCATCAGGGCGATGCGTCCGACAAAGTAAAGCTGCAGGGCCAGCAACGCCATGAGCAGCAGCAAGAGCAGCTTGAAAAGGGGCCGAAGCAGGCCTTTGAAACCGAGGCTCATGGTTGCGTTGCCCGCATGTATGGCTGCAGCAGCGCAGATTTTCTGCTGGCGATGGTGTTGCACATGTCGACGTCTCGGTCCATTTTTTCTTGCTCGTCTTGGATCAGCGCTGGCTGAGCCGGGTCTGCAGTGTGTCGTCCCGGCTGAAATTAAACCGCGAAACCACCACAATCTGGTCGGCCTGGCGTCGCATCTCTGGCGTGAACCGTCCAAACGGTGCAGACCGCAATGCAATGCTTTGCGCCTGTCGGTCCAGCGTGAGGTTACCCGAGGTTTGCATCACTTCGGTGGCGAGCAGTTGGCCGTCGAAATTAACTGTCAGGGCCATGGTCAGCTCGCCATACAGTTTTTGACCGGCAAGTGCCGGAAAGGCTGTCGTTCCCTGGCTTTCAATCTTGCGCCGCAGGCGGTCGTAATACAGGGCGTAGACCTCTTCGCGCGTGGCCGGACTGATGTAACGTTTTTTGGGCCGCTCGTTTTCGGCGCTGATGCGCTTTTCGATTTCGGCCAAGATGTTCATCAGTTGCCGGCGTTTTTCTTCACGCTCAGTTTGTACCGGGTCTTTGGCCAGCCGCGCGACAACAGGCGGTGGCATCGCTGCCAACTGCTTTTTGATCTGCGTTAGCAACTGCATCTGCTGCGCCTGCATCGACGCAATCTTGCGTTGGACATCATCGGTGGGGTCGCCCGCGTCGGTCAGGGCGGAAGGCGGTAAGGGCGAGGTGGCGCGACCTTTGTCCAAGTCGCCCCCGCCAGCCAATGAAAACTGCGCGATGGCTTTGGCTTTGTCAGGCTGCTCATTGGCCTTGCTGTTGACCAAAATCACTTCCAGTGGCGTGTCCTGAAAAATTCGGTCAAATTGAGCCGGATCAACCAAGCGCACGGCCAACAGCAAGGCGTGCAGCAGCACGGAAATGCCCAAAGCCAGTTGCAAGATGCTGGGCGATTTCACGGGTGGGCTGCTGCAGTGAGGCGCCGCGGTTTACGCGGTGGTCGCGCTGGCGGCGTTAGCGGGGCTGCTGAGCGCATCGCTGTCGGGCTCGTTCAGGTCAACGGCGATAGAGATCGGACCAGCGGCGAATTCGGATTCTTCAGCGTCCAAGTCCTCGGCTTCGGCCGCTGCGGCGTCTTCCGGACCGACGTCGAGTCGCTCGATCACGGTGCTGTGAATGTCCAGCGTGATCTCGTCAATCTCGCCCAGTTTCACGCGCACCCGTGCGCCGCGCGGCAGGCCTTGCGCGCCCGCTACCGGCAGCACTAATGGCAAGTCATCGGCGCGCACCAAGTTGTCTTTGAAGAACGTTGCGGTGAGTTCGGTGATGCCGTTTTGTTGCAAGTACTTGAGCGTCCAGTAACGCTCGATGCCGGACTGAAAACCGTTGTACGCGCTGTAGGCCGCATCGAAGCCAGAGATGATGGCGAAGAGCTCGGTATCCCGCTGCTTGAAGGGTGCGGCCAGTGCGGCGGTGCGGCCATGTCGCACGCAAGAAATGATCTGCCACTGGTTCACCAAGTCCACATAACGGCGCAGCGGTGAGGTGCTCCAAGCGTAGCTTTTGACGCCAATGCCGGCGTGCGGCAAAGCCTTGGTGCCCATGCGTACTTTGACGCCCGGCGCCATGCTGGCCTGACTGCGGTAAATGCCCGGCACGCCATGCTCAGCCAGCCATTCACCCCAAGTGCTGTTGGCCAAAATCATGGCCTCAGCGACGATCAAATCAAGCGGTGCGCCGCGCTGGCGAATACTGATGCTGACGGGCTCATCGCCTTGCGGTTCGCCGCCTCCAGGGTTGTCGAGCTTGAAGTTGTAGTCGGGCCGGTTGAAGTTTTCTGGCTTGCCGCGCACGACTTCGCGCTGAGCCTTGAGGTGCCGCGCCAGCCGGTGCAAAAAGCACAGCTCCACGCCCCACGCGACGTCGGATGGGGCGGCGCTGGCCAGTACATTGGCTGCTTCTGTTTCAAAAAATGCTTCCGTGAAGGTGGTGTCGAGTTTGTCGTGACGCAGGTTGCTGATGATCGGCACCAGGTCGAGCCGCGTGACGGTCTCGCGAATCTCCAGCGTGGCTTCATCCAGCGTGACATAAAGCGACAAGGCCGGGCAGTTGCGACCCTCTTGCAGCGTGTAGTTTTGCACCACCTCGTCGGGCAGCATGGTCAGCTTGTAGCCGGGCATGTAGACCGTCGACAAGCGCGCCCGGCCGAGCGCGTCGATGGCGCTGCCAGGTTGCACCGCGAGTCCGGGCGCTGCGATGTGAATGCCCAGCGTGATGGTGCCGCTGCCGAAGCCTTGCACCGACAGTGCGTCGTCAATCTCCGTGGTGCTGGAGTCGTCGATGGAAAAAGCCCGCACATCGGCCAAAGGCAATTCGTCCGGGGCGGCCGGCGCTTGCAGGGCTGGGAATCCCGTGCCTTTGGGGAAGTTTTCGAACAAAAAGCGTTTCCAGTGGAACTGGTAGGCCGAGGCAATCGCGCCGGCACGCTGCAGCAAGTCCAGCGCTTGCAAATGTGTGGCACGCGCCGCTTCGACCACGGCTTTGTATTCGGCGCTGTTTTTGTCGGGCTTAAAGAGAATCTTGTAAAGCTGCTCGCGCACCGGGTCTGGGCACTGGCCTTGCGCCAGTTCTTCAGCCCAACGGGTGATCTGCGCGGCGAGTTGTTTTTTCTTCTCGATACCGGCCAGCGCCAGTTGCAAGATGTCGGCTGGGGCTTTTTTGAAGCGGCCTTTGCCAGCGCGTCTAAAGTAATGTGGCGACTCAAACAGCCGGAACAGCGCAGCGGCCTGTTGCTCGATGCTGGGGGCTTGGCTCGGGTCGGCGCTGAAATAGTCACGCGCCAGATCGGCAAAACCGAACTCTTCGTCGCTGGCGAACTCCCAGGCCAAGTCCAAGTCAATCTCCAGACTCAGCAACTGGCCTTTGGCGACCAATTCGGCTGGCGCAGGTTTTTCAAATTTCAGCAGGGCGTGGGCGGCTTTGACCTTGACCCGTTTGCCCGAGTCCAGTTCGACCTGCAGTGAGGCATCGGATTCCGACAGGATGCGACCGGCCAGAAATTTACCGGCTTCTTCAAACAATGTATGCATGGGCCGAATTGTCCCATGGGCGTTGGCCTGTCGCGGCGGCTTCAGGCTAAGTCTAAAAAGGCCAGAACGTCGTCCAAGTGGGTGTCGAAATCGCTGAGGGCGTGGTCGCCACCTTCGAGCAGCTTGAGGTGAGCCGAAGCGTAGCGGCTGCTCATCTCACGCCAGTCCAGCAGCTCGTCGCCCTTGGCGATGATGGCCAGCAAGCGCTCTGGATGCGTCAAGGGGTCGGCCTTTAGGTCCCGCAGTTCTTGCACAAATGCTGGCTTGAAGAAAAAAGTTTCGAGCGGGTCGTGCCAACTGGTTTGCTCGCCGATGTAACGGCTCAAGTCGCGCGCCGGGTCGACTGCGGGATTCAGTAGAACGGTTTTGCAGCCGGTTTTCGCGGCGATCCAGGTCGCGTAAAACCCGCCCAGCGATGAGCCGACGACAGCCATGTTCTGGGTTGGCCAATCGGTTGTACCGCCCATCAGCAAAGCCATGGCTTCTTTAGGTGACGGTGGCAGCTGTGGGCACCACCAATGCACCTGCGGGTGGCGTGACTGAACGGCTTCGGCCATTTTCATGGCTTTCATGGAGCGCGGCGAGGAGCGAAAGCCGTGCAGGTAAAGCAAATGGGTCGTTGTCATTGGGGCATGGTAGCTGACAGATAATTGCCGCATGGCTGTCATTTTTGAAAAACCCTCTCTGTTGCGTCGTGTCGCGCCTCTCTTTGAGGGTTTTGATGGCCCCTTGGCTTTTGCGGTTTTTTTGCTGGCGTCTGCCGGGCTGCTGATCATGTATTCGTCTGGTTATGACCATGGCACCCGTTTTGTTGACCATGGCCGCAACATGCTGATTGCCGGGGCCATCATGTTTGTGGTCGCGCAAATTCCGCCGCAGCGTCTGATGGCGTTTGCCGTACCCCTTTATATTTTGGGTGTGGCGCTGTTGGTGGCGGTTGCTGTCTTCGGCATCACCAAGAAGGGCGCCAAACGCTGGATCAATCTGGGCGTGGTCATTCAGCCCAGTGAAATCTTGAAAATCGCCATGCCGCTGATGCTGGCTTGGTGGTTCCAAAAGCGTGAAGGCCAGTTGCGACCACTTGATTTCCTGGCGGCGGGTCTGCTGTTGGTGGTGCCGGTCGGTCTCATCATGAAGCAACCCGATCTGGGCACCTCGCTGCTGGTGCTGGCCGCTGGGCTGGCGGTGATTTTTTTTGCCGGCCTGAGTTGGCGCCTGATCGTGCCGCCGGTCTTGTTGGGCTTGATTGGCGTTGCCTTGGTCGTGTGGTTTGAACCGCAGCTTTGCGCCGACGGCATGCGTTGGCCGATCCTGCACGACTACCAACAGCAACGCATTTGCACACTGCTTGACCCAACGCGTGATCCGCTGGGTCGGGGCTTTCACATCATTCAGGGGATGATTGCGATTGGCTCTGGCGGTATTTTTGGCAAGGGCTTCATGGCTGGCACCCAAACGCATCTGGAGTTCATCCCGGAGCGCACCACCGACTTCATTTTTGCAGCCTACTCAGAAGAGTTCGGGCTGTTCGGAAATTTAATGCTGATCGCGGGTTTCATTTTCCTGATCTTGCGTGGTCTGGCCATTGCGCTGGACGCGCCAACGCTGTTTGCCCGACTTCTGGCAGGCGCGGTGACCATGATTTTTTTCACCTATGCGTTCGTCAACATGGGCATGGTCAGTGGTATTTTGCCGGTGGTCGGCGTGCCTTTGCCCTTTATCAGCTACGGCGGCACGGCGATGGTCACGTTGGGGCTGGCCGTCGGCATTTTGATGTCGATCGCCAAGTCGAAACGGCTGATCCAGTCCTGATCGACAGAACCCCTGCCGGCCGCGCGGCTGAGGCAGACTGCCTACAATGAGCCGATGGTGTCACTCAAATCCTCTCCCGGCTCAGCTCGTAAAACAGACTTTTTTGCGCCTAGCGCCCGGCCCCAAGCCGATGCGACGTCTGAGCGGCTGGCGATTGCTGAAAAGCTGCTGCTGGCACCCTTTGGGCTGACCGAAGCGCATTTGCGCCGCGCCTTGGGCGAGATCACGTCTTACGGCGTGGATGATGCGGATCTTTATTTTCAGTACACCCGCAGCGAGGGCTGGAGCCTGGAAGAAGGCATCGTCAAAACCGGCTCGTTCAGCATTGACCAAGGCGTTGGCGTGCGCGCTGTCAGTGGCGAGAAAACTGCTTTTGCTTACTCAGACGATATTTCTGAAGCCTCCCTGCTAGACGCTGCCCGCACTGTGCGCACCATTTCGGCCGCCACCAAGGCTGGCAAGGTGAAGACCAGCACCCGCAAGGTGGCTGGTAGCCGTTCACTCTACAGCGACATCGACCCAATTGCTTCTCTCGACAGCACCGCTAAAGTCAAATTGCTGGAGCGTGTCGAAAAACTTGCGAAAGCCAAAGACCCGCGCGTGGTGCAAGTCATGGCCGGCTTGGCCAGTGAATATGACGTGGTCATGGTGGCGCGTGCCGATGGTACGTTGGCGGCCGACGTGCGTCCTTTGGTGCGCTTGAGCGTGACGGTGATTGCGGAGCAAAAAATCGCGGGCGTGAGCCGGCGCGAAGTGGGTTCGGGCGGCGGCGGCGGTCGCTTTGGTTTGGCTTATTTCGGTGAAGACCAGATCAATGAATATGTCGATGCGGCAGTCAAAGCCGCGCTCACCAACCTAGAAGCGCGCCCCGCGCCTGCCGGTCAGATGACCGTAGTGCTGGGCTCTGGCTGGCCCGGTATTTTGTTGCACGAAGCGATTGGTCATGGTCTTGAAGGCGATTTCAACCGCAAGGGTTCGAGCGCTTTTGCAGGACGCATTGGTGAGCGCGTGGCGGCCAAAGGAGTGACGGTGCTGGACGACGGCACCTTGGCCGACCGCCGCGGTTCCCTCAATGTGGACGACGAAGGTAACGCCAGCCAGCGCAACGTGCTGATCGAAGATGGCATCTTGAAGGGTTACATCCAAGACTCGCTGAATGCGCGCCTGATGAAGGTCAAGCCGACAGGTAACGGCCGCCGTGAAAGCTATGCGCACACGCCGATGCCACGCATGACCAATACCTATATGTTGGGCGGTGACAAAGCCCCCGAAGAGATTGTGGCGAGCATCAAAAAGGGGCTCTACGCCACCAACTTCGGCGGCGGCCAGGTCGACATCACCTCCGGTAAATTCGTCTTTTCGGCAAGCGAAGCGTTCTGGGTTGAAAACGGCAAAATTCTCTACCCGGTCAAGGGCGCGACGATTGTCGGCAACGGCCCTGATGCGCTCACGCGTGTGACCATGATGGGCAACGACATGGCGCTCGACAGCGGTGTCGGCACCTGCGGCAAAGAAGGCCAGAGCGTGCCCGTGGGCGTCGGCCAGCCGACCCTGCGCATCGACGGTCTGACGGTCGGCGGGACCGCCTGATTTTTGACAATCATTGACCTGTGCTACATTGACCCCATGCATTCAGCCGCATTTTATTTTTCTTACTTTTGGTTCTCAAGCGCCTCCGGCGGTAGAGAGATCCTTGCGTAAGCCCAGAAAACGCAGCTGAATCTCAAAAACCGCCGGATCCTCCGGCGGTTTTTTTTTGCACCTGAATTGTTTAGTCAACCCAGAAGGAAGCCCGTCATGAATGCGTCAGTCCAGAACACCAGCGAAGCCCGCTATGTGCGTCCCGTCGACAAAACCAGCCAGACCGACGACGAACGCATCAAGGACATCACCGTGCTTCCACCTCCCGAGCATTTAATTCGCTTCTTTCCGATCGACGGCACGCCGGTCGAGAGCCTGATCACGCAGACCCGGCGCAGCATCCACAACATCATGGCGGGCACGGACGACCGGCTGCTGGTGGTCATCGGCCCTTGCTCGATTCATGACCCGATGGCGGCTTTGGAGTACGCCCGCAAGCTGGTGGAGCAGCGCCACAAATACGCCGATACGCTGGAGATCGTGATGCGCGTGTATTTTGAAAAGCCACGCACCACGGTCGGCTGGAAGGGCCTCATCAATGACCCGTACTTGGACGAGAGCTACCGTATCGACGAAGGTCTGCGCATTGCGCGGCAGTTGCTGATCGACATCAACCGTATGGGCTTGCCGGCGGGGAGCGAGTTTCTGGACGTGATTTCACCGCAATACATCGGTGATTTGATCGCTTGGGGCGCAATCGGAGCGCGCACCACTGAAAGCCAGGTGCACCGCGAATTGGCGTCAGGCATCTCGGCACCGATTGGCTTCAAGAACGGCACGGATGGCAATATTCGCATCGCCACCGATGCGATTCAAGCCGCGGCGCGCGGGCACCACTTTTTGTCAGTTCACAAAAACGGCCAGGTGGCGATTGTGCAAAC
Organism: Comamonadaceae bacterium; assembly: GCA_947378785.1. Lineage (GTDB taxonomy): Bacteria > Pseudomonadota > Gammaproteobacteria > Burkholderiales > Burkholderiaceae_C > Polaromonas. Next base: position 26,388 of record CANCLK010000030.1, read on the forward strand.
CAACGGCAACCCGGACTGCCACGTGATTCTGCGCGGTGGCAAAGCACCCAACTATGACGCCGCCAGCGTCGGCGCCGCGTGCAAGGATCTCGAAGTCGCCAAACTGCCCGCCACGCTGATGGTTGACTGCAGTCATGCCAACAGTTCCAAGCAGCACGAAAAACAGCTGGAAGTGGCGCGTGACATCGGGGCCCAAGTTGCGGGTGGATCACGTCAGGTCTTTGGCCTGATGGTGGAAAGTCACCTGAATCCGGGTGCGCAGAAGTTCACGCCCGGCAAGGACGACCCGAAGGCTTTGGCGTACGGCAAGAGCATCACCGATGCCTGCCTGAGTTGGGGCGATTCGCTGGAACTGCTGGAAGGCTTGTCGGAGTCCGTGAAGGCCCGACGCGCGCGCTGAACTTTCAGCGAAGCGACGCTGGCGGCTAATTTGACGCTTTAAGCTGGCGGCCTTTTCAGGCCGCCAGCGCGTCCAGTAGTTTGGCGTGAATGCCGCCAAAGCCGCCGTTGCTCATGCACAGCAAATGGTCGCCTGGCAAGGCTGCGGCTTTGACTTGGGCCAGCAAGGTGTCGAGTGTGTCGGCGACTTGGGCCCGCGCACCCATCGTGGCGAGAGCGGCTCTGGCATCCCAGTCCAGACCGCCGGCGTGGCAAAACGCCAGGTCGGCTTGCTCTAGGCTCCACGGCAGCTGTGCGGTCATGGTGCCCAGCTTCATGGTGTTGCTGCGCGGCTCGAAGATCGCCAAAATGCGCGCTGCCGTGTGGCCTTGTGCATTCAACTGCCGGCGCAAGCCGTCGATGGTGGTGTGGATCGCCGTTGGGTGGTGCGCAAAGTCGTCATACACCGTGATGTCGCCGCCAGTGCGTTGCACCACGCCGCGCACTTCCATGCGCCGTTTGACGTTCTCAAAGCTGCTCAGCGCTTGGGCTGCGGTGGTCGGGTTGACGCTGACATGCTCGGCCGCCGCGATGGCGGCCAGCGCATTCAGCTGGTTGTGGACACCGCTGATCGCCCAGAGCACTTCGGCCACCGGTTGGCCGGCTTTCAGCACTTGAAAGGCCTGCGGCTCACCCACGGCCGTGAAGCCGGCTGGGTTCGACGGGCTTGGGCCGAATTGCACTTGCTCACTCCAGCAACCTTGCCCGAGCACGCGCGTCAAGCTGGATTCGGTGGCGTTCACCACCACGCGGCCTTTCGAAGGCACGGTGCGCACCAAGTGATGGAACTGCCGTTCGATGGCCGCCAAGTTCTCAAAAATGTCAGCGTGGTCAAACTCTAGGTTGTTCAGGATGGCCGTGCGTGGCCGGTAGTGAACAAACTTACTGCGTTTGTCGAAAAAGGCCGTGTCGTACTCGTCAGCCTCGATCACAAAGCACTGACCTTGGCCGAGACGGGCGGAGACACCAAAGTTCAAGGGCACGCCGCCGATCAAGAAACCCGGCTGCAAACCCGCCTGCTCCAGAATCCAAGTGAGCATGGCGGTGGTGGTCGTTTTGCCATGCGTGCCAGCCACAGCCAGCACATGGCGGCCTTGCAACACATGCTCAGCCAGCCACTGCGGACCGCTCGTGTAGGGCAAACCTTGGTTAAGGATGGCTTCCATCAATGGGAACTTCGGGCTGCCATCTGGCAGCTGAGCGCGCGACACTACGTTGCCGATAACAAACATGTCGGGCTTGAAGCCGGTTTGCTGTAACACGCTGGCGTCATAGCCTTCGGTCAGTTCAATGCCCAAGCTGCGCAGCTGGTCGCTCATGGGTGGGTAAACGCCGGTGTCGCAACCGGTGACTTGGTGGCCAGCTTCTCGCGCTAGGGCCGCCAAGCCGCCCATGAAAGTGCCGCAGATTCCCAATATATGTATGTGCATGCAGCATTTTAGGCAACGGTTGGTGGCGCAGCTTCAACCCTTGGTCTGCTGGGGGGCTCAGCTGGTGCAAAAATAAGCGTTATGAACTCTTTTGAACCGCACAACCTGAAGGCTGAAATTGCTGCTGCCGCTGCCGCTATGGTGGTGGAAGAGGGGCTTGAATACGGTCCCGCTAAGCGTCGCGCGGTCAAGCAGATGGCGCTGCCGACACGCACCGAACTGCCTAGCAATGACGAGCTTGAAGACGCCGTGCATGCGTACATTGCGCTGTTTTGCGCTGACACGCAGCCGGCCGAGCTGCAAGCCTTGCGTGAACTGGCCTTGGTCTGGATGCAGCGCATGGCAGAGTTTCGGCCGTTTTTGGGGGGGGCAGTTTGGCACGGCACTGCAACGCGGCTGTCAGACATTTATATCCAGCTGTTTTGTGATGACTCCAAGTCGGCTGAAATTGCCCTGATTGAGCACAAGGTGGATTACGAACCCCGCACAGTCACCGGTTTCTGGGGTGACAGCGTGGAGGCACTGAGCGTTCGCAGCATCTGCAAGCCCTTGCACGAAACCGTTGGGGTGCATCTGATGGTCTATGACCACGACGATTTGCGCGGCGCTTTGCGGCCAGATGCCAAGGGCCGCACGCCACGCGGGGATTTATCGGCTGTCGAGCGTTTGGTCGCCCTTGGGCAGACTTGACACGAACTGCAAAGATCGGGGCTTAAAACCTGCGAAACTGGCTTGAAGTTAAATTGAAAGTTAACAGGAAACCTAGATGATCAAACGTAGAAGCATGCTGTTTGCCGGTACCGCCGTTGGCGCTGGTCTGGCTGGCGTGGGTGCCGCATGGTGGTTGCGTGATCGGCCGCAGGCGCAATCTGCGGTCAGCGTGGCTAAAGACCCTTTCTGGGCGTTGGAGATGGAAACACCTGATGGCGCGACGTTGAAAGTCAGCAGTTTGGCGGGCCAGCCTTTGTTGGTGAATTTTTGGGCGACTTGGTGTCCGCCTTGCGTAGAAGAGTTGCCTTTGCTGAATCGATTCCATCAGGAGCAGCAGGCGCGGGGCTGGCGCGTGCTGGGTCTGGCCGTTGATCAGCCGAGTGCTGTGCGCGCTTGGCTTCAAAAGTCACCGCTGGATTTTCCGATCGTCATGGCTGGTCTGGGGGGGACGGACCTCAGCAAGCGCATGGGTAATTTGACCGGTGGCCTGCCATTTTCGGTCGCCTTTGGTGCTTCTGGCGACGTGTTGCAGCGTAAAAGCGGGCAACTATCACCCGCCGATCTTCTCAAATGGGCTGCGCTGACCTGAACATTAATCGTCATGTTTAGTCGTCAACAGTGGCAAATCAGGGCTCAATTTGCGTTAAAGTTCGGCACGGGTAGATTTTTGGATAAGTTCCCCACCACGTAGGAATCGCTTTATCCATCATGCGAGACTCTAGAAAAGTCTGCCGTCAGGGATTTGCAATTTCGTAGATGGGTACAATTCAAGCTGTTTAGTGAACGAAGACCGCCAAATAATGGCGAATGCATCGTTTGGCATCAGGGGTTTGGTACCTGACGACAAGAGCTCGCTGCGAGCTCTTCCCTTCAAAGCAAAGGCCGGGCTTTCAGCCTGCCACCGTCGCCGGAGAATAAAAAATGGATTTACGCAAACTCAAAACACTGATTGACTTGGTTTCAGAGTCGAACGTGTCGGAACTTGAGATCACCGAGGCCGAGGGTAAAGTCAGAATCGTCAAGTTCATGGGCGCTGCGCCTGTGGTCATGCAAGCGCCAGCCATGTTGGCTGCTGCACCTGCGCCCGTTGCGGCGGCGGTGGCTGCTTCTGCGGCCCCTGCGGCCCCGACCGAGGTGGTCGGTCATGCTGTGAAGTCGCCGATGGTCGGCACTTTCTACCGATCGGCCAGTCCGGGTGCCAAGGCTTTTGTCGAAATCGGCAGCCAGGTCAAAGAAGGCGACACCATCTGCATCATTGAGGCCATGAAGATTCTCAACGAGATTGAGGCCGACAAATCTGGCACCGTGACTGCCATGTTGTGTGAGAACGGCCAAGCAGTGGAATACGGCCAAACACTCTACATCATCGAGTGAAGCGGGCGCTATGTTTAAAAAAATTCTGATCGCTAACCGCGGTGAAATTGCCCTGCGTATCCAGCGGGCCTGTCGGGAGCTCGGTGTCAAAGCCGTGATGGTTTACTCCGAAGCCGACCGCGAAGCCAAATACATCAAGCTGGCTGACGAGTCAGTGTGCATCGGTCCGGCACCATCCGCCCAGAGCTACCTCAGCATGCCGGCCATCATTGCTGCGGCCGAGGTGACTGATGCCGAAGCCATCCACCCAGGTTATGGTTTCCTCAGCGAAAACGCTGATTTTGCCGAACGCGTAGAAAAAAGCGGCTTTAAATTTATCGGCCCGACGCCGGAATCCATCCGCATCATGGGTGACAAGGTCTCTGCCAAGCAGGCCATGATCAAGGCTGGCGTGCCTTGTGTGCCAGGCTCTGAAGGCGCATTGCCCGATGACGCGGCGGTGATCAAGCGCACGGCCAAAGCCGTCGGTTACCCGGTCATCATCAAGGCTGCTGGCGGTGGTGGCGGGCGCGGCATGCGCGTGGTGCACACCGAGGCCGCGCTGATCCATGCTGTCCAAACGACCAAGGCCGAAGCCGGTGCAGCGTTTGGCAATCCGGCTGTCTACATGGAGAAGTTTCTTCAGAATCCGCGCCACATTGAAATCCAGATCATGGCTGACCAGCACAAAAATGCTGTCTGGCTGGGCGAGCGTGACTGTTCTATGCAGCGCCGGCATCAAAAAGTCATCGAGGAAGCGCCGGCACCAGGCGTTCCCCGTAAGCTGATCGAGAAAATTGGTGAACGCTGCGTTGCAGCTGTGAAAAAAATTGGCTACCGAGGCGCAGGCACCTTCGAGTTCTTGTATGAAAACGGCGAGTTTTATTTCATTGAAATGAACACCCGCGTTCAGGTCGAGCACCCTGTCACCGAATGGATCACCGGTGTCGATATCGTGAAGACGCAAATCATGGTGGCCGCTGGCGAACGTCTGCCGTTCACGCAGCGTCAGATCGAGATCAAGGGCCACTCGATTGAATGCCGCATCAATGCGGAGGACCCTTACAAGTTCACGCCGTCTCCAGGTCGCATCACGACATGGCACGCACCCGGCGGCCCCGGTGTGCGTGTTGACTCGCATATCTACGCCAACTATTTTGTGCCACCGAATTACGACTCAATGATCGGTAAGATCATTGTTCACGGCGACACGCGCGAGCAGGCCTTGGCCCGCATGCGCACGGCGTTGGCTGAAACCGTGGTCGAAGGCATCAACACCAACATTGCACTCCATCGTGAGCTGATGGTGGATGCCAAGTTCGTGGACGGCGGCACCAACATTCACTATCTTGAAGAGTGGTTGTCGCAGCGTCAACGCTAAGCTGATCCTTCATTTCAAACCCGCAAGCGCTCCTTGGTGATGCGCTGCGGGTTGTTTTCCTAATTTGGCGGGTCTTTTCATGAGTCTTTTCGAACTGGTCATGCTGGCCCCTGTGGATGCCGTCGAGAGCGTGAGCGATGCGCTCGATGCGCTGGACGCATTGAGCGTGTCGGTCGAAGATGCCGATGCTCAGACGCCCTCTGAGCAGGCGCTTTTTGGCGAGCCCGGCATGCCACCACCGAAGGCTGGCTGGGAGCGCTCGCGTATCGTTGCGCTGTTTCCCAATGAAGCAGCCGCCCGGGATGCGGCTGTGCTGCTTGCGGCGCAAGATTTTTTCGCTGGCTGCCAAGTGGTCGCCGTCAGCCCGGTGCCTGAGCAGGACTGGGTCCGGCTGACGCAATCACAATTCACCCCAGTCGAGATCACGCCTGAGTTTTGGATAGTGCCAACCTGGCATGAACCACCGGCCCAAGCGCGCCAAGTGATTCGGCTCGATCCGGGGCTGGCTTTCGGCACTGGCACCCATCCGACTACTCGCATGTGTCTGCGCTGGATTGCTGCGGGTCGGGCCGGGAGCCGTGTCCTCGACTACGGTTGTGGCTCCGGTATTCTGGCCATCGGTGCGGCTAAATTTGGGGCGACTGATATTGACGCCGTTGATATCGACGAAGCCGCTGTGCAGTCGACTCTCGCCAACGCCGAGGCGAATCATGTGCAATTGAATGCAGGCTTGCCCGATAAATCGTCGGGGACCTACCAAACAGTGCTGGCGAATATTCTGGCCACGCCGTTGAAGGTTTTGGCGCCGCTGCTGTGTGCGCACGTCGCTCAGGGCGGCCACTTGGTGTTGGCCGGTATTTTGGAGCGTCAAGCCGACGAACTCAAAGCCGCGTATGCCCCGTACGCCACCCTGAGCGTGGCTGACAGCGAAGACGGTTGGATCTTGATGACGGCGAAAATCTGAACTTTCTCAAGACGCCAAGCCCTACAATTCGACGCGATGAGCTTGATAACCTGTTGCCCTACATGTCGAACGATGTTCAAGGTCGTGCCCGATCAACTGAAAGTGTCGGACGGCTGGGTCCGTTGCGGTCATTGCGACGGCGTCTTCGATGCGTCCGCACACTTTCAGGCGATTGCTGGGCCTGAGTCTCTGGACGTCCCTGACGTTGAAGTCGAGGACATGAGCCCGCCAGCGCCTACTGTCTTGCACGTGCAACCTTCTCCGGCAGTGGCATTGATCGATGACGCATCAGTATCCGCCCCGCTGTCTAGTTACCTGTCGGCGCCAGAGGCTGCTGATTTTTCGGTCCAAGACGATCGCGTTCGCAGCCAAGAGGATGCTGACCGGCACGCACTGTACGCTGCGACAAAAGCAAAAAAATCCACGAATTCGGGAAAGGCCGAGGAAGCCCGTCGGCCGCCACTTCCCGATGTGACTTTTGTTCAGAAGGCGAAACGTAAAGACAAACCCAAGGGTCCGATTGACCGGATTCTTGCCGCAGTGTTGGCTATAGCCCTGCTATGTGCGCTGGCGTTGCAAGTGCTCTTGCACGAACGCGATGCCTTGGCTGCACGTTACCCGGCACTGTTGCCAGCACTCGAACTGCTGTGCCAAGAAATGGAGTGTCAGATCAACCCGCCTCGCGTCATTGAGGCAATCGTGATCGACAGCTCTTCATTCACGCAGACTGGTGTGGATGCATATCGTCTGAATGTCGTTATCAAAAATACACGGCCCGTTGTTGTCGCCATGCCCGCGCTGGAAGTGACTTTGACCGGCTCACAAAATGAGGTCTTGATGCGCAGGGTCTTATTGCCGGCCGAGTTCGGCGCAGTCAACAATCGACTGGAACAGGCCGCCCCTTTCTCAGGCAGCATGGCGCTACGGGTCCTCCAGCCCCCGCTACCTTCTCAGCCGTTGCCGATGGCTCCTTCGTCTGCTGCACCTGCCCCAACTGACGTGCCACCAGTCCCCGAGACTCCTGCCGCAACAGTACCCATCACCGGTTACCGGCTGTTTGTTTTTTACCCCTGAACCTCGAGAAATAAACGCATGCCTGCTTTGATTTGTGGATCCTTGGCCTTTGACACCATCATGACTTTTGAGGGGCGTTTTGCCGAGCAGATCATGCCCGAACAATTGCACATATTGAATGTGTCGTTTCTGGTTCCTGCGCTGCGCCGCGAGTTTGGTGGCTGTGCCGGCAACATCGCCTACAGTCTGACGCAACTTGGCGGCAACGCGTTGCCCATGGCCACAGTCGGCAACGATGGTATGGACTACCTAGCGCACCTTCGCCGCAAGGGTATCAGCACCGAGTTCATACGCGAACTGACCGACACTTACACGGCTCAAGCCATGATCATGACGGACCGCGACAACAACCAGATCACAGCTTTTCATCCTGGTGCGATGAGTCAGGCGCACTTGTCGGAAGTGGTCGCCCGGCATGACATCAAGATCGGCATCATTTCACCCGATGGCCGTGACGCCATGCTGCAGCATGCAGCGCAATTCAAGGCCGCCGGTATTCCCTTTGTGTTTGATCCCGGTCAGGGCTTGCCGATGTTCAATGGCGACGAGCTCACGCAGTTTGTTGAGCTGGCCACCTGGGTAACGGTCAATGACTACGAAGGCCGCATGCTCAGTGAACGCACCGGTCTGGACAACAAAGCGCTGTCGCGCCGAGTCGAGGGTCTTGTCGTCACACTTGGCGCTGAAGGTTGTGAAGTCTGGATTGACGGGGCAATGACCTTGGTTGCTCCCGTCAAGGCTACCGAACTGGTGGATCCGACCGGCTGTGGTGATGCTTTTCGAGGTGCTTTGTTGTTCGGTCTTGAAAAAGGCTGGTCTTTGGCGAAGTGCTGTGAACTGGGCAATCGCGTCGGTGCTCACAAGATCGCCACACCGGGTTGCCAAAATTACACGCTTGAGACGATTCGTCCAGCTTGAGCCATTCGCTTCGGCTGAATGGCTGATTGATCAGATGTTAGGTTGATGGAATGATGCGTTCCCAGCGCGCTGTCGCTACCACGCTGCTGTCGATCCGTAGCTGTTTGCGCCGTGATGTTTGGCCGCGTGCCAGAGAGATGTCACGTTGCGCGATGTCTAATTCTTTGGCCAGCCATTTGATTAACGCTTCATTGGCTTTGCCGTCAATCGGCAGCGCATGCAATCGCACGCGCAGTGCTTGCTGACCTTCCTCACCATAAAGCCCATCCGTTTCCGTTTGCGATGCATTGGGCATGACGTGAATACTCACTAGACAGTCCCCTGTTTTGGGGTCGTGCTTAAGAAAGACGGCTTCGGGGGCGCGGTGTGGGGACATGTCGATTAGATCAGCGAAAACAAAAAAGCCCGGCATCTTTCGACGCCAGGCTTCAAGCAGAGTTACCTTACTGCTTAGGGCTTGCTGGCTGTTGGAAACGGCCAGGCAGCTTGCGGGTTCAGAGTCGTCTGAGCCGCTGGGCTGGCCGCTGCAGCAGGAGCTTTTGCAGCGGGCTTTTTCGCGGCTTTCTTCGCAGCGGGCTTTTTCGCGGCTTTCTTCGCAGCGGGCTTTTTCGCAGCTTTCTTCGCAGCGGGCTTTTTCGCAGCTACTTTCTTAGCAGCAGCTTTTTTCGCTGGCGCTTTTTTGGCAGCGGCTTTTTTAGCCGGAGCTTTTTTCGCTGGCGCTTTTTTGGCCGGAGCCTTTTTCGCTG
>CANCLK010000031.1 GCA_947378785.1 Comamonadaceae bacterium
TGCGGATCAGTTGCTTGAAGTAGAAATGGTACGGGCCTTCAGCCGAATGACCATAGCGGCGGGCCACCGTATCGTCTTTGTCGGTGACAAAGATGCTTTTGGCCACACGCCAATTGGCCGCGTCTGCCGTGCGCCCGGCTTGCTTGCAGCCCTCGACATAACTTGGCCAGTGACTCTTGACCCATTCTGGCAACAAGAAGTTGGCTGAAATCGGGTCCCAGCCACGAGCGGCTGCAGCCGTGATGCCTTTGGAAAAAGGCGCCACGGCCGTCACCACGATGGGTGGGAAAGGCAGCTGATATGGCTTGAGGATGATGCCCTGACCGATCTCCGGAATCATGGTCTTGGAGGTGCTGATGTTGAAGTACTTGCCGGTCAAATCGTAGGGCGCTGTGCCGCTCCAAATCGCCTGCACCATGTCGATGCACTCGACGAACATTTCCAAGCGGTCTTTGCCGAAGTTGCCAAAGACTTCCGCGTCAGATGCCAGACCCCCGGGGCTGATCCCCATGATGAAGCGGCCTTGCAACATATGGTCGAGCATGGCCACGTTGGCGGCAATGGCGGCCGGGTGACCGTTGGGCATATTGATGGTGCCCGAGCCTAATTTGATCTGCTTGGTTTCAAACGCCAAGCTGCTCAAGAACATCAGACAAGAGGTGACGTTTTCTGCCAAATCGGTCACGTGCTCGCCAACGTAGGCTTCTGAGTAACCAAGCCGGTCAGCCAAGATAATGGCCTCGCGATCTTCACGCAGCGTTTCGCTGGGGATGCGGGACGGAGGATGCAAAGGCATCATGAATGTACCGAGTTTCATTGGCTGGCCCGTCCTAAAAATAGTGTTTAAAAAACTAAAAATTATTGTATAGTTAGTTTATCAATAGATCAATAAGGCCCTCCTCAGGGTTCTCCCTTGGAACTGGAAAATACATGAAAAAACAAGCTTCTGGAATCTCTGTTGGCGTGATTGGTCTGGGGATCATGGGTTCCGCCATGGCGACCAATCTACAAGCTTCAGGCTTTGCTGTCACTGGCATCGACGTCAATCCTGCTACCCGCAAAAAACTGACGCCCAAGCTGACCAAGGTCGGGACGACGCCCGGCATGCTGGTGGGCAAAACCAGTCACATCATCTGTTCACTGCCCTCCGTAGCGGCACTGATGGCGGTCTGCGAAGAACTCGCTGGTCAGGCCGTCAAGCAAGCACTGCCCAAGGGTTCGCTGGTGGTGGCAGAAACCAGCACACTGCCGATCGAAGACAAACTGGCTGCGCGCAAAGTATTGGCCAAGGCTGGTATCAAGATGATTGACACGCCGCTGTCCGGCACGGGTGCGCAAGCCAAGACACGCGACCTGACGGTCTACGCCAGCGGCGAAGCCGGTCCGATTCGCCACATGACGGAGGTCTTCAAAGGCTTCTCGCGGTCGCAATTCACGGTGGGCGAGTTCGGCAACGGCATGAAGATGAAACTCGTCGCCAACCTGCTGGTGGCCATCCACAATGTCGCCACAGCTGAAGCCATTCTGTTCGGCAAACAAATGGGGCTAGACCCCAAGATGATTGTCGATGTGGTGGCCGATGGCGCTGGCGGTTCGCGCATGTTCCAGGTGCGCGGCCCCATGATGGTGACGCGGACTTGGGACGAGGCCACCATGAAGATCAACGTCTGGCAAAAAGACATGGCCATCATTTACGAAGCACTGCGTGCGCTGTCGGTACCGGCGCCACTCTTCACCGCCTGCATCCCGGTGTACCTTGCCGCCATGGCGCAAGGTCACGCGATGGACGACACGGCAGCGGTCTACGCGGTCCTCGAGAAATTCGCCGGGGAATCCTGATGCAGCCTTCCTCAGCGCAAGAAAAACGGGCTCTGCGCGATGCGCTCGGCTCCTTTTCGACGGGCGTGACTGTGATCACCACGCATGACGAGCAAGGTCAAGCGCTGATCGGACTGACGGTGAACAGTTTCAGTTCAGTGTCACTGGACCCACCGCTGGTGCTGTGGTCGATTTCAAATCACTCACCCAGCGTGGCGCATTTTTCGGTCGGCCGGCAGCAAGCCATTCATGTGCTATCCAAAGACCAAGAGGCACTGGCCCGTCACTTCGCCACACCGCAGGCCGATAAGTTTTCGGGTGTCGACCATCAGGCGCCGGGAGACTTTGGAGCGCCGCTGATTGAGGGCTGCTCCGCGCGCTTTTATTGCGTCACCGAATCGGTGGTGCCGGCTGGCGATCACCAGATCATTCTGGCGCGGGTGTTGCGCTACGAGTCTGAACCGGTCGCGCCTTTGCTCTTTGTGAGAGGCGCCTTCGCGACGATCTGAGGGTAAAGCGTCTTCGCGCCTGCCAAAAAGATATCGATGGCGTCCGTGGTGCGCGTCTCGAACGGCGTGGCCGACTTCATATTGAAAATATTGTGGCGCACAGCCCAGTAAAACATGCCCCCGTGCAGCGTCCACAGCAGCTCTATCTCACGCGCTGAAATCGCGGGCAAGTCATCGGGCGCTTTCACAAAGGTCTGCCTGAATTCGCGGCACATCACCATCAGTAGCTTCTTGCGCACCAGCCCCAGGTAATTCTTGTTCAGGTCCATGTCGGACAGCCCGGCATACATATAAATGCGAATCCACTCCGGCCGATACGTCGCGCTGGCGTACTGCAGGTAAAAACGCAACAACCGATCGCGCAACGACACGCTGCGGTCTTGCAGCTCGTCAATCCATTCGTCTTTCCACTGGCTCATGAAAACCGTGTCAAAAACCGCATTGATCAGGTCTTGCTTGGACGGGAAATAGCGGTACAGCAAAGGCTGTGAAACGCCAAGACGGCGCGACAGCTCCCGCGTCTGAACACCGAATCCAGCTTCCGCAAAGTAGCTGATGGCGGCATCCAAGATTTGCTGGCGGCGAACCTCGGGGTCAAGCCGCATACCGGCAGATACGATTTTTTTTGTCAAAACGGTTAAGTCCTTGGGACAACCCCATCGCAAGTGACCGCCTTGTACCATCGTTGAGGCGGTGCAAGGCAGTGCATATAGTATTTGTTCATCTCGAAGTCGGTCAGAAAGTAGGAGCGCCAGACGGCACCTTCTCTCGGGACCAAGGTCACGTTGCGGGCAACCGCACATCGCGAATTCACGACACAGTCGTTGGCTTCTTTCCGGCTGCTGTAAAGACTCACGGTGAAGCGGGGTTCCGCTTGGCCTTGATTGATGGCGCGGCTGACGGCACAGGCGCTGCCATCGACATGCGTCAGGCCAGATTCCTTTTCGAGAAAATTCATCTCGGCCACCAGCAGTTTTAAAAACCACTCACTCACCAGCGTGCCGCATTCGTAATATTCGTACTTGATCTGGCTGACGACCGGCGGCAGCAACGGCAGGTTGTCGGGACCTAGGCGAAACATCGGCGTATCGCCCGTCATCGGGGCCAAATCGGGCAGCGTGACAAGCTCTGGCTCTTTCGAACACGCGGCCAGTGCTCCCACCAGCAGCAAGCTTGGGAGGAGTTTAAAAAGTGACAAGAAGAAACGCATGATGGCGAGATGTTACGTCACGCCATGGCCTCAATAATGCGGCGGCAAATCATCCATCAAACGCGCCGCACCGCCAGCCACGCCGTCAGGCTGCTGATCACGCAATTGTTTGACCTCCCGAATCAACATGTCAATTTGCGCCTGCTGGCTGACGATCACCAGATTCAGCTGGTCCAGCAAGTCCTCAGAAAAGCTTGCCTTGATCTCCAGCTCCGTCAGGCGTTGGTCGGTTTTGTCCTCGTGTGTCATTCACCTATTGGACCTTAAATTTCAGGGTGTAAAGTAGGCACCCAATAAAGCCAAGCGCATTCAAGCGCGACAACACAGGAATTTCAAACATGGGCGCGCAGTGGAAAGCAAAAGGCAAGGAACTGGCTGCCAATGCCAGAGGCAAACTGTTCGGGCGTTTGGCCAAAGACATCATGATCGCGGCACGCAACGGGGCAGACCCTGCGTCCAACGCGCGCCTGAGACTGGTCGTCGAGCAAGCTCGCAAAGTCTCGATGCCAAAGGAAACACTAGACCGAGCCATCAAAAAAGGGGCCGGCCTGACGGGCGAGTCTGTCCATTTTGAGCATGTGATTTATGAAGGCTTTGCGCCACACCGCGTGCCAGTGATGGTCGAATGCCTGACCGACAACGTGAACCGTACCGCCCCCGAAATGCGTGTCCTGTTCCGCAAAGGGCAACTGGGTACGTCCGGCTCAGTGTCCTGGGACTTTGACCATATCGGCATCATCGAAGCAGAGACACTGGTGGCTGGCAGCGACCCTGAACTGGCCGCCATTGAAGCCGGCGCGCAAGACTTTGAGCCAGGCGAAGAAGACGGCACCACCCTCTTTCTAACGGACGCCACCGACCTCGATCTGGTCAGCCGGGCGCTGCCTGCACAAGGCTTTAGCGTGCTGTCTGCCAAGCTTGGTTACAAGGCCAAAAATCCTGTCGACCCCGCCAGCCTGAGTGCCGCGCACTTGGAAGAAGTGGAAGCCTTCCTAGCCGCCATTGATGGCAATGACGACGTGCAAAACGTCTTTGCAGGCTTGGCCGGTTAAGGATAAAAGGCTTCGACCTTGCCCTTTAGTTTAAGCAGCAGCGGCTGGCCCTTGCGGTCCAGCGCTTTGCCTGCGGGCACCTTGACCCAGCCTTCGCTGATGCAATATTCAGCGACATCCTGACGCTCCTTGTCATTGAATCGAATGCCGATGTCGTGTTCAAACACGGCGGCATGGTAGTGCGGGCTGCGCGGGTCAATCGACAGATGGTCGGGCAAAGCTGGGCGTTCGGCGGCTTGGTTCATGGGTTTCTTTTTTAAGCAGTTTTTCAGATCAGCGAATCTAACCTAATTTTCTAGGATTTGGCCTTGACTACGCAGGTTTCGACTGCAGATCGGGCGCGCGCAGCAAACGATTTATCTTGGTTGAATGTATTGGAGTCCTCCTGGACTGTCGACTAAGGCGATGAAGTGATGTCGCCCTGCGCTTTATGTAGCCTGTAGCAGCTGGTGAAGCGGGCATTGAGCACGTCTTGATGAGACTGAATAATAAACTGCTCCGGGACATAACTCTTTGCGGCCTTCAAGATGTTGCAGCCCTCAACATGGAGCTGATTTCGAAGGCTTGGTATTTTTTCAGCTAACTTGTAAAGATATGGTTGAGGCTCTCTTCTGTATAGGTATCATTCACCCCGTGGATTCGACCTTGGGTATGAAAATGGTTTCTCACCCACCGCCCCGCGTCGCACTTCGTGTTTGAATCCGCCAAATGTTATTTTCATAGGAATCAAGATATGCATAAATTCATCACCCTCCTCAGCTCTCTCTGCTTAAGCTTTTTTGCCTTAGCAAATGTATATGCCGCCGAATATCCAGCCGAGATTCAGGGGAAGTGGGTTACCTCTTCTGAGTCTTGTCCCAATGGCAATCTTGAAATAGACAAAAAATTTGCTGTTATGGGAACAGAACAAACCTGTGAAGCAAAATCCATCAAAAAAAATAATGACAAGTTTCTAATCAGAGAGGTGTGTAACGGTGAAGGAGGTAGCGCGGTCGAAAATTCCACTTACAGCATTTCGGGAAATACTTTAATTCGCTCTTACCGAAAATTTTCAGATAAATACATGCGTTGTGGCACGGTTGCAGCTGTAGCGAAGACCACAAACAATTCAGCAATGGCGCAAACTTGCAGCCTAGCTCCAGGATCTGCGGGTGTCACAACTTTTTTAGATGAAAAGCTCAAAAAATCTGGAAATACAATTCGAGATTTTGATGGCTATGTATTTAAAGCTGAAAAGAAAATAAAAGTAAACAAGAGTGATGTGCTAGTTGGGAAATTAATTCGCAATGACGGCTCAGTATCTGAGATGAAGTCTTATGCTTTTGCTGAAGAATGGATCTGCAAATAATTTTCTCTCGTGTGCAGGGCTGGCGCGTCGTCAAAATTACCCACCAGCTGAACTACTCCACGGTCACGCTCTTTGCCAGATTCCGCGGTTTGTCCACATCCGTCCCGCGAGCGCAGGCGGTGTGGTACGCCAGCAATTGCAGCGGCACCACGTGCAGCATTGGGCTCAAGGGGCCGTAGTGTTCTGGCATGCGGATGACGTGAATGCCTTCGCCGCTTTCAATGCGTGTGTCGGCGTCGGCCAGCACGTAAAGCACGCCGCCACGGGCGCGGACTTCTTGTAAATTGCTTTTGAGCTTTTCAAGCAAGCTGTCGTTGGGTGCCACCGTGACCACCGGCATGGCGCTGGTCACCAGTGCCAGCGGGCCGTGTTTGAGCTCACCTGCCGGGTAGGCCTCGGCATGGATGTAGCTGATTTCTTTCAGCTTGAGCGCGCCTTCCATGGCGATAGGGTAGTGCAGGCCACGGCCTAAAAACAGAGCGTTTTCCATCTTCGCAAAGTCTTCTGACCAGCTGATGATTTGCGGCTCCAGCGCCAGCACGGCTTGCAGCGCCGCCGGCAAGTGACGCATGGCCTTCAAGTGCGCGGCTTCGTCTTCTTCAGTCAACCGGCCTTTGCTTTGCGCCAAGGCCAAGGTGAGTAAAAACAAACCCGCCAACTGCGCCGTGAAGGCCTTGGTGGAGGCAACACCAATCTCGACGCCCGCACGGGTGATGTAGGCCAGCTTGCATTCGCGCACCATCGCCGAGGTGGCGACGTTGCAGATGGTCAGGGTTTGCGTCATGCCCAGGCTTTGCGCGTGGCGCAGTGCGGCCAGCGTGTCGGCGGTTTCACCGCTTTGCGTGATGGTGACGACCAAGGTGCGCGGGTTTGGCACGCTGGTGCGGTAGCGGTATTCGCTGGCGACTTCGACCTGCGTCGGAATGCCGGCAATGGCTTCGAGCCAATACTTGGCGGTGCAGCCGCTGTAGTAGCTGGTGCCGCAGGCCAAGATCAGCACCGAGTCAATGTCCTTGAAGGTGCGGTAGGCAGCGTCGCCAAACAGCTCGGGCACGATGGCGTTGACGCCTTCTAGCGTGTCGGCAATGGCGCGCGGCTGCTCAAAAATTTCTTTTTGCATGTAGTGGCGATACGGCCCGAGTTCGGCCGCCCCGCTGTGCGCTTGCACGGTTTTAACCTCACGTTTGACGGCCTTGTGCTGGCGGTCAAAGACCCAGTATTTACCGAGTTGAATGTCGATCAAATCACCTTCTTCGAGGTAGACGATCTGGTCGGTCACCCCGGCCAGCGCCATTGCATCGCTCGCCAAAAAGTGCTCAGCGCCGTCTTTCCCCACGCCCAAAATCAAGGGCGAACCGGCGCGCGCGCCGACCACGCGGTGCGGTTCGTCTTTGCAAAAAGCGGCTATCGCGTAGGCGCCGTGCAGTTGCGTGACGGCGGCTTTCAACGCCTCAAATAAGTCGCCGTCGTACAGGCTGTCGACCAAATGCACGATGACTTCGGTGTCGGTCTGGCTCTGAAACACATAGCCCTTGGCCTGCAAAGCGGCACGCAATTCGTCGTGGTTTTCAATGATGCCGTTGTGAACCAAGGCCACTTTGCCGGGACGCTGCGCCGCGTCTGCGCCGCTGCCATGGCTGAAATGCGGGTGCGCGTTGTGCACCGCCGGAGCGCCATGCGTGGCCCAGCGCGTGTGCGCAATGCCGGTGCCGCCTTCAAGGTGTTCGGCGCTGACCTGCGCTTGCAGTTCGACCACGCGCGCGGTGCTGCGTGCCCGCTTCAACCCGCCCGCATACACCGCCACGCCGCAGGAGTCGTAGCCACGGTATTCAAGGCGTTGCAAACCTTGCACGAGGATGGGAACGATGTTGCGGTTTGAAACCGCGGCGACGATACCGCACATAAGCCAACTCCTGAAATCAATTCGATTCGCAGATGGTACGGATGGATAACTTTTTTAGTTGATCAAAATATCAATTTATATGGAATAAAATTTCATTAACGAATAATATTTTCTATAAATTTCTAAAATACATATTTTATGGAACAAATCACGATTGATGTCATCGACATCCGCCTGCTCGACGAACTCCAGCAAGATGCCTCGTTAAGCAACCAGGCGCTGGCCGAGCGCGCCCATGTCTCTCCGCCGACCTGCCTGCGGCGCATCAAACGGCTGCGGGACGCCGGCCTGATCGAACACCAAATTGCCTTGCTCAACACCGACAAACTGGCCGCCACACTAGGCCGTGGCCTGACCGCCATCACCGAGGTCACGCTGGACCGGCAAGGCAACGAAGAAGCCGAAGCGTTTGAAGCGCGGGTGGTTCAAGACCCAGCGGTGCAGCAGTGTTACCGCGTCTCACCCGGCCCGGACTTCATGCTGGTGGTCCACGTGGCCGACATGCCGGCGTACTTGGCACTGGCCCAGCGGTTATTTACCAGCGACGCCAATGTGCGCAATGTGAAGGCTTTTTTCAGCCTGCACCGGGCGAAGTTCAAGCCGCAAGTGTTGCTGGGGATTTGAGGCCGGGCAGTCCGACGTACGTTGCCTTTGCTGGCCCTGAAGCAGTTTCAGCCGGCGTCAGGTTGCAGCGCCGGGGTTGCCAACCGAAAGGCCTCGATGCTTGAGCAGACCGCGTCAACAGCACTGATGAGCGGCCAGCGCTCTATGTCTACCTTGAAGCGACGTGCGCTTTCAACTTGTGGAATGAGATAGATGTCCGCCATAGAAGGCGCATCGCCAAAGCAAAAATCACCACGCCGTTGGTCTGCGGCCAGCAAAGCCTCAAAGGCATCGAAACCGGCCGAGATCCAAGTCGAACACCAGCGATTGATGGCCGCCTCGTCAGCACCGAATTCACTGCGCAGCGCTTCCAAAATACGCCGGTTATTGATCGGATGGATGTCGCAGCCGACGATAGCCGCCAATGCCCGCACATGCGCTCGATCATCGGCGTCGGTCGGCAAAAATGGGGGCGTCGGATAGCTCTCTTCCAGCCATTCGATGATGGCCGGCGATTGCGTTTTGATCTGCCCGTCAAGCTCCAGCGCAGGCACCATGCCTTGCGGATTCACTGAACGAAAGGCCTCGCTCAGGTGCTCCTCGCGGCGCAAATCCACGGCCACATAGTTGTAGGCCAATCCTTTGAGATTCAGGGCAATCCGCAGCCGGTGCGAGGTGCCGCTGCGAAAGAAGCTGTGCAGATTCATCACTTACTCCGCAGCGGCAATGGTCAGTGAAATGCTACCAACACCTTCGACAGAGCCTTCAATGTGGTCGCCCGCCACAACCGGGCCGACGCCTTCGGGTGTGCCGGTGAAGATCAGGTCGCCGGGTTCGAGGTGGTAGAACAGCGACAAGTCAGCAATTTGTTCGCGGATGTTCCAGATCAGCTTGTTCAGGTCTGATTTTTGGCGGGGCTGGCCGTTCACCGTCAGTTCCAGCGCTGCGTTCTCAATCACCACGCCGGGCATCGGGACGACTTCAGAGACCACCGCCGATTGCTCAAAGTCTTTGCCCAAATCCCAAGGACGACCTTTGTCACGGGCGAAGAGCTGCAGGTCGCGCCGCGTCATGTCCAGACCGCAGGCGTAACCGTAAATGAGGGTGTGTGCGTCCTCCGCTTTGACACGAAACCCCGGTTTACCAACGACCAAGACCAGTTCCATCTCATAGTGGTAATTGGTGGTTTCAGGTGGGTAAGCCACGGTAGCGCCACTTTGGACCAAGGTCTGCGGCGACTTGTTGAAATAGAACGGACGCTCAATCGACTTGTCGACAGGTTTACCCATCTCGATAGCATGCGCGTGGTAGTTGCGACCGACACAGAAGATGCGGTTGATTGGCAGGCGTTCGGTTTTGCCGCGGATGGGCAGTGACGGGACGGCCGGAGGTGCCCAGAGGTAGGTGGTGGTCATCGTAAAAGGTCCTATTAGAAAAATTAAAAATCAGGGGCGCGTTTCGTAGACGCCGAGCTTTTGGTGCAGCGGCGTCTCGTCAGCAATAAAAATGAAAGCAGCTTGTGTGGTCGATGCGTTGCTCAAGGTCACCGGTGTGTAGCCGGGCGCGCAGCAAGTGTCGGCCTCGGCCAGTTGAAAATTCTGGTCTGCTACTTGGACTTTGGCGCCGCCTTCGATAACGTGGAACACCATCGCCGGGCTGCGTGTGGGCAGCGACAGGGTTTGCCCCGGACGCAGCATCAAGGCATAGAAACCCAAGATGTTTTCTGCGTGCTCGCCGGTCTGCGGATTGGCGTAGGTGATTTGCACCGCTTGCTCATGCGGCTGGTTGGCCGCGAGCGACTCGAGCGCGGCGCGTGCATCAGCCCAGGGGTAACGCAGCATCGGGTAAGCCTTGTTGGAGCGCTCGAACACCGGGCTGGGCAGCAGGCCACCACGGGCATAAGAACGTTCGCCATGACCGGGCGTCACTTCTTGGCGACCACCGTTGACGTGGTAACTCGTCTCCATGTAATAGACCAGCGGCAAATCAAGCACGTCGAGCCAGATCACCGGTTCTGTGCCGTCGTGGCCATGCTCGTGCCATAGACCTGTGGGCGTGAGGATCAAGTCTCCGCGCAGCATCGGGCATTTTTCGCCATCGACGGTCGACCAAGCGCCTTCGCCCTCGACCACCATGCGCACCGCATTAGGCGTGTGGCGATGTGAGGGTGCCCATTCGCCCGGCAGCAGCAGTTGCATGCCCAAGTACATGGCTGCGCTGGCCTGCATCTTGTCGAGGCCATGGCCCGGATTGGCCAGCACCAACACGCGGCGCTCTGCCTTTTCGATGGGTGTGAGTTCTCCCGCCTGAATGAGCAAGGGCCGGATAGCGGCATACGGCCAGTGCGTGGCCCGGGTGTGCAGGGTGGGCTTGCTAGGCGGCAAGACGCCGCGCAGGTTGGGCCACAGCGGCACCAAGTTTTGCGCGGTCAGCGCAGCAACATAGTCGGCGGGCAGGTCTTCGAGGCGTCCGAGTTCGTTCATGGTGTTTTCAATCCAGGCTGATGTTTTTGCGTTTGACCAACTCAGCGTAAATTTTGCTCTTGATCTCTGCGTTTTTACGCATTTCTTCGGGCGTCCAGTTGAGGGTCTCGAAGGCAAAGTTGTTGAAGCGAGCTTTCACCTCCGGGTCAGCCAAGACCTTCAGCACATCGGCATGAATCTTGGCCTTGACGTCGCTGGCAATGCCCTTGGGGGCCAGCAGAGAGACGAATGAATTGACTTCAAAACCAGCCGGACCACCCGCTTCGACCATGGTCGGAACGTCTGGCATTTGCGGGATGCGCTTGGCTGCAGCAATGGCGATGTAGCGCAGCTTGCCGGCTTTGTAGATGCCTTGGCTGGAAGGCAGGCTGGCGAAGCTCCACTGAACGTCACCAGCACCCACCGAGGTGAAGAGTTGCGAGACTTCACGAAACGCCACGTGGGTCATCTCGGTATTGGTCAACAACGACAAGTGTTCACCGCCCAGATGGCCGGGGCTTCCGACGCCCCAAGAACCATAGCTGACGGCGTTCGGTGCGACCTTGGAGGCGTTGATCAGGTCTTTCATGTTTTGCCACTTGGAGTCGGTGGCCACGGCGACGAGAAACGGCGTTCTGAACAGCGGTGCGACCGGGTCAAAGTTATTCAGCGTCACATAGCCTTTGGCTTTGTAGAGATGCGGCAAAGCGGCCAAGTGCTCGCTGTCAAGTTGGATCAATGTGTAGCCATCGGCCGCTGTGCGTTGGGTCGCCTCAATGGCGATGAAGCCGCCACCCCCGGGCTTGTTGTTGATGAGGACGGGCTGATTCCAAAGCTTGGACAGTTTTTCAGAGACTTGCCGCAGCACCGCATCCGGGCCGCTGCCGGCCGCAAAAGCGGTGACGATGGTGACCGGCTTGGTGGGGAAGTTGCTGGTGGTTTGTGCCAAGGCCTGCACGCAAAAAGACGTCAATAAAGAGGCTATAGAAGCCGCCAAAAAAGTTGTTTTGGAGAGCAGCGGCTGTTTAAAAATTGTCATGTTGTGTCTCAATGTCGTTGATGAATGTGGATTAAGCGGTGAGGCAGTTGTCGAGATTCCAGCCGTAGAGCCATTCCATGGCGTCATAAAACCGCTCCGGGGACCGGTTTTTCCAGAGCTCGTTGCGCACCAAGCGCTCGACGCCTTTGGCGTGAAAGATGCGGCCCATCTCGCGCGCTGACAACACGATGCGGGCGGTGCGGGCGACGCGGCAGCGCTGGTACAAGGCAAAAGCTTTGTCGAAGTCGTTGTCGTTGACGCGCAGGGCCTCACCCAAAGTGACTGCATCTTCCATGGCCATGCAGGCGCCCTGTGCCAAGTACTGCAGCGTGGCGTGGGCGGCGTCGCCCAGCAGCGTGACACGGCCGAAGTTCCACTGCCCGATCGGTTCGCGGTCGGCTGTGGCCCAGCGCGACCAGTCTTTGGGCAGTTCAATCAGTTGCCGGGCCTTCGGGCAAATGCCATCAAAGTAGCTCAGTACTTCTTCACGGCTGCCCATGCGCACGCTCCACTCTTCCTTGTCACGGCTGTGGAATGTGACGACTACGTTGTACTGCTCGCCGCCGCGCAACGGGTAATGCACCAGATGGCAATTCGGGCCGACCCAGATCGACGCGGCATTCCATTGCAGGTCCACCGGAAAGTCTTTTTTGTCGACGACAGCGCGGTAAACCACATGGCCCGAGACACGGGCTTCGTCGCCAACATACTGCCGGCGCACGGCCGACTTGACGCCGTCGGCGCCAATCAAGGCGACGCCGCGGTGCTGGCCGCCTTGGCTGTCAAACACCGTCACGCCCTCTTCGTCTTGCTCGATCCGCTGGACCTGGGTGCCGGTCGCAACTTCGATGCGATCCGAGGCCTTGGCACCATCCAGCAAAGCCATGTGCGCATCAGCGCGGTGAATCACGGCGTAGGGATTACCGAAGCGCTTGAGGAAGGCCTCGCCCGTGGGGATGTGACCGACTTGGTATTCGTCTAGCGCGTCGTGCATCACCATAAAATCGGTGTACACCGCTTTGCTGCGGGCGATTTCGCCCACGCCCAAGGCGTCAAAAGCGGCAAAGCCGTTGGGGCCTACTTGCAGACCGGCACCAATTTCACCCAAGGCCGCTGCTTGCTCCAGCACCTTCACGTCAAAGCCTTGGCGCGTCAATGCCAGCGCCGCAGCCAGTCCGCCAATACCGCCGCCAGCGACGAGCACGGGCAGCGCATTTTTAGGTTTGTTGCTCATTAAAGTCTCCACGCCATATTGATCAGCCGCAAATGTCGGCGCAATAGACTATGGCGTCAAAGACGACTATCGAATACTTCATATATCGTTTTAATATAATGGTGTATGGCTAAACTTGATCTGGAGTGGCTCGGCGTCTTCGTCGAGGTGTACAAAACGCAAAGCGTCTCGCGCGCAGCGCTGCGGCTGGGCATCGAGCAGGCCAGCGCCAGCATCATGTTGGGCAAGCTGCGCCGCCATTTTGATGACCGCCTGTTCACGCGCACCTCGGCGGGCATGGAGCCGACACCCAAGGCGCAGAGCATTTACCCCGACCTGTTAGAGGCCTTGCTGCACATCGAAAAAGCCCGTGGCCAAGGCGGCATCTTCTTGCCAAAACAGGCGGAGCGGGAATTTCACATCTGCATGACCGACATCAGTGAGATGGTGCTGCTGCCTAAGCTGATCAACCACCTGCAACAGTCAGCGCCAGGCTTGACCTTGAGAGCAGACAAGATTTCCCCAGACAGCCGGCGTCGGCTCGAATCTGGGGACGTCGATCTCGCCGTCGGTTTCACGCCCGATCTTGAAGCGGGCTTTTACCAGCAGGCCTTGTTTGCGCAAAATTTTGTCTGCTTGGCCGCCAGCGATCACCCGCGCATCCGCTCCAAGCTCACGCCGCGCGCGTTTGTGGCTGAGGGGCACATCAAGGTCACGGCGTCAGGCACGGGGCATTCCATCGTCGACAAAGTGCTGGCCCGTCACAAGCTTGAGCGTCGCGTGGTGTTGCACCTGCCCAGTTTTTTGGGCGTCGCCCGTATCGTGGCGCAGACGGAGTTTTTGGTCATCGTGCCCCGATTGCTAGGCATCGCTTTGGCCTCACAGGAAAAGGTTCAATTACTGGAACCGCCGGTACCCTTGCCGCCCTACAAAGTCAAACAGCATTGGCATGAGCGCTTCAACGCCGATGCCGGCAACATCTGGTTGCGCCAGACCATGGTCGGGCTGTTTTCCGGCACGGGGCTGGACGTCTGAGGCTTATCTTGCCCATCACGTTCAGCGCGCCTTCTTCACCGGCCTAGCCCAATTCGCAATACTGACCTGCTTGCCGCGCGCCACGCTCAAGGCGCCCGGGGCGGTGTCTTTGGTGATGGTCGAGCCGCCGCCGATGGTGCCGCCTGCGCCGAGGGTCACCGGCGCGATCAACACGCAGTTGCTGCCGACGTGGACGTCGGCCTCGATCACGGTGCGGTGCTTGTTGGCGCCGTCGTAGTTGGCGGTGATGCTGCCGGCGCCGTAGTTCACGCGTTCGCCCACGGTGGCGTCGCCCAAGTAGGCCAGGTGATTGGCTTTGGCGCCTTTGGCCAAGGTTGAGTTTTTCACTTCAACAAAGTTGCCGATGTGCACTTCGGGCCCCAGCTTCGCACCGGGCCGCAGCCGGGCAAACGGGCCGATGAGCGCGCCTTCACCCACCTCGACGCCGAGCTCTTCGCCATCGATGTGCGTGAACGGATGGATCACGGCGCCAGCCGCCATGCGGGCGTTGGCGATCACGCAGTTGGCCCCAATGCGCACGCCGTCACCAAGGCTGACGTAGCCTTCAAAAACGCAGTTGACGTCGATCTCGACATCGCGCCCGCAGACCAGCTGGCCACGCACATCCAAACGTGCCGGGTCGGCCAGACGCGTGCCTTGCGCCATCAGTGCGTCGGCGTTGCGCCGCTGGTAAATGCGCTCCAGCTCAGCCAACTGCACCGGGCTGTTGACGCCGGCCACCTGCGCGGCGTCGGTGATCTGGTGCGCCAACACGGGCAGGCCGTCGGCCACGGCGAACTTGACGATGTCGGTGAGGTAGTACTCGCCTTGGGCATTTTGGTTGTCGAGCCGGCTCAACCAAGTGCGCAGCAAGCGCGTGGGCACGGCCATGATGCCGCTGTAAATTTCGCTGATCTGGCGTTGCGCTGCGCTGGCGTCTTTGTGCTCGACGATGGCCAGCACCTTGCCGCCAGCGCCTTCGCCGCTGTCGCGGACGATGCGGCCGTAACCTGTAGGGTCTGGCATGGCCAGCGTCAGCAAGGCCAATTGCTGGCCTGCGCACAGCGCTAGCAGCGCTTGCAAAGTGCTGGCTTGGGTCAAAGGCACATCGCCCGACAAAATGAGCGTGATGCCGTCGTCCTTCAGTTGCGGCAGCGCTTGCTGCACAGCATGGCCGGTGCCCAGTTGTGGCTCTTGGCGAACAAACTGCAGACCCAGCGAGACAGGGGCATCAGCACTCAACGTCGACTCGACCTCGGCAGCGCCGTGACCGGTGATGACCACCGCTTGCCTGGCCGATAACTGGGTGGCGCATTCAATTACATGCCGTAACAAGCTGCGTCCCCCCAAACGGTGCAACACTTTGGGTAATGCGCTTTTCATCCGTGTGCCCTTACCGGCGGCCATGATGACAACGTCTATCGGAGTGCCCATGAGATGTCCTGCTTACTTGTCGTTGTTTAAAAACCTGCTGAGGATTATCGGCGCAGCCATGCTTGTCGTGGGCCTGCAGGGCTGCGGCGCGCTGCGCCTCGCTTACAACCAGTCGCCATTGGCAACGTACTGGTACCTTGACAGCTATCTTGATTTCAACCCAACCCAGCGTCCGCTCGTGAAGGCAGCGTTAGAAGACATTCACCAATGGCACCGGCAAACGCAATTGCCGCTTTACATCGAGACGCTGGAAAAGCTGCAACACCAAATGCCCAAAGACATGTCTGCCGCGCAAGCCTGCACACTGTATGCCGAAGTGCAAGACCGCTTGCTGGTGACGTTCGAAGGCATCGCCGCACGTCTGCAGTCTGAAGGGCAAAGAGGGGGCGACAGAGGGGGTCAAGGCGCTGGCATGCAAGTGCTGGCCAGCTTGGACGGCACACAACTGGCGCACCTCCAGAAAAAGCTGACCAAAGCCAATGCCAAGTACCGCAAAGACTATGTCGATGGCCCGGCGTCCAAGCTTCGCGAGAAGGGGTTGGAACAAGCGGTGTCACGCGCCGAGAGTCTTTACGGAAACCTCACGAACAAGCAAGAAGCCTTACTGGACGCACGGCTTGAAGCCTCCGGTTTCGACCCCGAAGCCGCTTACGCTGAGCGCCTGCGCCGGCAGCAAGATTTGCTGCAAACGCTGCGCAACCTGAGGCAAGCCTCTGCCGCCACCATGTCAACCAACTTGGGCGGCGTCTTTGCGCGCGTGGCTCTGTCGCCAGACCCGAACTACCGGGACTACAACCAAAAAATGCGAACGCAAGCCTGCCAGACATTCGCAGACTTGCACAACAGCATGAGCCCTGAGCAACGCCTCAACGCTTTGCGCAAGCTGCAAAATTACGAGTTGGATTTGCGTTCGCTGTCAGTCCAACGCTAAGGCCAGACCTCAGCGTCAGCTCCCCGACCAAACCACGCCTTCGTCGTTCAGCAGAGCGTCCAGCGGCACATCGTGCGGCTCGGGCTCTAGGTCTGGCAGCCAACCGTGGCTGTAGCCGAGTCCGACGGTCACCGGCTTGGGTTGCAAGGTGGCCAACGTGCGGTCGTAAAAACCGCCGCCATAGCCCAATCTGAAGCCTCCAGGGCCATAACCGACGCAAGGAACAAACAACAAGGTCGGGACGATCAACTCGGTGTCCTTGGGTTTCGGAATGCCGTAAGCGTCTTCTTCCATCGGGCAACCGGGGTACCAAGCATGAAACGTCAGTGTCTTGTGAACCTTGTCGACCACCGGCAGGCCGATCTTGCGGGGGGAGCGGTTGGCCAGACTTTCGGTCACGATGTGTGTGCCGCTATCAGGCGCCAGCGGCGTGTTGGATTCAAACAGCTCGCCGAGCATGGCGTCTTCTTGCCAACGGTAGAGCGCGGGCAAGGGGTCAAATTCTCCTTTGATCGGCCAATACGCACCAATCACCGCATCCGGCCGACCCACCAACCAGATCCGCATGACCCGTTGTAACAAGTCGGCGCGCTGTAGGCGATCAGGCAGGTTCAAACGTTGTTCGATGAGGCGTTTCCGCGCAGTTAATTTGTCCATAATCTCCCGATGCTATCGAAATTTATTTACATCACGGCTTTGACGGCTGTTACAGGCTCTTTAATTGCACTGCCAGCGTTGGCACAAAGCACGCCAGCGGTGGTGTTAACGCGCGCGGACGACACTGTTTTGGAGATGGGCCAAGCTTTTAGACGCGGCGACAAATCCCGCTTGACTGCCTTGCTGCCGCAGGCGCGCGGCCACGCACTGGAGCCGTGGGCAGCGTATTGGGAGTTGAACAGTCGGTTGAACGAAGCCTTGCCCAGCGAAATCCAAGCTTTTTTGACCCGTTACGCCGGTAGCTACCAGGAAGATCGTCTGCGTAACGACTGGCTGCTGCTGCTCGGCGAGCGCCGTGACTGGACCACCTTTGCGGCTGAGCATCCGCAGTTCCGCATGGGCGATGACCGCGATGTGCGTTGCTATGCTTGGTTGATTGAGCACGTTAAAAGCGGCCCGGACAGCACGGGCGCACTGGCCGACAACGTGAAAAAAACCTGGTACGCCCAGCGCGATGCCGATGGCGGTTGCCGGGCTGCCGCGGAACGCCTGTTGGCCTCCAAACAACTGACGCCGCTGGACATCTGGCGCAAAGCCCGGCTGTCGATCGAAAACAACCGGCCGCGCCCAACCCGTGACGCCGTCGAGATGGTCTCGCCCGAGTCGATGCCCTTGTTGGCGATCATTCAGGCCAGTCCGTCGCAATTTCTGATCGACAAAAAACTGGCGTTCACGAAGGTCCGCAAAGAACTCATCACGCTGGCGCTGGTCAAGCTGGCCGGCACAGACCCAGACGCTGCGGCCAAGTTTTTGGATCACAAATGGGGCTTTCAGCTGAGCACGGAAGAGCGCAACTGGGTCTGGGGCGTGATCGGCAAACAAAGCGCGATTCGTTTCAGCAGCCAGGGCTCGGACCCGTTGACGCATTTCAACAAGGTCTCGGCCGACAGCGACCTCACCGACGAGATGCTGGGCTGGAAAACCCGCGCAGCTTTGCGCGCCGGCAACCAGCCGCGTTGGCCGTTGGTGCTGAGCAGCATCAACGCCATGAGCAGCGATGCCCGCAAAGACCCGACCTGGATTTATTGGAAAGCCCGTGCCTTGTTGGGCGCCTCATCCACACCGACACCACCGCAACGCGCTGAGGCGCTGGCGCTGTTCCAGTCGATTGCGTCAGTGCGCGGCTTTTATGAGCAGTTGGCGCTCGAAGAGTTGGGCCAACTCATCACTGTGCCGGCCAGCCCGGCGGCCTTGAGTACAGCAGAAAAAGAAGCCGCCCGCAGCAACGCCAGTCTGCAGCGCGCGACACATGCCATTGCTATCGGCCTGCGCAGCGAAGGTGTGCGCGAATGGAACTACGCCACCAACTTGGCCCAAACCGGCGGTATGGGTGAACGTGAACTGCTGGCAGCCGCGCAGCTGGCCTGTGACCGCGGCATCTGGGACCGCTGCATCAACACCAGCGAACGCACCCAAGGCGGCATGGATTTCGCACAGCGTTTCCCGATGCCATTTCGTGACGCCGTCATCAAACGCAGTCGCGACATTGGCTTGGATCCGGCCTATGTGTACGGTTTGATACGCCAAGAGAGCCGCTTCATCATGGACGCGCGCTCGGGCGTTGGTGCCTCCGGTCTGATGCAGATCATGCCGGCCACCGCGCGCGAAACCGCGCGCTACATTGGCTTGGCCGGCTTCACGGCGAACAAACTCAACGACCGCGACACCAACATCACCATTGGCACGGCCTACCTGAAACGCGCGCTGGATGATTTTGGTGGTTCGATGGCGATGGCTGCCGCTGCTTATAACGCGGGGCCCAGTCGGCCGCGCAACTGGCGCAACGGACCGCAACTCGAAGCCGCCATCTGGGCCGAGAACGTGCCCTTCAACGAAACCCGCGACTACGTCAAGAAGGTGTTGTCCAACACCACCAACTACGCCGCCGTGTTGACCGGCCAGCCGCAGTCGCTGAAGGCACGTTTGGGCATGATCGGCCCGCGTGATGCCAGTGCGCCGCCGGTCGACGACAAGATGCCTTAAGGGTGCCGACTTATCACTGCTCGGCGAAGGCGCGCTCGATGACGAAGTCGCCTTGGCGCACGGTGTTGCCTTCTTTGAATCCGCGCTCTTCGAGCATGCGCTTCAAATCTTTCAACATCCCCGGGCTGCCGCAAATCATGACGCGGTCTTCCACAGGGTTGAGGGCGGGCAAATTCAGGTCGGCCATCAGCTTGCCGCTCTCGATCAGATCGGTCACACGGCCGGTGTTGCGGTAGGCCTCGCGCGTGACGGTCGGGTAATACAGCAACTGCTTGGAGATCATCTCGCCCAGAAACTCATGCTGCGGCAACTCATTGACGATCAGGTCTTGATACGCCAACTCGTTGACTTGCCGCACACCATGCACCAGCACCACTTGCTCGAACTGCTCGTAAGTGGCCGGGTCGCGGATGATGCTCATGAAAGGCGCCAGACCCGTGCCCGTGGACAACAAATACAAGCGTTTACCGGGCAGCAGGTAGTCAATGAGCAAGGTGCCGGTCGGCTTACGGCCGACGATCACGGTGTCGCCCACTTGGATGTGTTGCAGCCGCGATGTCAGCGGGCCGTCTTGTACCTTGATGCTCAAGAACTCCAGGTGCTCGTCGTGATTCGGGCTGACGATGCTGTACGCGCGCAGCAGCGGTTTGTCATTGACGCGCAGGCCAATCATGGTGAAGTGGCCGTTGCTGAAGCGAAGCGACTGGTCGCGGGTCGTCGTGAAAGTGAACAGCGTGTCGGTCCAGTGGTGGACGGATAAAACCCGTTCTTCGTTGAAAGCGCTCATGGTGTGTACGTGTGAAACTTGGATGAAAAGCAGAAAGCAAGAAGGCGCTATTGTCGGCGAAAGCCCAACCGCGCTTGTCTTGACAGGCAATAATGGTCCGCTCACGTGCGTGGGCGGCCACAAAGTCCACGAGAGCCCTTGATTTATCCGCAAGCAGGAAATTTTTATGAAGATGCCACTCCCTACCGCACTGGGCGCGATAACGCTCTTGAGTCTTGTCACCTTGCTGGCACCAGCGCAGGCACAAAACGTCATCAAGATTGGCGAAATCAACAGCTACAAGGCCCAGCCAGCCTTCCTCGAACCCTACAAAAAGGGCATGGACTTGGCGATTGAAGAGATCAATGCCAGCGGTGGCATCAACGGCAAAAAGCTCGAACTCATCGTCCGTGACGACAACGCCAACCCGGGCGATGCCGTGCGGGCTGCCGAAGAACTGCTGTCGCGTGAAAAGGTCGACGTGCTGACCGGCTCCTTCCTGTCGCACATTGGCTTGGCCCTGACCGACTTCGCCAAACAAAAGAAAGTCTTCTTTCTGGCGTCTGAGCCCCTGACCGACAAAATCGTCTGGCAAAACGGCAACCGCTACACCTTCCGCCTGCGCACCTCCACCTACATGCAAGTCGCCATGCTGGTGCCCGAAGCCGCCGCGATGAAGAAAAAACGTTGGGCGATCGTCTACCCCAACTACGAATACGGTCAATCGGCGGCCGCCACTTTCAAGGAGTTGTTGAAAGCTGCGCAACCGGATGTAGAGTTTGTCGCAGAACAAGCGCCACCGCTGGGCAAGGTGGATGCCGGCAGCGTGGTGCAAGCCTTGGCCGATGCCAAACCGGACGCGATTTTCAACGTGCTGTTCGCCGCCGACCTCGCCAAGTTTGTGCGTGAAGGCAACACGCGTGGTCTGTTCAAAGGGCGTGAAGTGGTCAGCCTGTTGACGGGTGAGCCCGAGTACCTCGACCCGCTCAAAGAAGAAACGCCGAACGGCTGGATCGTCACCGGCTACCCTTGGTACGGCATTCAAACGCCTGAGCACAAAACCTTTTACAACGCCTATAACAGCAAGTTCAAGGACTACCCGCGCCTCGGTTCAGTGATCGGTTACAGCGCCATCAAGTCGTTGGCAGCCGGCATGAAAAAAGCCAACGCCACCGACACTGAAAAACTCATCACAGCCTTCCGAGGTCTGTCGGTGGTGACGCCTTACGGCCCGATCACTTACCGCGCGCAAGACCACCAGTCGACCATGGGCGTCTATGTCGGTCGCACCAAAAACGACAATGGCAAAGGCGTGATGGTCGACTACCGCTACCTCGACGGCGCCAAGTTCCAGCCCACTGACGCCGAGGTCAAGAAGCTGCGCGCAGCAGACTGATGGGTTTGAGCCAGCCATGAGTTTTTCTGGCTTTGTCGTCCAGCTGCTGAATGGCTTGGCTGGCGCCTCATCGCTGTTTTTGGTCGCCGCCGGGCTGTCGCTGATTTTTGGCGTCACCCGCATCGTCAATTTCGCGCACGGCTCGTTCTTCATGGTCGGCATCTACGTGGCGTACTCACTGGTGGGGGCGCTGGGCACCAGTGTCGGCTTCTGGCCGTCACTGCTGTTGGCGGCACTGGCGGTGGCCTTGTTGGGTGCGCTGGTTGAAGTGCTGCTGCTCCGCCGGATTTACCGCGCACCCGAGCTCTTTCAGTTGCTGGCGACCTTCGCGCTCGGGTTGGTGATCAAAGACGGCGTGCTGTGCTTGTGGGGTGCCGAAGAATTGCTCGGCCCACGCGCCCCTGGCCTGACAGGTTCGGTGTTGATTTTGGGACGGCAGTTTCCGACTTACGATATTTTTCTGATGGTTGCGGGCCCCGTGGTGCTGGGTTTGCTGTGGTTGCTCTTGACCAAGACGCGCTTTGGCACCTTGGTGCGGGCCGCGACGCAAGACCGTGAGATGGTCAGTGCGCTGGGTGTGAACCAGGCTTGGTTGTTCACGGCAGTTTTTGCTTTGGGCGCTTTTCTGGCCGGTCTCGGTGGGGCGCTGCAACTGCCACGCGAGTCCGCGAATCTTGAGATGGACCTGAACATCATCGGCGCCGCCTTTGTGGTGGTGGTGGTCGGTGGCATGGGCTCGGTTCCTGGCGCTTATGTGGCGGCGCTGTTGATTGCGCAGCTCAAGGCGATGTGCATTTGGCTCGGTCTGGTGGAGATCGCCGGCATCAGCATTTCATTCTCAAAGCTCACGCTGGTGGTTGAGTTTTTGGTGATGGCGGTGGTCTTGGTGGCCCGCCCTTGGGGACTCTTCGGCCGGCCGCAATCACCGAGCCGGCACGCGGCTGCCACCGAGCAACCCCTCAGGCCGCCAGACCGTCTTTACACCTATGGCGGTGCCGGCTTACTGGCGCTGCTGGTGTTGATGCCGGTGCTGACAGCCCAGTCGCCTTACGTGACGATTTTGTTGATCGACTTGTTGGTCGCGGTGTTGTTTGCGGCCAGCCTGCACTTCATCATGGGGCCGGCCGGCATGCATTCGTTTGGCCATGCCGCTTACTTTGGCTTGGGCGCTTACGGTGCGGCCTTGCTGGTGCGCAGCCTTCATCTGCCGATGGAAGTGGCGCTGATCGTGGCGCCGGCCATGGCTGCATTGGGCGCTTTGGTCTACGGTTGGTTTTGCGTCCGCTTATCGGGGGTTTACTTGGCCATGCTGACGCTGGCTTTTGCGCAAATCACTTGGGCCATCTGCTACCAGTGGGACAGCGTCACCGGTGGCAGCAACGGCCTGACCGGCGTCTGGCCGTCAGAGTGGCTGGCCGACAAAAAAATGTATTACTACCTGACGCTGACGCTGGTCGCCGGTGCGGTGCTGTTGATGCACCGCATGCTGTATTCGCCCTTTGGCTACGCCATGCGTGCCGCACGTGATTCCGTGTTGCGTTCAGACGCCATCGGCATGGACGTCAAGCGTTTGCAGTGGGTGGCGTTTGTCTTGGCTGGCACGTTGGCCGGTTTGGCTGGCGCGCTGTACGCATTTTCCAAAGGCAGCATTTCTCCGGAAAGTCTGTCGGTGGGCAAGTCGATTGACGGTTTGGTGATGGTCTTGTTGGGCGGTGTGCAGACCTTGGTCGGGCCGATCGTTGGCGCGGTCACCTTCACTTGGCTGCACGACACCGTGGCGCGCAACACCGACTACTGGCGCGCAGTGCTGGGCGGCATTATTTTGCTGCTGGTGCTGCTGTTTCCGCAGGGCATTGTTGGCTTCTTCAGACAAATGCTGTTGCGCCTGCGTGGTGCCAAAGCAGGCTCGTCATGAGCTTGCTCAAAGTCTCCGGCCTGGGTAAATCTTTTGGCGGCGTCAAAGCGGTCGACGGCATCAGCTTTGAGCTGGCCGCCGGCGAACTGCTGGCGATGATCGGCCCCAACGGCGCCGGCAAGTCGACCACCTTCAACATGGTCAACGGCCAGTTGCGGGCGGATGCGGGCTCGATTCAACTCGACGGCCAAGAACTCATCGGCTTGACGCCGCGGGAAATTTGGCGGCTCGGCGTCAGCCGGACCTTCCAGATTGCTGAAACCTTTTCGTCTTTGACCGTGGTCGAGAACGTGCAAATGGCCTTGTTGTCGGCAGACCGCCGGCTGTTCTCGATGTGGTGCCGCGCCGCCGATCACAAGCGCGACGAGGCCCTTGAACTACTGGACCAAGTCAGCATCAAGTCTCAGGCCGACCGGCCCTGCAGCGTGCTGGCCTATGGCGATGTGAAACGTGTCGAGCTGGCTATGGCGATGGCTAACAAACCGAAGCTGCTGTTGATGGACGAGCCGACGGCGGGCATGGCCCCCAAAGAACGCCATGATTTGATGGCGCTGACCCAACAACTGGTGATCGACCGTGGCATGGCGGTGCTCTTCACCGAGCACAGCATGGACGTGGTGTTTGCCTATGCCGACCGCATGATCGTGCTGGCGCGCGGTCGGCTGATAGCCGAAGGCAAACCGCTCGAGGTGCGTGACCATCCGCAAGTGCAAGAAGTCTATTTCGGCAGCGGCAAAACTTTCGAGGCCGCCGCATGAGCGCTGCCAACAACATACTGCTGCAGGCCAAGGGCTTGTGCGCTTGGTACGGCGCGGCCCAAATTTTGTATGACGTCGACCTCGAAGTGCGGCGTGGCGAAGTCGTGGCCCTGATGGGCCGCAACGGTGCCGGCAAATCAACGACGCTCAAAACACTGATCGGCATGCTCGACAAAAGGCGTGGTGACGTGTCCTTTTTAGGTACCGATATCTCAACCAGCGAAACCCACCACGCGGCCCGCATGGGTTTGGGGTTTGTACCAGAAGACCGGCGCATTTTCACCGACCTGACGGTCATGGAAAACCTCGAAGTCGGACGTCAGCCGCCGCGTCACTGGCCCGATGGCAGTGCCGCGCCGGTGTGGACGCCCGAGCGTTTGTTTAAACTTTTCTCCAACCTGGGTGACATGCCAAACCGACTGGGCGGTCGCATGAGCGGTGGCGAGCAGCAGATGCTGACGGTGGCGCGCAGCTTGATGGGCAACCCCTTCCTCTTGCTGCTCGATGAGCCGTCTGAAGGCGTCGCGCCCGTCATCGTTGAACAAATGGCGCAGATGATTCTGGCGCTCAAGGCCGAGGGCGTGAGCATCTTGCTGTCAGAGCAAAACATGCACTTCGCTAAGCTCGTGTCAGACCGCGCCTATGTGCTCGAAAAAGGCCAAGTCTGCTTTGAAGGGTCCATGGCTGAGCTGTCAGCCAACGAAGAAGTTCGGCGCAATAACATCGGCGTTTGAGATTCGATTCAGCGCGAAGATGGATCGCCACGACCTACGGTCTCGCGATGACGGGATTTTCGTCATCGCGAGCGCAGCGATCCGTCTTCAAGGTACGCGGCGATCCGTCATCGCGAGCGCAGCGCGGCGATCCACCCTCACTCCGTCATCGCGAGCGCAGCGCGGCGATCCACCCTCCCTCCGTCATCGCGAGCGCAGCGCGGCGATCCATGAATCCGAATTCGCAGACATGGGTTGCCGCGCTACGCTCGCAACGACGAGATCCGTTCTCTCGCAACGACGAGATCCGTTCTCTCGCAACGACGAAATCCGTCCTCACTCCGTCATCGCGAGCGCAGCGCGGCGATCCACCCTCACTCCGTCATCTCGCAACGACGGAAATAGCCCCGCAACGAAGAGCCTCACCAAAAGGGCAAAATCACCCCATGGTTCAAAAAGTACTCATCCTTGGTGGCACTGGTTTTGTCGGGCGGCACGTCTGCGAAAAGCTGGTCCAAGCGCAGACGCGTGTCACGGTGCCAACGCGCCGGCGTCGCAACGCCAACCACATCCTCATGCTGCCCACGCTCGATGTCGTCGAGGCCAACATCCACGATGCAGCCACGCTGCAGCGGCTTATTGGCGAGCACGATGCGGTGGTCAATCTGGTGGCCATCTTGCAGGGCAATGAAGCCTCCTTTGACGCAGCGCATGTGCAACTGGCCGACAAAATCGCCCGCGCTTGCGAAGCCACTGGTGTGCGGCGCGTCGTGCATGTCAGTGCGCTGGGCGCAGACGTGCGCAACCCTGACGGCTTGCCGTCGATGTACCTGCGCAGCAAAAGCCGGGGTGAGCAGTTGCTGCGTCAAGCCACGCTCGACTTGACGGTGCTGCGCCCCAGCGTCATCTTTGGCGCGGAAGATAAATTTTTGAATGTCTTTGCGCAGCTGCAGCAGTTTTTGCCCGTGATGCCGCTGGCCGGCGCACATGCGATGTTCCAGCCAGTCTGGGTTCAAGACGTCGCCAGTGCCATCGCTCACTGCTTGGAAGACAAGCATTTGCACAGCACCACCGGCCAGACTTACGAGGCCTGTGGTCCGGATATTTTTTCTCTGCGCCAGCTGGTGCAACTGGCTGGCCAATACGCTGGCGTGAACGGTGGCCGGGGTCGGCCTGTGATCGGTTTGCCGAACGCGCTCGCGCGGCTGCAAGCCCGGCTGATGGAGC
Source organism: Comamonadaceae bacterium (assembly GCA_947378785.1). GTDB lineage: Bacteria > Pseudomonadota > Gammaproteobacteria > Burkholderiales > Burkholderiaceae_C > Polaromonas. Next base: position 26,033 of record CANCLK010000031.1, read on the forward strand.
TGATGCCTGGCGAGCCGGTGCTGAGTCGCGACAACCTGGACTCCATGAAAGTACCCAACATCGCGACCGGCAATGTTCCCGGCTTGCGCGACCTCGGCATTGAACCCGCCGCCCTCAGCGCCATTGCCCCAACCTATTTGGGTGCGCGCGGTTTGCGCAGCGGCTTGATGGCCAAGCGCCAAACCGCTGGTCGGATGTTCGACGCATGAAGATTTACAGGGTCGGTGGTGCGGTACGGGATGCCTTGCTGGGCTTGCCGGTGCGCGACCACGACTGGGTCGTGGTGGGTGCCACGCCTGAGGCTTTGGCGGCAGAAGGCTACCTGCCCGTGGGCAAGGATTTCCCGGTGTTTTTGCACCCAACAACGCGCGAAGAATACGCCTTAGCCCGCACCGAACGCAAGACCGCGCAGGGCTACCACGGCTTTGCCGTGCATGCCGCGCCAGACGTCACGCTTGAAGACGACTTGGCCCGGCGCGACCTGACCATCAACGCCATCGCCCAAGACGCCGACGGCGTGCTGACCGACCCCTACGGCGGCCAGCGCGACATCGCCGCTCGCGTGTTGCGCCACGTGACCAGCGCCTTTGCCGAAGACCCCGTGCGCATCTTGCGCGTGGCGCGCTTTGCGGCCCGCTTCACCGACTTCAGCGTCGCACCAGAAACGATGCAACTCATGCGTGACATGGTGGCCGGCGGTGAAGTCGATGCGCTGGTGCCTGAGCGCGTCTGGCAAGAACTCGCGCGCGGGCTGATGGAACGCCAACCATCGCGCATGTTCGAGGTGCTGCGGGCTTGCGGCGCACTGCAAAAATTACTGCCTGAAGTCGACGCCAGCCCGCCCCTGATGGGGATGCTCGACATCGCCGCGCAGATGGAGGCACCGCTGCCGGTGCGCTTCGCCTGCCTCGCCCATGGGCTAAGCCACGAGCTCGGCAAAGGCCTCTACCAGCGGCTGCGTGTGCCAACCGACTGTCGCGAGATCGCCGATGTGGTGGCGCGCGAACACGGCAACATTCAACACAGCGCTGAGTTCAATGCCACTGCGCTGGTGCGGCTGTTGGAGCGCTGTGACGCCTTTCGCAAGCCGCAGCGTTTTGCCGATATTTTGCTGGCTTGCGAATGCGATGCGCGTGGCCGCTTGGGTTTGTATGAGCAACCTTATCCGCAGCGCCAGCGACTGCTAGCCGTGCTGGCAGCTGCGCAGTCCGTGGCCACCCATGAGGTCGCAGCTGCGGCCGAGGCGCAGGGCGAGAGCGGCGCCCAAATTGGCGAGCGGGTGCATGCTGCGCGCGTGGCGGCTGTAGCGGCCGTGGCTACATTGGCAGCCGCGCATCCTTAAACCACCAGGGCCAGCGCCGCGTAATTGCCCACCTTGTTTTGCAGGCCCGCTGGCAGAAGTTTGAAACCCGTTGTCAGCGCTGGGATGCGGCCCTGAATGTGCGCATCCAAGCGCGGCAACAAAAAATCGCGGTGATGCCAAAACACACCGCCGCCTAAGCTGATCGCCTGCAGGTCCAGTGTCACCACCAAGTTGTACAGCGTCCGACCCATGACGCGGCAGAGTTCGTCGACCAAGGCCAGCGCGTCCGCATGGCCGTCTTTGGCGGCGTCAAACAGCGCAGCCGCATCGGCAAAACCTTGCTCTGCAAAGCGCCGGGGAATCGCGTTGCCGGCGATCAAACCTTCCACATCACCGACATTGCCGCAGCCGCACAAGGCGTCGTCGTTGTCGCTGACAAACATGTGGCCGGCGTGGCCAGCGTTGGCATTTTTGCCTTTCAAAATGTGACCATCGACGCACAAACCCACGCCGATGCCGGTGCTCCAGGTCACGTACGCGCAGTGGTCAAAACCTTGCAACGCGCCCCAGCGCCGCTCGGCCTGCAAGGCGGCAATGCCGTCATTGCACACGCGCACATCCGGGAACATGTTGCGCACCGGCGCTTCCAGGACGGCGCTGGTCCAGCGGTTCGGCAGACCCCGCCCGGCCCCCGCCAAACCGCCGCAAATATTCGGAGCCGCCAACTCAACCAACCCTTGACTGAGTACAAAAGGGCCGCAAGACGCGATGCCCACAGCCGCAATCCGTTCGGGCGAAAGGCTGGCAACCGCGCAACTCAGACCGATCATGCGCACGACCTGCTGGCCGAGCGCGTCGGACGCGCCTTCTTTCACAGTCGGCTCGCTCAACCAACCCTGCACGCCGCGCTCATCCACCACGCTCACCGTCACCTTGGTGCCGCCGACATCGACGCACGCCACGGGCGCTGCGCCAGCGGCCAAACGGACGTCGGGCAGTTGGATGGATGGCGTGTGCTGCGTGGTATTCAAGGTTTTATCTTTAGAGTGTGTGAGAGCGGTCACCCTGCGCAAAGCCCAACGCCGGCCAGTCGCTGTACGGCTGCTGCGCGGTGTTGCCGGCAAAGCCGATGACCTTGAACAGCTCGCCCATCTCATGCTCGTTGATGAGTTTTTGCAGCATCACGCGCTGCTCCAATGGCGCGTCTTGCATGCCGTCGAGCAGGCCGCAGTTCAGCAAAAAACGTCCTTGGCTGGTGTAGCCCAGCACATGCAAGCCAGCGTCTTGCCCGGCCAGCGCGATGCCCGTGAAGTTAACGTGCGCGGTGATGTCTTTCAGGCCCACATGCTGCAGCGGATTGGCGTCAGCCAAGTGGCCGCGGTGGCACATCAGCGTGCCCATGTGGCGTTGCGGGTGGAAGTACTCGTGCTCCGGAAATCCGTAGTCGAGCATAAAAATCGCCCCCGCCGACAGCCGGTCGGCCAGCGTGCGAACAAAGCCTTCGGCCTGCGCATGCGTTTCGGTCAGGTAGTCCTGCGGGCCGTCAATCTCAAGCGGTGGCCGCAGCTCGGTCAGCATGTCGGCAAACACAAATTCACCGGCGTGCAGCGCCACGCCACGCTCATGCCAAACGCCGCTCAGTCGTGCCAGCAGCTTCACCGGCATGGCGTCTAGCACTTCATTACCGACCACCACGCCGCTCATCTGCGCTGGCAACTCTTGCACCCAGCGCACACGGTCGCCATAGGCGGCCAGCCGCGATTGCTGCCGTTCACGCAAGCTGCTTGAGAGGTCAACGATGGTGTAGCGCGTGAGCAGGACGCCAGCCGCGTCCAGCGACTCGATCAGCTGCGCAGCCAGCGCGCCCGAACCGGCGCCAAACTCCCAGACCTCGGTGGTGCCAGTCGCTTGCAGAGCTTCACCCACTTGACGCGCCAAGGCCCGGCCAAAATGCGGCGACAACTCAGGCGCGGTGACAAAGTCGCTGCCCGACTGCGGCATGTGGCCAAACTTGCGCGAGCCGCTGGCGTAATAGCCGTGACCGGGCGCGTACAAGGCCAGCGCCATGAAGGCGTCGAAGCCCAGCCAGCCGCCCGCGTCTTCAATCGCCCGCTGCAAGATAGGCTGGAGTGGGGATGCGGCGCTGTCAGGCGGCAAAGCAGCGTCGGTCGGTAAAATGCGTGGTTTCGTCATGGTCGCTAGGCTCTCTAGGGACTTTCATTGTCAGTCATCTTTCCAGCTATCTTGCACGCTGCCTTCCATCCTTGCACCACCTCATGACCGCAACAGCTTCCTCTCGTGTTGTCCTTGTGACCGGCTCCGCCCTGCGCTTAGGCCGCGAAATCGCGCTGGCCTTGGCCGGTGCCGGCTGGCGTGTGGCGGTTCACTACCGCGGCTCAGCCGCAGACGCAGAGCAGACCGCCGCCGACTGTGCCGCTTTGCTGGCGGCCGATCCCGCCTCTGTGAAAAGCGCCGCCTTCGCGTGTGACCTGAACGACGAAGAAGCCGTGCGCCGCCTGCTGCCGCAAGTGGCAGCGCAGTTCGGTCGGGTCGACGCGGTGGTCAACAACGCCTCCACCTTTGAATTTGACGACGCTGCCAGCTTTGGTTACGCGGCGATGGAAAAGCATTTACGCAGCAACACCGGTGCGGCCATTTTGCTGGCGCAGGCGCTGCACACACATTTGCTAGAACGCCAATCCGACCCAGCCGAGAACACAGAACACCAGCCCGGCTGCGTGGTGAACCTACTAGACCAAAAGCTGTGGAACCCAAACCCCGATTTCTTCAGCTACACGCTGTCCAAGGCCGCGCTGGAAGCTGCGAACACTTTGCTGGCTCAAGCACTGGCACCGGTGCTGCGGGTTGTCGGTGTGGCGCCTGGTTTGACCTTGACCAGCCACCTGCTCAGCGCGGAGGAGTTTGCGGCACTGCACCGTTTGTCGCCGCTGGGCCGCTCCTCCACGCCCGCTGACGTGGCGTCAACCGTCCGCTTCGCGCTGGAGAATCAATCCATCACCGGCACCACCTTGCTGGTTGACGGTGGGCAACACCTGATGAAATTCAGCCGCGACTTTTCGCTCATGGGCTCGTCGCCATTGAAACCCTTAGATTGAACCGCATGCTCAACACCCGAGGCACCCAAATTCTGACGCTCACTGGCTTGCGCTTCAACGCCAGCTTGGGCATCTTGGAGTCAGAAAAAAACGCACCCCAACCGATTCAGGTGGATGCCGAACTCAACCTCGGCACACAGCCGCTGCTACCCAGTGACGACGACATCAAGCACGTGCTGGACTACCGCAAGGTGCGGCAGATCATCATCCAAGAGTGCACGATGGAACACATGAACTTGCTGGAGAGTTTGATCGGCAAACTGGCGCACCGGCTGATGCTGCTGCCCGGCGTGCTGGGCGTGCGCGTCAAGATCGCCAAGCTCGAAATTTTTGAAGATTGCGAAGTCGCTATTCGCGTAGAAACAGGACAGTGGTCATGATGAAAGAACAGATGATTGAACGCGAAGATTTGAAGCTCGAAAAGCGCTTGTGCCGTGAGGTTGGCCGCGCCATTGTGGACTTCAACATGATCGAAGAAGGCGACAAGGTCATGGTCTGCGTGTCAGGCGGAAAAGACAGCTACGCCATGCTCGACATCTTGCTCAAACTGCAGCAGCGCGCGCCCATCAACTTCAGCCTGATTGCGGTCAACCTCGACCAAAAACAACCTGGTTTCCCCGATCACATCTTGCCGGAGTACTTAGCCAAGTTGGGGGTGCCGTTTCATATTGAAACGCAAGACACCTACAGCATCGTCAAGCGGGTGATCCCTGAAGGCAAGACCATGTACTCGCTGTGCTCACGCTTGCGGCGCGGCATTTTGTACCGCGTGGCCGAGGAGCTGGGCGCGACCAAAATTGCACTCGGTCACCACCGTGACGACATGCTGCAAACGCTGTTCCTCAACATGTTTTTTGCGTCCAAGCTCAAAGGCATGCCGCCCAAGCTGGCCAGCGACGATGGTAAAAACATCATCATCCGGCCGCTCGCGTATGTGGGCGAAAAAGACCTGATCCGTTGGGCTGAAGTGCGTGAATTCCCGATCATTCCGTGCACCCTGTGTGGCAGCCAAGACGGTCTGCAACGCGTGCAGGTCGGCAACATGCTGCGCGAGTGGGACAAGAAATTCCCAGGCCGCCTAGAGAACATGTTCACCTCCCTGCAAAACGTCATCCCGTCGCACCTGATGGACGGCAAGTTGCATGACTTCAAGGGCATCAAAACCACCGGCGTTGCCAACCCCGACGGCGACAAAGCCTTCGACCCCGAAGACCTGCCCAAGCCGCCAGCCACGCTTCAATTCATGGACAGAAAAGCCGTCCTCGAAAGTTGAACTCGTGCGAGAAATTTCCGTCACTGCGAGCGATGCATTCCCGTCACTGCGAGCGAAGCGCGGCAGTCCATGGCCCCGAATTCGCAGTCATGGATGGCCGCGCTGCGCTCGCCACGACGAATCCTTTGATGGCCGCGCTGCGCAAATTCTCGTCACTGCGAGCGCAAATTCTCGTCACTGCGAGCGCCAATTTTCGTCACTGCGAGCGCAAATTCTCGTCACTGCGAGCGCAGCGCGGCAGTCCATCACCGCGCACCTCCATGATGAATGCGCAAGATTGAACCGAAAGGAGCCTCATGAAAAGATCCCTTCACAGCTTATTTTTTACCCTCGCTTGTGCACTGTTGCTCAGCGCCTGCTCCGGCTTGCGATTGGTCGATACCGATGTCGTGTCGTTTGCCCAGTGGCCCAATGCAGCGCCTCCTGCACCAGGCAGCAGCTATCGTTTTGAACGCCTGCCGTCGCAGCAGTCGGCGTTGCCACAAGGTGGCATCAGCGGCATGGAGTTGTCGCAAGACCAGCTTGAAGCCATCGCCCGCACAGCGTTCGACAAGGTCGGCTTCCTCAACAACCCGACAGCCGCAGCCTTCAACGTGCAGGTCAGCGCCAGCACGCGTTATGCGCAACGCTTTCCCTACAACGGCCCTGCTTTTGGGGGTGGCTTTGGCGGTTTCGGCGGCACCGGCGTTTCGCTAGGGGCCGGCAACGCGGGCAGCTTCATCGGCTTTTCTTTTCCGCTGGGAACCTACGAATCGCCGCTGTATTTACGCGAAGTCAGCATCTTGATCCGCGACCTCCGCAGCAACGCCGTGGTGTATGAAAGCAAGGCGACGCACAGCGGTGTCTGGAGTGACGCGCAGCGTGTGTTGCCGGCTATGTTTGAGGCCGCGCTGCATGGCTTCCCATCGCCGCCCACAGGCCCGCGCCGCATCAACATAGAGATCCCACGATGAGCAGCCACGAACCCACCCGCATTCTGGCGATTCGCCATGGCGAGACCGCCTGGAACGTTGACACGCGCATTCAGGGGCATCTGAACATTCCCCTCAACGACACCGGCCACTGGCAAGGCCAGCGCTTGGGTCAGGCCTTGGCGGGCGAAGCGATTTCGGCCATTTACGCCAGTGATTTGTCGCGTGCGCATGAAACCGCGCTGTACGTGAGCCGCGCCACCGGCGTGCCGGTCGTGCCCGAGTTGGGCCTGCGCGAGCGTGGCTTCGGCGAGTTCGAAGGCAAAACCTTTGCCGAGATTGAGGTCGCACTACCAGCCCAATCCGAGCGCTGGCGCAAGCGCGATCCTTCGTTCACACCTGCCGGTGGCGAGTCCTTGTTGCAGGTACAAGAGCGCGTGCTGGCCACAGTCAACCGCTTGGCCAAGCAGCACTCGGGCGAGTTGATTGTGATGGTCGGCCACGGCGGCGTCATGGACGTGCTGTACCGCGCAGCCACCCGCCTAGACCTGCAAGCCGCCCGCACTTGGCTGCTCGGTAACACGGCCATCAACCGCCTGCTGTGGTCCCCCGAAGGCCTGTCGCTGGTCGGCTGGTCCGACACCCAGCACCTGTCAGACTCCGCGCTAGACGAGACATCGACGTAAGCCCGTCGTTGCGACCCCGCCGTCCTTGCGAGCGAAGCGCGGCAACCCACCCCCGCGTCATTGCGAGCGCAGCGCGGCAATCCATGCCTTACAGTCGGCGAATGCAACCCGCCATCTATATTCTGGCCAGTCAGGCGCGCGGCACGCTGTATGTGGGCGTGACGTCTGACCTGATTCAACGCGTCTGGCAACACAAGAGTAATCTGACGCCGGGCTTTACACAGCAATACGGTGTCCACACGCTGGTTTATTTTGAAATGCACGCCACGATGCTGGATGCTATTGCTCGTGAAAAGCAACTCAAGGCAGGGTCACGGGCTAAAAAAGTGAACTTGATTGAGGGTATGAATCCAGCGTGGGGTGACTTGTATCCGGGCTTGTTGTAGGGCGGGGAGATTCGGGTCGGGGATGGACTGCGGATTCGGGCCCCTAGACTGCCGCGCTACGCTCGCAGTGACGAACTCCGTCATTGCGAGCGCAGCGCGGCAATCTATCCCCCGCGTCCTTGCGAGCGTCTGGTTGACGTCCAATACGGGTCGCCTCTACCCAAGTGAAGCGGTGGAGCATGTTGTCAAGATTCAATTGAACTTGCCGCTCTGATAGCGCCTGCACCCTCGAGCAGAAATTCGACCTTCTTTCAATCGTATGGAAGCCATCTTGCGTTACATGCAACATATCTTTAGAATGTTTCATGTAACACTGAACAAGGTACAAAGTTATGGCCTCATCTGTTTCGCAACGGGTTCAAAAGCATCGCGATGGCTTGCGCGCAGCTGGTTTGCGGCCTGTCCAAATCTGGGTTCCAGACACCCGTCGCGATGACTTCGCTCAGGAATGCCTTCGTCAATCAAGACTTTTAGCCAACGATCCGCTTGAGAACGACACCGCCGAATGGCTTCAGACGGTTGCAGACACTGAAGGCTGGAAGTGAAACGCGGTGACCTTGTCACCATTGCTTTGCAAGGCGACTACGGCAAACCGAGGCCTGCGCTGATCATCCAATCAGACCTTTTCATTGAACATCCGTC
>CANCLK010000032.1 GCA_947378785.1 Comamonadaceae bacterium
GCAGCAGCATTTTCTATTCCTACTTTTATTTCAACAAAAAGGTCAACAGTTTTGATCTTCTCTCGACCAGAGCAAGCTCTTGGCAAGCCCAAAGCGCGCTTGTGCGTGGTCTGATGCCTACAAAACGCCGAGTCAGGTTCCCGTCACCGGGCGGCCTCAATATGATCGAATAACAGTTTCTTGAATCCCATTCACCGAAAGCAGACATGTCCAGACTCAACAACAAAGTAAGCATCATCACGGGCGCAGCACAGGGCATTGGCTTGGCCACCGCGCTTAAGTTCGCAGCAGAGGGCGCTATCGTCGTCGTCTGCGACTTGCGACAAACGGCTATTGATGAGGCCGTCAAGCAATGCAAAGCACTGGGTGCACAAGCCATCGGTTGCCTGATGGATGTGACCGATCGCCCAATGGTCGATGCGGTGGTGGCGCAGGTTAAAGCGCAGTTTGGTCGCATTGATGTCCTCGTGAACAACGCTGGCATCACCAAGGACGCAAGGTTGCTAAAAATGACGCTGGCGCAATTTGACCAGGTGATCGACGTGAACCTGCGCGGTGTATTTCATTGCGCACAAGCGGTGGCAGACACCATGGTGGCGCAAGGTAGCGGCGTGATTCTGAATGCCAGCTCGGTGGTGGGGGTTTACGGCAATTTTGGGCAGACCAATTACGCTGCCAGCAAGTTTGGCGTGATCGGCTTCACCAAAACTTGGAGCCGCGAACTCGGCCCCAAAGGGGTACGGGTCAATGCGGTGGCACCGGGCTTTGTGTCGACACCGATTCTCGACACCATCCCAGAAAATGTGTTGCAAGAAATGAAGGCGCGGGTGCCGCTGAAGCGTTTAGGCAAGCCTGAAGAAATCGCCAACGTCTATGCATTTTTGGCCAGCGACGAAGCCAGCTACATCAACGGTGCGGTCATTGAAGTGTCGGGCGGCATGACGGTCTGATCAGCAGCGATAATCCGCGCATGAGCGCTTTGCCCCCCGACGATCGTCCACGCCCGAAATCGCTGACCGACCTCTTTGTCTCCTTCACACTGTTGGCCCTGCAGGGCTTTGGTGGCGTGCTGGCCGTGGTGCAAAGAGAGCTGGTGGAGAACAAGCGCTGGCTGACACGCGATGAGTTCATCGAAGACTGGTCGGTGGCGCAGATCATGCCAGGCCCCAACGTGATCAATCTGGCCTTGATCGTCGGCGGCCGCTACTTTGGCCTCAAGGGGGCTGTGGTGGGACTGGCCGGCATGATCGTTGTTCCACTCGTGCTGGTGGTCGTACTCGCACTGATTTACTCACAGTTTTCAGAGCACCAGGGCGTCGCGGGTGCCTTGCGCGGTATGGGGGCGGTGGCAGCAGGCCTGATCATGGCCACAGGTATCAAGCTGATCGCCGCACTCGAAACAAATGTGATTGGCTGGCGCTGGTGTACGGCCTTGGGGCTGGCTTGCTTGGTCGGCATCATCGTGTTCAGACTGCCGCTGGCTTATATTTTGTTCGGACTCGGGGGGGTCGCTTTTACGCTCGCCTACAAAAGGCTCAAGCCATGAAAGAGACACTCAGCCTGACACTTGGCATCGCTGATTGGATTCAGTTTTTTTTGCACTATGTGTCTCTCTCGTTGCTGCAGATTGGGGGCGCCATCGCCACCATTCCGGATATGCACCGGTTTTTAGTCGACCAAAACCTCTGGCTGACAGACGCCCAGTTCAATGCGTCCGTAGCGATTGCACAAGCAGCGCCCGGACCGAATGTCCTGTTCATCGCACTCATGGGCTGGAATGTCGGCATGAATGCAGGCGGCGTTTTGCTTGGATTGCTGGGTATTGTGCTGGCGATGACCGGGATGCTGATTCCCAGCTCGGTACTCACCTACAACGCGACCCAGTGGGGCCACCGCAACAGCAACTTGCGCAGTGTGCGCGCGTTCAAACAAGGACTCGCGCCCATCGTGGTGGCGCTGCTGATTGCCACCGGCTGGATTCTCGCCAGTGCCAGCGGAAAGTCACTGGACCACTGGCCGCTGTGGCTCTTGGCCGGCGTCACAACCGTGATCTGCTGGCAAACCCGGCTGCACATTTTGTGGCTGCTGGGTGCGGGCGCACTGATTGGCTGGTTCGGCTGGATTTGAAACTGCAGTGTCTGCTCAGCGGTCTGTGTCAGCGCCGCTGACGCAAGGCTTCGTAGAGGCAAACGCCACTGGCCACCGAAACGTTCAAACTCTCCACCGCGCCGTGCATCGGGATGCTCACGAGTTCGTCGCAGGTCTTGCGGGTGAGCTGGCGCATGCCCTCACCTTCCGCCCCCAGCACCAAGGCCACCGGACCTTTGAGGTCGACGTCATAAATTGTTTTGGGCGCATCGTCGCTGGTACCAATGCACCAAATGTTGCGCTCTTTGAGTTCGCCCAAGGTGCGCGCCAGATTCGTCACCATGAAGTACGGCATGGTTTCAGCCGCACCGCTGGCGACCTTGGACACCGTCGCGTTGATGCCGGCGGCATGGTCTTTGGGGGCAATCACGGCATGCGCGCCTGCACCGTCAGCCACACGCAGGCAGGCACCCAGGTTGTGTGGGTCGGTGACGCCGTCGAGCACCAAGATCAAAGGAGACGCCACACCGCTGGCTTCGAGCTGCTCTAGCAATTCGTCGAGCGACGTGACCACTGCCACGGCATTGACACGGGCGACCACGCCCTGATGGCCATGGCTACCGGCCATTTTGGCCAGCCGCAAGCCGTCGGATTCAATCAGCCGGATACCAGCATCGCGGGCACGGTCAGTGAACTGCCGCATGCGCGCATCACGGCGGGAGACATCGTAAAAAACTTCAATGACCGATTGAGGCGCAGTTTTAATGCGCACACCAAGGGCATGAAAGCCAAAAAGAACTTTAGGAGGAGAAGACATGCCCAATTATCACCGGCTCTGTCAGAGGCTAGTCGCCACCACTTGGCCGGCCTCGATCGTGATCTTGCGCTGACACTGCGCTGCGATGGAGTGGTCGTGCGTCACCAGCACCAGCGTGGTTCCCAGCTCTTGGTTGAGTTCGAACATCAGCCTCATGACGGTGTCACCAGTGGCGAAGTCCAGGCTGCCGGTCGGTTCATCAGCCAACAGCACGGCGGGTTGCACCACGAAAGCACGGGCCAGCGCCACGCGCTGCTGCTCGCCGCCTGACAGCACCTTGGGGTAGTGTCCGAGACGCTGACCGAGGCCAACCCGACCGAGCATCTCTGTGGCCATCGCCCGCGCACTGCGCGTGCCAGACAACTCCAGCGGCAACATGACGTTTTCGAGGGCCGTGAGGTTGGCCATCAGCTGGAAGCTCTGAAACACAAAACCGACCTTTTGCGCACGCAAGGCAGCACGGTCGTCTTCACTGATGGCAAAAATATCCTGACCGGCCAGCCGCACCGTGCCCTTCGTTGGCGTATCGAGCCCGGCAATGATCGACAGCAAGGTACTTTTGCCAGAACCAGACGCGCCGACGATGGCGGCAGTTTCCTTGGCAGCCAAGGAAAAATCAATATCGCGCAAAATAGTCAGCGTACCCGTCGAATCAGTGACAGATTTGAAAACATGCTCGACGGCGATAATTGCAACCGATGCGGCCTCGTGACGCTTAACAGGAATCGTTTCGGACATGACAGCCTTTTCAATAAACACAACGCTCAAGAATCTTCGCGCACTCTGCGACTTTACCAAGCGAGCCACGTCGGCCGGCGCTTGCGAGGCAAAGCCTTTGCAAACGTGCGGAATGTCGGGCTTACGCCGCGCCCTGCTCGATCTTGCCTTGCTGCTCTCGCTCGGCTTTCCCATGCTCATTCAGGCGCAACCGCAGGCTGCGGCCAACGCAGTCGCGCCAGCCCGAAGCGGCGGCGATACAGTGCTGGTGGTCGGAGACTCCTTGAGCGCTGAGTACGGCCTCAAACGCGGCAGTGGCTGGGTCGCCTTGCTGGAAGAAAAGTTGCAGGCAGAAAAGCGTTCGGTGACCGTCATCAACGCCAGCATCAGCGGCGACACCACCGCCGGTGGCCATGCGCGCTTGGCGGCGCTGCTGCGCCAGCACACACCGAGCATCGTAGTCATTGAGCTGGGAGCCAATGACGCACTGCGCGGTTTGGCGCTCGATGCGACCCGTCAGAACCTGCTGGCGATGACCCGTGCCGCACAAAAAGCGAAAGCCCGCGTGTTGCTGATTGGCATGCAGGTACCGCCCAATTACGGCGGCGCTTACGCTGAAACTTTTGCAGGCCTGTTCCCGAAGGTCGCCAAGACCACCCAATCCGCGCTGGTGCCCTTCTTGCTCAAAAACGTGGCGGACGTCGAGGACACCGGCCAACTCTTTCAGCGCGACCGAATTCACCCGAACGAGTCTGCGCACCCGATCATCTTGGCCAACGTCTGGCCTGAACTGAGAAAGCTTTTCAAGTGAGCGTGCAACTGATCACCGCCACAGAGGCACTGACCCGGCTGGGCGGATTTTCCGCCGTCATTGATGCACGTAGCGAAGGCGAGTACGCTGAAGACCACCTGCCCGGCGCTGTCAACTGGCCCAGCCTGAATGATGCCGAGCGCAAGATCGTTGGCACGCAGTACAAGCAAATCAACGCCTTCGAAGCGAAGAAGCAAGGTGCGGCCATGGTGGCACGCAATGTCGCTGGCCACATTGAACGTGAACTCCTCGACAAGCCGAAAGAATGGCAACCTCTGGTGTATTGCTGGCGGGGCGGTAAACGCAGCGGCTCGCTGGCCCTCATCCTCGATCAGATCGGTTTTAAGGTGACCTTGGTCGAAGGTGGCTACAAGGCCTTTCGAGCGGCCTTGGTGGCAGACTTGCCGCAACTGTCGGCGCGCTTTCACTATGAGGTGGTGTGTGGCACCACGGGCTCGGGCAAGACGCGTTTTTTACAGGCGCTGGCAGCCCAAGGCGCGCAAGTGCTCGATTTAGAAGCGCTGGCCAATCACCGCAGCTCGGTGCTCGGGCTGATCCCCGGTCAAGCGCAACCGACACAAAAAGCCTTTGACACCCGCATCTGGACGGCGCTGCATGCGTTTGATCCTGCCAAGCCGGTGTACATCGAAAGCGAGAGCAAAAAAGTCGGCAATGTGGTCGTGCCAGAAAGCCTCATTACCGTCATGCGCAGCAGCCCATGCCTGCACCTTTATTTGAGTGAAGAAGAGCGCGTCAAACTGCTGTTGCAAGACTACGATTTCTTTGTGCAGGACATTGAGTTTTTCTGCGATCGCTTAGATGCCCTGACTGAAGCACGCGGTAAAGCCATGGTGGCCGACTGGCAGGCCCGCGCCCGCAATGGAGACGTGGCCGGCGTGGTGCAAGACCTGTTGACCAAGCACTATGACCCGGTTTACCTGCAATCCATGCAGCGTAACTTTGAGCACTATGGCTCCGCCCAGCGTCTCACGCCAACAGACCACAGCGTTCAAGCCATGGAAGCCTTGGCCTGCAGCTTGCTGGCGGCTTAAAAGTCAAACCAGCTTCCGTGCAAACGGATAGACGAAAAAAAACTGCAGAGACTGTACAGCCCTGCAGTTTTTTGAAGAAAGAGCGTTAAGTAACCGCTGCCTTTGCGTTGATCTCAGTTCGGCGTACTGGTCGGTGGCGCTTCTGGTCCACCGTCGACGTTGCCATCAGCACCGCCGCCTTGACCCTCCGTACCACCTTCAGTTCCGTCCTCGTCACCTTCCTCAGGCTTGCCTTCGGCCTTACGCTTCAGCTTGTCTTCTTTTTTGCGTTTTTTAGCGAGTTCTTTTTGGCGCTTTTCGTAAGAATAATTAGGTGTTGCCACAGACTGCTTTCATGATGAATAGCCTGTACTGTACTGCATCACGCGGCGAGCTTTGCAAGCGCTTGTGCCAAGTCTGCCTGTAGGTCTCCAACAGATTCCAGACCAACGGAAAATCGCACCAACCCACCGAGGTACGGCCACGGCTGCGTGCGCACACTTTGGATGTCATAAGGCACGCACAGGCTCATCGGTCCGGCCCAGCTGTAGCCCAGCGCAAAAAGCTGCAGACTGTCACAAAAAAGGTCAATTTGCGCTTGGCTGATCTCGGGCTTGAAAATGACGCTAAACAGGCAGGCAGCACCCGTACAGTCACGCAACCACGCAGCATGACCCGGTGAGCCGGCCAAGGCTGGGTGACGAACCTCGGCGATGGCCGCTTGCCCTTGCATCCACACAGACAATGCCCGCGTGGCAGCGTCCTGCACTTGGTAGCGCAGCGTCATGCTGGCCAGACCGCGCAACACGGCTTCAACGTCGTTACCGGCCACACCGTAACCAACGCGCATATGGCAAAAATGAACTTGCTGATGCAAGGCCTCGTCTTGCGTGACGACCGATCCCATCAACACATCGGCACCGCCGCTGGGGTATTTGGTCAAGGCCTGAACCGAGACATCAACACCCAACGCAAATGCACTGAAAGCCAAGCCTGCACCCCACGTGTTGTCCAACACGCTGACGATGCCTTTAGGATGCGCACCAGCATGCGACTTGATGACAGCGATCAACGCCGGTAGGTCTGGAAATTCAAGCGTGATGGAGCCCGGCGCCTCGAGCCAGACCAACCGCGTTTGGGCACTGAGTTTTAGCCGCAAGTCATCCGGGTTCATCGGGTCGTAATAACGGTGGCTGATACCCCAAGCCTGCATTTCATGCTCAGCCAGCGTCTTGTTAGGGCCATAGGCGTTGTCGGGGATCAACAATTCGTCGCCGGCTTGCAAGAAAGCCATGTTGACCAGCGCCACGGCGGCCAGTCCGCTGGGCACCAGCGTGCAAAAACGACCGCCTTCTAAGGTTGCAATACGTTCTTCAAGAATGAAGGTGGTGGGCGTACCGTGCAGCCCGTAGGTGTAGCCGCTTTTATGCTTCCAGTCCCGTTGGCGCAGAGCTGCAACGCTGGAAAAAATCACCGTGGATGCACGGTGGACCGGCACGTTGACACTGGCAAACCCAGCCGGTGCCTGATAAGGGTGGTGAATCAGCTGAGTGGAAAGGTCTTTCATGCACGCATGTTACAGACCTTGGCGAACCCAGCGCCCTTCCCGCTTTTTCAGACTTTCCACTTTTCCATCAGGTGCGACGGCCGCAAGGCATCGTAGCTTTCAAAGGGCTGGTGAATCCACGGGTTGGTTGGCAAGGACTCAACCGAATAATCCGGCTGAAACGTCGACACGCCTTTGGTCCAGATCACCGCGCTGCGCAGCTCGGTGATGGGCTTGTAGTTATTGCGCAGCTGATGAATCACTGCGTTCAGCGTATGACCGGTGTCAGCCAGATCATCGACCAGCAGCACCTTGCCGGCGATCTCGCCTTTGGGCGTGGTGATGAAACGCGCGATGTCTAGGTTGCCTTGGACCGTTCCCGAATCAGCGCGGTAAGAACTGGTCGACATGATCGCCAGCGGTTTGTCAAAAATGCGAGAGAGGATGTCGCCAGGCCGCATGCCACCACGCGCTAGGCACAAGATGGTGTCGAAATGCCACTCAGATTGGTGAATCTTGATCGCCAGTTTTTCGATCAGGTTGTGGTATTCGTCGTAACTCACGTACAGATGTTTGCCGTCTTCAGTCAACATGAGGAACTTCCAATCAAAAGAACAGGTTCAAGGTAGCCAAGAGGTTCAAGGCATCAAGCGGCGTAGGGGTTGCGCAGCAAGATTGTGTGCTCACGGTCCGGGCTGGTTGAGACCATGTGAATCGGCACCCCAGTGACTTCTTCGATGCGTTGCAAATAACGCTGTGCCGCGGGCGGCAAGGCAGCGTAGTCAGTCACCCCCACAGTGGATTGCGTCCAGCCGGGCATGTCTTCATAGATCGGTTTGCAGCGCGCAATGTCCTCGGCGCCCATCGGCAAAATATCTGTGATGGCGCCGTCCAGTTCATAGCCGGTGCAGAGCTTCAAAATCTCAATCCCATCCAACACATCCAGCTTGGTGATGCACAGACCCGACAAACCATTAACCTGCGCCGAGCGCTTCAACAAGGCGGCATCGAACCAACCACAACGGCGACTGCGACCGGTGGTCACGCCTTTTTCAGCGCCCACGGTGCTCAGGTGATAACCCACTGTGCCCGGAACTTCCCAATCGAGTTCTGTCGGAAATGGCCCCCCGCCAACGCGTGTGCAGTAGGCCTTGGTGATGCCGAGGATGTAGTGCAGCATGCCCGGACCAACGCCGGCACCGGCAGCCGCATTGCCGGCCACGCAGTTGCTGGAGGTGACGAACGGGTAGGTGCCGTGATCGACGTCAAGCAAGGTACCTTGCGCGCCTTCGAACAGCAGATTGGCACCATCGCGGTGGGCATCATTGAGCTCGCGCGAGACGTCGGCCATCATTGGCTTGAGAAGCTCGGCGTGGCGCATGGCTTCGTCGTAGACGGTGTCGAAATCTATCGCCGGGGCATTGAGGTAACCCGTCAGGATGAAGTTGTGCAGGTCGAGCAGCTCACGCAGTTTGGTGGCAAAGCGCTCAGGGTATTTCAGGTCTTGCACGCGCAAGGCGCGACGGGCAATTTTGTCTTCGTAGGCGGGGCCGATGCCACGGCCAGTCGTGCCAATTTTGGCGATGCCAGCTTTTTCTTTGGCTGCTTCACGGGCAATGTCGAGCGCCGCGTGGAACGGCAAGATCAGCGGGCAAGCCTCGCTGATGCGCAGCCTGGATCGCACTTCAACGCCGGCCTTTTCGAGGCCTTCGATTTCCTCAAACAGCTTGGCTGCGGACAACACCACGCCGTTGCCGATATAGCACTTCACACCGGGTCGCATGATGCCGCTGGGGATCAGGTGCAAGGCGGTTTTGACACCGTTGATGACCAGCGTGTGACCAGCGTTATGACCGCCCTGAAAGCGCACCACACCCTGCGACATTTCGGTCAACCAGTCGACCAGTTTTCCTTTGCCCTCGTCGCCCCATTGGGTTCCGACGACCACGACGTTGCGTCCCGCGACAGCGGCTTGTTTATTTGTCATTCTTGGTACTTGCTAAAAAAAGGGTTGCAAAAAGCGGCTAGCGGGACTCAGACGAGCGTTTTGCTCAGCGGCTGAACGATCCATTGGCCGGCCACTAGGGTCAGTTCGCGGTCGCAATCGAATTCATTGACTTCATGTTCATGTCCAGGCAACACACAAACGACGGTTTCACCGCGTGCGCGGAGACCAGCAATGGCTTGACGCAGCGTTGCTTCGACGCCCCATGGCGCACAAACGGCGGCCCGTAAAGGCCGTGGTGCAAGGACGCTGACAAGTTCTTTCAAATCAAGACTGAAGCCTGCCGCTGGACGCCGACGTCCGAAAATAGCGCCGACTTCGTCATAGCGTCCGCCACGGGCGAGCTCGGCGCCCTGGCCGTAAATGGCAAAGCGCGTGCCACTGTAGTAAGCGTAGCCGCGCAGGTCACCCAGATCAAAGCCGACCTTCACAGCGCCACCAAAGTTGGCAACGTGAGAGGCCATCCAGCGCATGCCTTGCAACGCAGCGATAGCAGCCGGAAAGGCTTTTAAGGATTTTTCGGCTTCGGCCAAAACTTTCTCGTCACCATAGAGTTGCAGCAAGGCCTTCAGGCCTTCGGCCGACGCCCGCGAAATGCTCGGTTGCGACGCGAGCAGGCTGCTCAATTCGCTGGCATCTTTGGCAGCCAAGGCGGCATGCAAATGCGACAAGGTGCCCGCACCGATGCTGGCACCGTCCAAGAGACTGCTGACAACGCGCACGTCAGCCATGTCGACCGACAGTGATTCAACGCCAGCAGCGCTCAAACCTTCAAGGGCCAGCAGCTGAACTTCCAAGTCGGCTTCAAGCCCGCCGTGACCATAAATCTCAGCGCCAAACTGCAACGGTTCGCGCGTGGCATGGGGGCGCTCAGCCCGTGTGTGTAACACCGGCCCGCAATAACACAGGCGCGCAACGCCACTGCGGTTTAAAAGATGAGCATCAATACGGGCGACTTGTGGCGTGGTGTCAGCACGCAACCCGAGGGTTCGGCCTGACAGCTGATCAACCAATTTGAAGGTCTGGAGATCAAGCGCTTCGCCGGTACCCGTCAACAAAGACTCAAGGTGCTCCAGCAGCGGCGGCATGACAAGCTCGTAGCCGTAGCGCCGAGCCGTGTCCAGAAAAAGGCGGCGGAGTTCTTCAATGTGACGCGCCTCTGAGGGGAGGACATCGGCAATTTGATCCGGCAATTGCCATGATGACGACCAAGCGGGCATGCGTATTTAGGATGAGCTGTAAAAGCAGGATTTTACCGGTGCTTCGTGCTGATTTTGGATGAGCTTGCCGGAAAAGCTGCGCGAGCAGCATTCCAGCGGCCATCTGGACCCGGAAGTGACGCCATCTAGCGTCGAAATATGAGATGACAAAAGCACCTTCCCCAGTGGGGCAAGGTGAAAGCATCATTCAGGTATTATTTTTTTGCAGCTGTTCCACTGCCCGAACTCCGCATGGCCTTGAAAAAGTCCGAGGAGGGATCAATCACCATGACATCGCTCTTTTTATCGAAGCTGGCCCGGTAGGCGTCCAAACTGCGATAAAACTGAGCAAATTGTGGGTCGCGGCCAAACGACTCGCTGTAAATACCTGTCGCCTGAGCGTCGCCCTCACCCTTGATTTTCTGAGCGTCGCGGTAGGCATTCGCGATCGTGACTTCACGCTGGCGGTCTGCATCAGCACGAATTTTCTCGCCCTCGGCAGCACCGGTGGAACGCAACTCGTTGGCGACCCGCTTACGCTCAGCCTCCATACGCCGATAGACCGATTCAGTGATGGCCTCAACATAATCAATGCGCGTAATCCGCACATCGTTGACATCAATACCCCAAGGCTGAGCACCACGCACAACCTTCAGCACCTCGGACTTCACGTCGGCCATCAAGGTGTCGCGCTGGATCGACAGTAGCTCTTTCACGGTGCGCTTGTTAATGGCTTCCTGAAATGCATTGCGGACAACACGGTTGAGCTGGTTGGCACCCGCACGCTCATCGAGACCCACGTTACGGATGTATTCAGATGGCTGAGTAATGCGCCATTTGACATACCAGTCGATGATCACCCGCTGCTTTTCAGCCGTCAGCATCGGTTCTGCATCGGTACTGTTCAAGGTTAAGAGCCGCCGGTCAATATAAGAGACGTTTTGAAATGGTGGCGGTAGCTTGAAGTTCAGACCGGGCTCAAGAATGACTTCCTTGATCTGCCCAAGGGCATACACCACGCCAAACTGCCGCTGATCGACAACAAACAACATGGAACTGACCAATGCCAGTGCCACCAAAAGTGAAGAAGCAATAAATCCAACTCTATTCACGGTAGTTCCTTAGCGTGTACGTGAAGTTTCACGGGCGCGTGTGTCCGCGGGTGCTGTCGTCATGGGCGGAAGGGCAGTAGCGTTTGTTGGCTCCGTGCCTATTTTTGGAGTAGCGCCCTGCCCGGTCGATTGCATGAGCTTGTCCAGCGGCAGGTACAGCAGGTTGGAGCCCTGCTTTGAATCGACCAGCACCTTGGTCACATTGGTGTAAACCTGTTGCATGGCATCGGTGTACATACGATCACGCGTCACCTGCGGCGCCTTTTGGTATTCGGTCAGAACAGCACGAAAGCGCTGCGCATCACCCTGTGACTGCGCCACCACTCGGGCTTTGTAGGCTTCCGACTCTTCTTTCAAACGTGAGGCAGAACCGACAGCACGAGGGATGACGTCGTTGGCATAAGCTTGGGCCTCGTTCTTGGCTCGCTCGCGCTCTTGACCGGCTTTCAGCACATCGTCAAAAGCAGCTTGCACTTGTTCTGGGGGGCGGACACCGCTTTGCTGCAAATTGATCGCCACCACTTCAACACCCACTTTGTAGCGATCCAAGATAGTCTGCATCAGGACACGAACGCGTGGCCCAATCTGGTCGCGTTCCTCTGACAGTGCAGAGTCCATTCTCATCTTGCCGACGACTTCACGGACTGCCGTTTCAGCAGCTTGCACGACCGTTGCAGCCGGATCTCGCGTTTCAAAAAGGTAAGCACGGGCGTCGCTCAAACGGTACTGCACGGCAAACTTGATCTCGACAATATTCTCGTCCTCAGTCAACATGGCCGACTCGCGCAAGCCCGTCGCTTTGATAATGTTGTCTCGACCCACATCGACCGAACGAATTTGCGTGACGACGACCATTTCGTGACGCTGAACCGGGTATGGCAGACGCCAATTAAAGCCAGCCCCCACAGTAGAGTTGTATTTCCCGAACTGCGTGATCACTGCTTGCTGACCCTCTTGCACGATGAAAAATCCAGTTCCAAGCCAGATCAGCACAGCAACCGCAGCGATCAGGCCAACGCCGACACCAGCAGCCTTCATGTCAGGCTGAAAACCACCAGGGCCACCACCATGACCGCCCCCAGCAGGGCCGCCTTGCGGGCGGTTTGCGTCGTTCTTCTTGCCGCCAAAAATCCCGCCCAGCTTACGGTTGAAGTCACGCCACAACTCATCCAAATCAGGCGGGCCTTGATTGGCGCCCTGAGGCTTGGGTCGCTGCGGCGGATTGACTGGCGCAGCTTCGTCCGGACCGGCGGTGGGCTTGGACTCGTCAGAAGACGCGGGTGTCTTTCCCTCATCACGGCCCCAACGTGGATCGTTCAAATTGAACATGCCAAGCGCGCGCTGTTTCAGCCGTCCGGGCAAGGCCGTTACCGTCTGGAGTACAGGAATAAGATTCATGGAACAAATTCTCTTGGTTTTAAATAACACTGGCATTGTGCCAAATCAACCGATAGCCTCGACCGCATGTGGACTCTCATCCGTGGACGAACTGCCCGCATGTCTCGCGAGCACCTGCCGTAGCAAAGTCAGCCCCTCCCCCGTCTTGGCGCTCACAAAGACGCGCTCGAGAGCTCTGGCGGTCTCAGTGACTGGGTCATTCACCTCGAACATATCACTCATCTGGAGTGGCCAATAGGCTTTTTCAATGGCATCTATCTTATTGAAAACCAATAACTGCGGCACTTGACCAGCGCCGATTTCAGCCAGCACGCGCTGCACTTGCTCAATTTGCGCAAGGTACTCTGGGTTTGAACCATCGACCACATGCAGCAACAGGTCGGCTTCAGTCGCCTCTTGTAGCGTGGCTTGAAAAGCGTCGATCAAGCCATGGGGCAAATCGCGAATAAATCCGACGGTGTCAGACAAAGAAACGGATCGGGCAGCATCACCCAAGTAAAGCTGACGGGTCGTTGTGTCGAGCGTCGCGAAGAGTTGGTCGGCGGTGTAAGCGCGGGCTTTCACGAGCGCATTGAACAAGGTCGTCTTGCCTGCATTGGTGTAACCGACCAACGAGATAGTGAACGAGTTGCGCCGGTCTCTTTGTTTGCGCTGCGTCTGCCGCTGGCGTTTGACTTTGGTCAGACGTTCTTTGGTCCGCTTGATCGATTCACTGATCATGCGTTTGTCGAGTTCGATTTGCTTCTCGCCGGGGCCACCGCGCACACCCGCACCACCGGTTTGGCGCTCAAGGTGCGACCAGCGCCGCACCAGCCGGGTCGACAGGTATTGCAGCTTGGCTAACTCAACTTGCAGTTTGCCTTCGTGACTGCGCGCACGTTGCGCAAAAATCTCAAGAATCAGCAGCGTCCTGTCATTGACAGGCATATCGAGCGTCCGCTCGAGGTTGCGCTGTTGGGCCGGACTGAGCGACTGGTCAAACAAAATTTCGGTGGCACCGTATTCACGCGCCGTCATCTTGATTTCTTCGGCTTTGCCGGTACCCACAAAAAGTGCAGCATCGGGCGCTTTTCGTTTGCATGTCATGCGGGCAACGGGCACCATCCCAGCCGTTTGGGCCAGCAATCCTAGCTCTTCGAGCTTGTCATCAAAATTAGCGTGCCCAAAGTCCACCCCAACGAGCAGGACGGAGACTGAAGCGGCTGGACGGGTGTCCACGGAACTCAGCTTGCGGGTCCCTCGTCGGATTCGGCCGCTGCAAAATTGACGGCACGTCCGGGGACGATGGTGGAGATGGCGTGCTTGTAGACCATCTGCGTGACCGTGTTGCGTAGCAACACGACATACTGGTCGAAAGATTCGATTTGGCCTTGTAGCTTGATGCCGTTGACGAGGTAAATCGACACTGGTACATGCTCGCGGCGCAAAGTATTCAGGAAAGGGTCCTGCAACAGCTGACCTTTGTTGTTATTGTTATTGCTCACGATATTCTCCGTGTTTTAGAGTTGAAGTTTAAGATTCATGACCTTACCACAGCCCTACAGGCAGACCCTGTAGTCCTAGTCCGATTCCTTGTCGGTGAAGGGATTTGTCGATGTCTTCATCTGAATCCGCATCGGCGTCCCGACCAAGTCAAATTCTTTGCGAAAGCGCCCTTCCAGATAACGTTTGTAAGACTCGCTGACATGCTCCAGGGAGTTGCCATGAATGATGATGATCGGCGGATTCATGCCGCCTTGGTGCGCATAGCGCATCTTCGGGCGGAACATGCCTGAGCGCTGTGGCTGCTGGAACTGCACAGCTTCGAGCAGCAAACGTGTGAGAACTGGGGTCGACATTTTGCGATTGGCCGAAGCGTGCGCCTGGATGATGGACTTCCAGACAGGAGCCAAACCTTGGCGCTTGATGGCGGAGATCCGATGGATAGCGGCAAACTTGAGAAAACCTAGGCGTGTTTCGATCGAACGCTCAAGCGTTTCGCGTTGGTAGCTGTCAACCGCATCCCACTTGTTGATGGCCAACACCACAGCCCGACCCGACTCTAGGATGTAGCCGGCGATGTGCGCGTCTTGATCTGTCACCCCTTGAGTGGCGTCTAGCAGCAGGAGCACGACATTTGAATTCTCGATGGCCTGCAACGTCTTGACGACTGAAAACTTTTCGATCGCCTCGAAGACCTTGCCTTTACGCCGCAAACCGGCGGTATCGATCAATTCAAATTTTTGACCGGCCCGTTCAAACGGCACTGAAATCGCATCACGAGTGGTCCCGGGCATGTCAAAAGCCACCAGCCGCTCTTCGCCTAACCAAGTGTTGATGAGTGTAGATTTCCCGACGTTGGGACGTCCGGCCACTGCAAGCTTGATAACAGCAGGGTCTTCGGCTTCGGCGAGTTCGTCAGGATCAGGTAGTTTGAGCGGCTCCAAAGCCATGTCGACCAGCATCCGCATGCCTTGGCCGTGGGATGCGGAGACCGCCAACACTTCGCCCAAGCCTAATTCAAAAAACTCGGACAGCTGAACGCCGCCTTCTTGCATCCCCTCTGCCTTGTTGGCAGCGAGCAGCGTGGGAATACCCAACTTGCGCAGGTACTTGGCAATATCGTGATCTTGGGCATTCAGACCAGCGCGGGCATCCACTACAAATATGACGACGTCCGCCTCAGCCACCGCTTGGCGCGTCTGCTTGGCCATCTCTTTGTAAATCCCGGAGGCCGCGTCGGGCTCGAAACCTCCCGTGTCGATAACGATGTACTCCTGCGAACCCAGTTGGCCATTGCCGTAGTGTCGGTCCCTCGTCAAGCCGGCATAGTCGGCCACAATCGCATCCCGCGATTTGGTCAGGCGGTTAAAAAGCGTCGATTTGCCCACATTCGGGCGGCCCACCAGGGCAATTACAGGTTTCATCAAAAATCTTGTTGCGGGCTGCTTGTGCGCCTGCTTATTGGGGCCGAAAGCCAAAAATAGTGCCAGCGCGGGTGACCACCACCAAAGTTTCGCCGACCAATGTCGGCGTTGCCACGATGGCAGAACCATCGGTCGTCAAGCGATTAACGAGTGTGCCGTCTTCGCGCGATAGCAAATGAACGAAACCGGATGCATCACCGATAGCAATCGAGCGCCCAACGACGCGGGGAGCCGTCAACCCTCGGTAGCGCAGTTGATCGCTACTCCAGCCGCTCTCGCCATCCGCACGTTTCCACGAGACAACCTTGCCGTCCGATTCAACGGCAAACACCAGACGCCCATCGCCGTCTAGGCCGACGCTGCCATCCGCAGGCTTAGTCCACTGGAGGATGCCGCGATCGGCATTCACACAACCCACACTGGCCTGAAAGGCTCGCACGCACAGGACCTCATTCAGGCGACTCACTGGGCCAACCAAATCGACCAAGCGCTCAACATCATTGATGCCTCGTGGTGAGGCAATGGGCACTTCCCAGCGCAAGCTGCCATTGGCCGGATTTAACCCGGCAATCCTGCCAGCCAACCCAGCGACAAGCGTGTCACCAACGGCCAATAAAACGCCGGCCTGACGCAAGACCAAGGGCTCGGTTGGGCGCTGCTGCGTCCAGAGTTTGCGACCGCTGTTGCCGTCAAAAGCATGAACCGCACGATCAGCCGTCAGCACAAAGATCCGTCCGCCCGCGACGAATGGCGCTGTGTAGGCTTGTGCGGTCAGCTTCTCGCGCCAGATTTCACGACCATCAACGATGACCACCAATTCGTTGCCAAGTGTGACGACAGCGGCCATCCGCCCATCGCTACCGACGCCTGCGGCCAACGGGGTGACCAGGTTCAAACGCCAAATGTCACGACCCGTGCGGGCATCGATAGCGGCGACAACACCGTCGCTCGCCGCTGCAATCAAGCTATTCCCAGAGGCACTGACCGTCATTGGGAAGCTGACAGTACCAAGACGCGCGGTCCATATTTGCTGAACGGCAACAACGGGCACGACCGGCTTGAGTTGTGCAGGCTTAGGTTGATTCGCGCCACCGGAACAGGAGGCCAACAAAACCAAGGCCAAGCCGGTCACAAGATAGCGCCAGCCGCTAAAAAGCGCTGACAGCCAACTAGCGGCGAATGGTGACGAGGGAGTCCCTATCATTTCTTGGACTCGCTGGTCGGTGCGGCGGCGGTTGCGACTTGGGCCGCCCCGGCAGGGTCGACGCCCAAAGCGTTGAGTTTGACCTCGACCAATCGGCGGTATTCAGAGCGCTCGTCAAAATCTTTGTAGGCCTTCTGATATTCGGCCTTGGCCTCAGTCTTTTTTCCTTGCGCAGCCAGAATGTCACCTCGACGATCAGCCGCCAAGGCGGCGAATGATTTGGGCATGTCACCTGAGACTTGCTTCAACGCATCGTCATAAGCCTTGGCTTCGAGAAAGATACCCGACAAGCGCAGCTTGGCGATACTTTGGTAGCCGTCATCTGACGCCTTGGCAGCGACCCAGCCCAAAGCGCCCTTGGACGCATCAAGGTTGCCTTTGTCGTAATAAACCCGCGCTGCCAACAGGGCGGCCTGCTCCGCATAGGCGGTCCGGCCATAACGTTCTTGCATGTCCGCCAAGGAACGATCCAGCTTCGGCATATCGCCAGCCAACGCGGCGCGCTCCACCTCGTCATACATGACGGCGGCTTGCGCAGCTTGGTTACGCTGCCAGTAGTGGTAGCCATTCCAAGCGGCCACAGCGCTGAATATCACGATCAAAGCCCAAGAGATGGCGTTGCCGTAGCGCTTCCAGAAATGCTTCAACTCAGCGAGTTGTTCCTGTTCTTCGAGGTCCAGATGTTTTGCCATGGGTCTTGTTCACGATGCCGAAAGAAAGGTGGATTGTAGAGGTCGAGGCCTGTTCAGCCGCGCAGGATCGCAGCCCAAGTGGCCGCCTCGTTGAGTTTGCACAAGGATTGCTCAGACGCAGCCTCAGCCTTACCCGCACGCAGGGGCTTGACTGCCACGCAGCCGCTGGCCAGTTCTGTCTCGCCAAAAATCAGGGCGAAGCGGGCGCCGCTGGCATCGGCTTTTTTGAATTGCGACTTCATGCTGCCCATGCCTTCTGCGCCAGATCCGGCACTGGCGTGCATTTGCACGCTCACCCCTTGGGCACGCAGCGCTTGCAGGGTCTGCAACACCACCGGCACCGCGGCAGCGTCGGGGACGATCGCATAAGCGTCAGGCACCAAAGCAGGCACGGTTTGCCCGCTTTCCCGCACCAGTTCAAGGACGCGCTCGACCCCCAGCGCCCAACCCACGGCCGGAGCGGCTTTGCCGCCGATCTGTTCAATCAGGTAGTCATAACGGCCACCCGCGCACAAAGTGCCTTGCGCGCCCAGTTGGTCAGTGACGAACTCGAATACTGTGAGGTTGTAATAGTCGAGCCCACGCACCAGACGGTGGTTCTGCGTCCACGGCACCCCGTTGGCGTCAAGGATGGCTTTGAGCACGTCAAAGTGGGCCAATGACGCGGCGCCCAGAAAGTCGATCAGTCGCGGGGCAGTCTCAACCACGGTTTTCATGGCGGGATTTTTGGTGTCCAGAATGCGCAGCGGATTGCCGTGCAGACGACGGCGTGCATCTTCGTCCAGCATGTCAGCGTGCTGCTCAAAGTGGGCGATCAGCTGCGTCCGGTGCAGCGCCCGCTCCTCTGGCTGGCCGAGGCTGTTGATCTCCAGCCGCCAATCGGTGATGCCGATGTCTTTCCAGAGCGCGGCGGCCAGCAAGATCAGCTCGGCATCGACTTCCGGACCACCAAAGCCCAAAGCCTCAGCACCGATTTGATGAAACTGGCGATAACGACCGCGCTGCGGACGTTCGCGGCGAAACATCGGCCCCATGTAGTAAAGCCGTTTGCCGCCTTCGTACAGCAGGTTGTGCTCCGTCACAGCGCGCACCACACTGGCAGTATTTTCAGGCCGCATGGTCAAAAACGCATGGTCTCCGTTTTTGTCGGAGCGGTCTTCAAAAGAATACATCTCCTTTTCAACAATGTCCGTGACTTCGCCAATACCGCGCACAAAGAGTTGCGTGTGTTCCAAAATCGGCGTGCGGATGTTGCGGTAAGCGTAGCGCGCCATCAGGTCGCGAACTTTGCCCTCTAACCATTCCCAGCGTGCCGATTCAGGCGGCAATATGTCGTTCATGCCTTTGACAGCAAGCAGTTTTTCAGCCATTTTTTATGCAGCTTCAGCTGTCGCAGATCTGCGACCGAAGCGATTTTCAATGTAGTTTTCGACGATGACTTGGAACTCTTCGGCGATGCGGTCGCCACGCAGTGTCATGCGCTTTTCGCCGTCAATAAAGACTGGCGCTGCGGGCGCTTCACCCGAGCCCGGCAGACTGATGCCGAGGTCGGCATGTTTGCTTTCGCCGGGGCCATTGACGATGCAACCCATGACCGCGACCTTGAGTTTTTCAACACCAGGGTATTGCTCGCGCCAGACCGGCATTTGCCCACGTAGGAAGTCGTCTATCTGTTTCGCCAGCACCTGAAAGGTGTCACTCGTGGTGCGACCGCAGCCTGGGCAAGCGGTCACGCTCGGCACAAAACTGCGCAGACCCAGCGCCTGCAAAATTTCTGACGCGATCAACACCTCTTGCGTGCGTGACTCGCCGGGTTGCGGCGTCAGCGAGACGCGAATCGTGTCGCCAATCCCCTCTTGCAGCAGGATGCCGAGCACAGCAGCAGACGCTACCGTGCCTTTGGTGCCCATGCCGGCTTCTGTCAGACCCAGGTGCAGCGCATGTTGTGTGCGCTTGGCCAATTCGCGATAGACCGAGATCAGGTCTTGCACGCCGCTGACCTTGCAAGACAGAATAATTTGTTCATGCGCCATGCCCATTTCTTGTGCCAGTGCCGCTGAATCAAGCGCCGATGTGATGAGCGCTTCATACATCACCTGTTTGGCATCCCAAGGGGCGCTTCTGCTGCTGTTCAGGTCCATCAGACTGGCCAACAATTCTTGGTCAAGGCTGCCCCAGTTGACGCCAATGCGCACGGGTTTGTTCCAGCGGACAGCCGCTTCAATCATCTGGCCGAATTGCTTGTCTCGTTTGTTGCCCTTGCCGACGTTGCCAGGATTGATTCGGTATTTTGAAAGCGCCTCAGCGCAAGCCGGGTAATCCGTCAACAGTCGGTGGCCATTGAAGTGAAAATCGCCGACCAAAGGGACGTCAATGCCCATGCGATCAAGTTGGTCGCGGACATGCGGAACGGCCTCAGCAGCCTCTGGCGTGTTGACCGTGATGCGCACCATTTCAGAACCCGCCAGAGCGAGTTCTTTGACCTGAATTGCGGTACCGATGACATCAACCGTGTCTGTATTCGTCATCGACTGCACGCGTACCGGGGCATCTCCGCCCACAGTGACCACACGCGAGCCCCACACAACGCGGGCTTGGGCAGACCGACGAGGCAACGGCTCTGCGGATTCAATCGGGAGGCAAGGCAGCACTTTTATTTCACCTCAAAACGAGCGACGTTGTCGCGGGAGACGGGCGTCAGGTCAAACGCCTGGCCGCGGATGTGAACCTTGGTGACGTCAGCCCGGCCCACAATCACACTCAAAGGCAGTGCCCCTGTGGCACCAGCCACCTCACCAGAGTTCAGCTTTCGACGCAGCAACACAGTACCCTTCGTGTCGGTCACTTCAACCCATGACTCAGCCGTTGGCCGAAAAACCACAATGCCCGTAGTGGGAGGAGGTCCGGTTTGTACACCTTCCGCGGCAGACAGCACGGAGCCAGACACAACCGCCGATGACTTCGCATTGGCAGAACCTGTGTCAGTAGCCGGCGAAGCCGTCTCCTGATTTGGGTTAGACGGTTCGACAGCCATCACAGGCATAGGCGGTGTGATCACCATACCGCCCTCCTCCGTAACATCTGTTTTGTGAGAGAAAAAATCCAACGGTGGCAAAAACACCAGCGCCAGTGCACCCAAGACGAGCACCAAGCCCCCCACGATGGCCGGACGCGAAATCGTGCCAGAGAGAGTCGGTTGACGTGTGGAAATTGTGGCCCCCTCAAGTTTGCGTCGACCCTCACTCCAATGTCCCAAACGCGGGGTGGATTGACTTGGCAAGAGTCGGAGAATTTCAGTTGAATCGACCTTCAGAGTGCGGCACACGCTACCGGCCAAAGCCCTGACAAAAACGGCATCGGGTAACAGGTCATAGCGATCAGCCTCCAAGGCCTCTAGCCTCTTGACGGGCACCTTCAACGACACCGCCAATGCCGCAATGTGCAAGCCGGCCGCCTCCCGAGCTCGGTGGATCAATGCACCTGCCGTGAGTTCAGGCTCAGGAACGACCGGCACTGGGTTTTGCTCCGTGATTTGGTCGCTGTCTTCAGTCATGGAAAGTCCCTTTTTCATAAGCGATCAATTCGCGAGATTGTGCAAAACGGCCACGCAGCTGATCCGCCAGCGCAGCAACTGCATCTGGGTGGTTCAGTCGTCGCTCAATTCTGATGCCCAGCCACAAGGTTTCAGCGTTGGCAAAAGGCCCATTGTTAAGTTTACGCATATAAGGCTGCGCAGGCTGAAAGTCCCCACGGTCAAACAACAAAAGAGCCAAGTTGTATGCCGTCACGGGATTCGCGGCATCTAATTCTTGCGATCGGGAAAGACTGACTTCAGCGTCGTGGGGGTGGCCTGAGCGCATCTGGCACAGGCCCTGCACCCTCCAACTCTTGGCGGCATGGGTATAGGTCGGATTGGCTATCGCTTGAGCAAAAAATGCCTCAGAAGCCTCGTACTGGGCGTGCTGACACAACAGCCAAGCGAAGTTGTGCGCAGCATCAGCATCCCTTGGGTTCAGTGCCAATGCACGCTTAAAACTATCTCTCGCCAAGGGCAAGTCGTTCAAACGCTGATACACCAAACCGCGCAAGTTGTAGGCATCCGCATAAGCGGGGTCAATGGCAATTGCCTGCTTAATTTCATCCAGTGCCACATGGGTCTGTCCTTGCTGGAAGTAGGCAGATGCCAATTCGAGGCGTATCCGTGCACGCCGTTTGAGGGGTGTCTCATCGGATTCAGTCTGTATATCTGCGTGAACATCCTGAGGGCCGGACACATCTAGTCTGGACACCCCTTGTGCACAGCCAGACAGCCACACAGCCAGCGCGCAGACAAGCCCGCGGGTGAGCATGGCTGGAAAGTTCACGGCTGGTTTTCCTGCGCCACGACAACCTTGATCCCCGCCAACATGCCTTGACGCTGGGTCACCATGCGCTTTTGAACGTCGGTGCGGTCCTGTACATCGCCGGCGAGTTGCCCACAAGCTGCATCGATGTCATCGCCACGGGTTTTTCGCACGGTGGTCACGATGCCAGCGTCCAGCAGTATTTTGGCAAAGGCCATCACCTGCGGCATGGGCGAGCGCGTCAGGCCAGAGGCCGGAAACGGATTAAAAGGGATCAGATTGAACTTGCATGACAGCCCGTCCACCGCATGTTTGCGCATCAAAGCAACCAATTGGCGCGCATGCTCCGGTTGGTCATTGACGCCATCGAGCATGCAATATTCAAAGGTGATGAAGTCGCGCGGCGCGAAGGCTTGGTAACGGGCGCAGGCCTGCAACAACTCAGCAATCGGGTATTTTCGGTTCAGCGGAACCAAGTTGTCGCGCAAGGTGTCGTCTGGCGCATGCAGCGACACCGCCAGCGCCACGGGACAGTCCTGCCCGAGTCGGTCGATCATCGGCACCACGCCTGAGGTCGAGACCGTGACGCGTCGGCGAGAAAGGCCGTAAGCGTGGTCGTCGAGCATGACACGCAAGGCCGGCAACAACTGCGCATAATTTTGCAGTGGCTCACCCATGCCCATCATCACCACGTTGGAGATGACGCGCTCCTGCTTGCCCAAGTGCTGGCGCAGGAAGTGCTCGGCAAACCAAAGCTGTGCCGTGATTTCGGCTGTGCGGAGGTTGCGACTGAAACCTTGATGACCGGTCGAACAAAAACGGCACCCCACAGCGCAACCGGCTTGGGATGAAATACACAGGGTGCCGCGGTCTGCTTCGGGAATGAAGACGGTCTCGATGACATCGCCCGCACCCACATCGAACAGCCACTTGATGGTGCCGTCTGCAGAGTCATGGCGCGACACCACGTTGAGCGCCTGAATGTGCGCCTTGCCGGAGAGCTTGCTGCGCAGTGACTTGGCCAGATCGGTCATCTGTTCAAAGTCGGTCGCACCGCGCTGATGAATCCAGCGGAACAGCTGGGTCGCGCGGAAACGCTTTTCCCCGAGCTGCTCGCAAAATGCGGCCAACCCATCAAGGTCAAAATCGAGAAGATTAGTGGTCATGACGGGCACCGAAGCAGCCACCCACGAGAAAGGGCCCCAAGCCAGCAACGGCCCGGCGACGGGCAGTGACGCTGTGGGGCCGACATATCAGCGTGTGTAAATATTCATGCCTGCGAAGAAGAAGCTGATCTCGACTTGCGCTGTTTCAACAGCGTCAGAGCCGTGAACGGCATTGGCATCAATGCTCTCAGCGAAATCAGCGCGGATGGTGCCTGGCGCTGCTTTCTTAGGGTCGGTAGCACCCAGCAGATCGCGGTGCTTCAGAACAGCGTTTTCGCCTTCGAGGGCTTGGATCATCACTGGGCCAGAGACCATGAAATCAACCAAGTCCTTGAAGAAAGGACGTTCACGGTGCACGCCATAGAAAGCTTCGGCTTCACCGCGGGACAGATGCACAAACTTGGCAGCCACAATTTTCAAGCCAGCAGCTTCGAAACGTGCGTAGATCTGACCAATGACGTTCTTGGCGACAGCGTCAGGTTTGATGATGGAGAGAGTACGTTCGATAGCCATGAGAGTTCCTTAACTTTTGAATTTTCGGGTGAGTGTTCAGAATGAACAAAGCCTTAGAGTTTAACCTGAGCGCGCTGCCTAGGTGCTCCGAAGGGTGAGCGTAAAGGCCTTGAAGTTCAGCTTGATGTTCAGCGATTCCCGCTTCGACCACCACCACCGCCACTGCCGCCCCGGTTACCACCACCTCCGCCGCCACGGCGTGGGCCACCGGTGCCTCCGCCGCCATAACCGCCTCCTCCAAAACCACCTCCACCGCCGCTACCACTGCCACTGCCGCCGCCACCGCGACGCTGGCCTTGTCCCTGCGCTTGGCGCTGCCTAGTGAACGTTTCAGCACCGATATAGCCAAACGAGGTTTTCATCGGGTCCGGCTGAGATCCCCCTGGCGGATTGTCTGATCTGGCGGAACGATCACCACCGCGTGGTTGACCTTGTCGGCCTGCATTGCCGCCACCGCCGCCAAAATTACCTTGACGAGGACCGCCGCGTGGGCCGCCTGGACCGGGCGAACGACCACCTGGGCCTGGACCTCTGCCGCGTCCAGCATCTTGCCGCTGTGGAGGCGGCTGCAAGTCGTATGGCTCTGGCGCGTCATCCTGCGGCGCATCGCTAGGCTGGCGCTGCACGGGGGCACCCCGATTCCCGCCGCGTGAACGCTCTTGCCGCGGACCGCGCCCCGTTCGACCCTTTCCAGGAACCCCGTCCGCTTGACGCGGTGGTCTTGGGTCTCCGCGAGATTCAGATCGACTCAGCGCATTGGTCAGCGCTGCAATGTCGTTTTCATCGAGCTCAACAAAGGCGCCACGCTTGAGGCCTCGCGGCAACATGACTGCGCCATAGCGAATGCGAATCAAACGACTAACAGCATGGCCGACAGCTTCAAACATGCGGCGCACTTCGCGGTTTCGTCCCTCAGAAATGGTCACCTTGTACCAACAGTTGGCGCCTTCGCCGCCGCCGGCTTCAATGCTGCCGAACTGAGCCATCCCGTCGTCAAGTTGTACGCCTTCGAGCAAACGTTTTTTCTCTTCGTTGTTCAATGCCCCCAGCACACGGACGGCGTATTCGCGCTCCAATCCAAAACGCGGGTGCATCAGTTGGTTGGCGAGCTCCCCGGAACTCGTCAACAACAACAAGCCTTCGGTGTTCAGATCGAGCCGGCCAACAGACTGCCACTTCCCTTGGTACAACTTGGGCAGACGGCGAAAAACGGTAGGTCGGTTTTGCGGATCATCGTGGGTGACAACCTCGCCGGTGGGCTTGTGGTAAGCGATCACACGGGCAGGCGGCGGATCGATCCGCACACGCACAGGCTTACCGTTGACCTTGACCGTGTCGCCGAACTGAATGCGTTGACCAACGTGCGCCGGCTCGGCGTTGACGGAAATTCGCCCTTCCAGAATGAGTTGTTCCATTTCCAAGCGCGAACCCAAACCAGCCTGCGCCAGCACCTTGTGCAGCTTCGGACTTTCCGGCTGCGCCGACAGCACGCGTTTGGACAACACGACCGCAACATCCTCTTCGTCAGCGTCGAATTGGCCGGTCACCACATCTTCAAAATGGTAGGCAGTATCACGCGCTGCAGACGCCGGAGACCGATGAGGCTGCGTTGAACGCCGCGGGACCAAAGACGCATCAGATGGCGGTCTCGTCTGAGCAAGCTCCTCGCCTGTGTCATCGATCTTTACAGGCGCCGACTCAATGCCCTGCACCGGGGGTGCAATGGCCTCAACAACAGGCGGGCTGGCAGTTTCGGTTTCTGGAATAGGTGTATCTGATGGGTTCATAGTTTCTTGCGGTTTGGCAGCGGGGCCGGAAGGAGGTTGTTCGAAAATCTGCGCCCCCTACGCCAACCGCTGCGGCTCGCCGAATGAAGCTGATGTGCTCAAAGTCGTTGTCAACTCAAATGGGCGATGGTCCTACAGGAGCAGCCAAGGTCTCGATCTCAATTTCGATATCTGTTTCTATTGGGTCCACCTCAGCATCCACAGCGGGCTCGATCTCGGTCTGCACGACCAATGACTCGCCCATCGGAGACGGCTCAGACAAGCCAAACTCGATCTGCTCAAGCATGGCCTGCTCACCTTCAGAACTATTCATCGTGGGCAACTGATCGAGTGACTCAACCCCAAGATCGTCCAAAAACTGCCGGGTGGTCGCGAACAGCGCCGGGCGGCCCACGGTTTCACGATGCCCGATCACTTCGACCCATCCCCGGTCTTCCAACTGCTTGAGCAACAGGCTGTTGATCGTCACGCCACGAATATCTTCCATGTCGCCGCGCGTGACCGGCTGACGATAGGCAATGATCGCCAGCGTTTCCAAGGTCGCACGGGTGTATTTGGGTGGCTTTTCTGGGTGCAACCGATCCAAGAATTCGCGCATCTCCGGGCGGCTTTGAAAACGCCAACCGGTCGCCACGTGTATCAGTTCAACCCCTCGACCGGCCCAATCGTCCTGCAACTGCTGCAGCAGACGTTTCAGGGTGTCGGCAGTCAACGCACCGTCGAAAAGCACCTCCATCTCACGCACATGCAAGGGTTGCGGAGCGCAGATCAATG
Source organism: Comamonadaceae bacterium (assembly GCA_947378785.1). GTDB lineage: Bacteria > Pseudomonadota > Gammaproteobacteria > Burkholderiales > Burkholderiaceae_C > Polaromonas. Next base: position 26,110 of record CANCLK010000032.1, read on the forward strand.
CTGTTTCGAGGACGCGCTTTGCATCCATCGTATTCATGATTTTTCAGTTCCGAAAAAAAAGCCGGGTGAGGCGGGCCTGATGACAACCAAGGCCGGGGGCACAGAGACGAGAGGTTCAGGCTGGTGGGAAACCATCCGTTGAGCGTAACGCTGGCGAGTAGTTAAGACTACGACTTGCCATTGTAACTGAGCCCCAGCTCAGCCATGGCGGCCTCCAAATCATCAGGGACTGGAGCGACAAATGCCAATGCATCGCCACTCACCGGGTGCTCAAAACCCAAGCGGCGGGCATGCAAGGCCTGCCGCTTGAGTCCAACGGCAGGCTCACCGCCATACAGTGCATCGGAAACCAAGGGGTGACCCAAGGAAGCCATGTGAACGCGGATCTGATGCGTGCGTCCGGTGTAAAGCTTGCAGCGCACGAGGCAAAAATCGTCTTGGTTGTCGATCAAAGAAATATCGGTGAGGGCCGTTTTTCCGGCGTTACGCTCAAGATCGACCACCGCCATGCGCAAACGGTTGCGCGGATCGCGCCCGATCGGCAGCGCTACCTGCTGCTGACGCGATCCTAGCCACTCTTTATGGCCAACCGCAAGATAGTCGCGGTTGACTGTACGGGCAGCGATCATTTCAACCAGCCGGTCCATGGCTTCACGCGTTTTAGCGACGACCATCAGGCCGCTGGTGTCTTTGTCGAGCCGGTGCACGATGCCTGCGCGCGGCAAGAAACGCATTGCGTCATCACGTCCGAGTAAGCCATTCAACAAGGTGCCGCTCCAGTTTCCAGGCGCCGGGTGCACGACCAAACCAGCCGGTTTGTTGATCACCATCAAATAATCATCTTCAAAAACAACGTCGAGCGCCATCACTTCAGGTTTGAAAGCTTGGCTTTGGGGCGTTGGCCGAAGTTCGATTTGTAACAAATCTCCCGCCTTGACCTTGGCTGAGGTCTTGGTGATGATCTGTTTTTTCAGACTTACAGCACCGGACTCGATGAGCTGCTGAAGATAAGTCCGCGAGAACTCGGGCACAATTCCGGCCAAGGCCCGATCCAGCCGCTCACCATGTGCCGAAATTGGCACTTCGGCCTCGCGTAATTCGACCTCAATGACGCCATCGGCCTCATCTTGGAAGTCTTCAGAAACGGCAGCGATCAAAGGGTCGCTCGATATAATTATTGGGTTATGTTCAGAAACAGTCATTAGAGAGTCGATCACGATGTTGTTCAAATTATCGGCGCTTCAAGCCACGACTCGCGCAGCAGGCGCTGTTTTAATTCTCGGCAGCCTCATGGCTGGTTGTTCTTCAACGCCTGTCGACCCCACGGCGACATGGAGCCCAAACAAAATTTACTCGGAAGCCAAAGACGAAGCCAGTTCCGGCGCCTATGAAAAAGCCATCGGACTCTATGAAAAACTCGAAGGCCGCGCAGCGGGAACACCTTTAGCGCAACAGGCACAACTTGAAAAAGCGTACACACAGTATAAAAACGGTGACCAAGTTAAAGCCATTGCCACATTAGACCGATTCGTCAGGCTTCATCCTGCCAGTTCAGCCTTGGACTATGCCCTGTACTTGAAAGGCCTTGTCAATTTCAATGACAACCTTGGCCTCTTCAGTTCTTGGGTACGTCAAGATCTTTCAGAGCGTGACCAAAAGGCCGCCAAGGAATCGTTTGATGCCTTCAAAGAACTGGCCTCGCGCTTTCCTGATTCGCGCTACACCCCCGATGCTCGCCTACGCATGACCTACATCGTGAACTCGCTGGCCCAGTCAGAAGTGCATGTGGCTCGCTTCTACTTCAGCCGTGGCGCTTATGTCGCGACGATCAATCGAGCACAAAGTGCCATTGCCGAGTACCGTGATGTGCCAGCCATTGAAGAAGCCTTATCGCTCCTTTACCGGTCCTACGACGCCTTGGGTATGACTCAACTGCGTGATGACACTCTCCGCGTGATGCAACAAAGCTATCCTGACAGTCCCTTCACCCGCAGCGATGCCAAAGCTAAGCAGGGCTCGTGGTACAAGTTTTGGTGAGACAGTCCAGCCGTTCCAACAACTCCGCTTCGGTATTCAATCGCTGCATGGGTGGTAAGGCTTTCAGCAAGCGCCGGCCATAGCCCATCGCGACCAAACGTGTGTCACAAACGACCAGCACGCCCTGATCGGTTTCGCGTCGAATCAGCCGCCCGGCACCCTGTTTGAGCGCCACAGCAGCTTCTGGCAAGAAGTAATCATTGAAAGCGCTACGGCCTTCAGATTCAATGTGTTTGGACCTTGCCTCCGCCATCGGATCGTTCGGCGGAGGAAAAGGTAACTTGTCGATGATGACCAACTGCAAGGCATCACCCGGAACGTCAATACCCTCCCAAAAAGAAGCGGATGCGACCAGAATACAACCGGACTCGCCGTTCGAGTTGCCACGGCGAAAACGCTCGATGAGCACTCGCTTGGGTAAAGCGCCTTGCACCAACACTTCCAGCTCCCCCGAGGCGTCAAACGTCTCGCGCAATATGTCGGCGATGCCGCGTAACGCCCGCAAGGTCGTTGTCAACACCATCGTTCGCCCGCCCAGACGCGCAGCCCAAACAGCCGCTGACTGCGCCACGCGAGCCATGTGGCCAGACTCACTGGGTTTCGGAAAATCACGCGGTACATAGACAGCGGCCTGTGTTGCATAGTCGAATGGACTGCCGACCCGCAGCAGTTGTGCGCCGACCAGGCCGCAAGGTTTGGTGAACCAACTCAATTGGTCATCGTCACCAAGCGTGGCCGAGGTGAAAATCCAGGTCTTAGCCGCCTCCGGGTTGCTACCGAGCACCTTGGCCTGAACCGCTTGCGCAATGTCCAGTGGCGACTCAATCAATCGCAATTGCGCACCCACCTCCAACCAGCGGACTGAACCGGTCTGGCACGGCCCGGCAAAGTGCCGCAGACGTTCGCCAAACTCAAGCGCTCTTTCCAGCAACCGTCCAAAATCTGGCGCAATTTCGCTCACCGTGTCGATCGCTTCAGCGGCCGCAGAGCAAGCATCTGCCATTTGCTCTAAAGCGCGAGCCCATGCATCGGGGTCAACCGTTTCGGGGCAGGCTTCAGTCCAGCGCAGCTTGGTACCCGGAAGGGCTTTGCCGACACACAGGCGCAACTCCCGCGCGGCTCGCTCAGTTTTGCCAGCAAGCGCTTGCCAATCAGCCAAGCCACGCGCCATTTGCAGTCCGGTCCCCAGCAGGTCACGGGAAAAATCCAACAACTGGCTGGTGGTGATGTTTTTTCCCAAAAACTGCACACCTGTTTCGTTGAGCTGATGGGCTTCGTCAAAAATCGCGATGCGGACTGTCGGCAGCAACTCAGCGACACCCGACTCGCGCACGGCCAGATCTGCAAAAAACAAGTGGTGGTTGATGACCACAACGTCAGCGGCCAAAGCCTCGCGCCGTGCCAGGTTGACGTGACAGGCGCGGAACTTTGGACAAGCCGAACCAAGACAGTTTTCGCGGGTCGATGTGACCAGCGGAATCACTGGCGAGCGCTCATCCAGCCCTGGCAGTTCAGCCAGATCCCCAGTGCGGGTGGTTTGAGACCATTCTTCAATGCGCGCCAACGCATGGAGGGTGCTGCGTTCAGGCTGCATGGCTTCACTACGCGCTTGCTCCATGCGGTGCAGGCACAAATAACTGCCGCGCCCCTTTAACAATGCAGTGCTGACGGGCAGACCCAAGGCTTCGACAAGGCGCGGTAAATCGCGGCCGAACAACTGGTCTTGTAAGGCCTTTGTGGCCGTAGACAGCAACACACGTTCGCCACTGAGCAAGGCAGGTACCAGATAAGAAAACGTTTTACCAACGCCCGTGCTGGCCTCAACCACCAGCGGATAAGCACCTTCAATCGCACGCGCCACCGCCAAGGCCATTTCAGTTTGACCACTGCGCGGTACAAACTGATCGGCAGCGCGGGACAAAACACCGTCGGGTCCGAAAGCCTCTTCGACTTGCTGCTCAAGATCCATCAGGCGGGCTCGGCCGGGCGCAGAGAGGATGCAAGCTGGGCCATCTTGTCGCGTAACACGAGTCGACGTTTTTTCAAGCGCTTCAACAACAATTCATCAACAGGGAGTGCATGGACCATCAAATCGATGAGCGCATCTAGGTCAGCATGTTCGATGGTCATATCAATGAGTCGCCGTTCGGCAGAATGCAGGTTTGTGAGCAAGGTGGACTGACCCATGTTCAGGGGTAGGCTGGCAAGGATTTCCCGGTCGTAGGACCGATCTCCCGCAACCGTTGTTCGCGATCAGTCCGGCGCTGAGTGGATTTCTCCTGGCGCGAGCGGGTCGCTTCGACATTGGCCGCCGCTTGCGTGCGTTTTATCTCCAACTCGGCCGCTTTGCTCTTGCTACTTTCCTGCTTGGCATCCATGTCGGCTTTATTGCCAGCGGCCTGCTCAGCAGCATCACCCTGAATGATTTCTTTCTGCTTAGCACGCTCGATCAAATTAGCAGCATCTTGCTGGACTTTGGTCTCTTGCTCTACCTGCTGCTGCCTTTGAAGAGACTGCTTCTCTTCGGTCTTCAACAGCTGATCGGCCGCATTGATCTTGCGCTCAAGCTCATTCATCAGAACTTCCTGGCGCCGAAGATCAGCCAGGGCCTTGCTTCGAGGCGGTTGGAGCTTTTCAAGGCAGGCATTCGAAAAGAACTTGCGAAAGCAAATGGCCTGTTCTGCTTTGAATGTCGCTTCGATTTTCTGCCGTTCAGTCGTGATGCGGGTGCGCTCTGCATTGCGCTCCAGTTCCCCTGGATCGATCTCAGTCTGAGAAAAGGCACTGCCAACCAGTCCGATCCACAGTAGAAGTAGGCAAAAATAATTCATGTGAGCGTTGTATCGACATCCCGGCGTTCCAGCGCCAGATATTCGGTCGATTGCATTTCATTTAACCGTGAAACTGTACGCGGAAATTCATGCGCCAGCGGGCCTTCGGTGTAAAGGGCTTCGGGCTGCACTTCTGCCGACATGATCAGCTTGACACGACGGTCATACAAGACATCGACCAACCAAGTAAAGCGCCTTGCTTCCGAGGCCATACGGACGGGCATGTGCGGCACGTCACTCAGGAGCACCGTATGAAATTGACTGGCGAGTTCTAAGTAGTCATTTTGTGACCTCGGTCCACCGCACAGCGTCTTGAAGTCAAACCAGACCAGACCACCAGCTTTGCGCCGTGCCCGAATTTGCCGAGACTCAATCTGCAACACCGGGTCTTCGTCGTGCGTTTCAGCCAAGCGGTTAAAGGTATCTGTCATCTCAGTATTCGCTACGGCACCAAGTGGCGTGTGATACAGCTTGACTTGTTCCAGTGTGCGACGTCGGTAGTCGGTGCCGTTGTCGACGCTCAACACCTCCAAATTCGATTTCAGTAAAGCAATCGCAGGCAAGATGCGATCACGGTGCAGACCATTTGGGTAAAGCTCATCCGGCGCAAAGTTGGAGGTCGTGACGAATCCCACGCCGTTGTCAAACAAGGCAGCCAGCAGCCGATGCAGAATCATCGCGTCCGTGATGTCGGCCACGTGAAACTCATCAAAGCAGATCAAGCGGTAGCGCAGAGAAATTCTGCGACCTAACTCGTCAAGCGGGTTCACCGTGCCTTGCAGGTCGCGCAATTCGCGGTGCACCTCGCGCATGAACTCATGAAAATGCAGGCGCGTCTTACGCTTGAGCGGTACAGCGTTATAAAAGCAATCCATCAGAAAGCTTTTGCCTCGGCCAACACCTCCGTGCATGTAGACACCACGCGGAATAGCAGGCCGGTTGATGAGCTTCTTGAAGGCGTTAGAACGCTTCTCCTTGAATCCGGCCCATTCGGTCGCGCAACGCTCAAGCGCGTCCACCGCACGCAGTTGCGCAGGATCACTCACATAACCCCGCGCCTGCAACTCTGCCTCATAGGCCGCATGGACCCGCATACTCTTGGACTGGCTGGACAAACTCAAAAGACTCAGAAACTCAGAAATTGAGCGTGCGTTTGTCAACCGCCAAGGCCGCTTCCTTGGTGGCTTCGCTGAGCGACGGATGCGCGTGGCAAATGCGGGCAATGTCTTCACTGCTGGCGCGAAATTCCATGGCCACGACACACTCTGCGATCAGTTCGCTGGCCATTGGGCCGACGATGTGCACGCCAAGAATTTCATCAGTCACGGCATCAGCGAGCATTTTCACCATGCCAGTGGTGTCACCCAAAGCGCGCGCCCGGCCATTCGCCATGAACGGGAACGTACCGGCCTTGTAAGCACGGCCTGCCGCCTTGAGCTGTTCTTCAGTTTGACCGACCCAAGCGATCTCGGGGTTGGTGTAGATGACCCAAGGGATGGTGTTGAAGTTGACATGGCCGTGTTGGCCAGCGATGCGCTCAGCCACGGCAACGCCCTCTTCTTCGGCTTTGTGTGCCAGCATCGGGCCGCGCACCACGTCACCCACCGCCCAAACATTCGGCAGGTTGGTTTTGCAATCGCCGTCGACGACAATCGCACCGCGCTCGTCGAGCGCCAAGCCGACGGCATCAGCGGCGAGACCGATGGTATTGGCCACCCGGCCAATCGAGATGATGAGCTTGTCGACGTCGAGTGACACCGCTTCGCCCTTGGCGTTGGTGTAGGCGACAGAAACGCCTTTTTTACCCGACTTGATCTCGCCGACTTTGACGCCGAGCTCGATCTTCAAACCTTGCTTGACGAAGGCCTTGTGAGCTTCCTTCGCGATCTGCTGGTCGACCGCGCCGAGGAAGGTCGGCAGGCCTTCGAGCACGGTCACTTCGGCACCCAGACGGCGCCAGACTGAACCCATCTCCAAGCCGATCACGCCCGAACCAATCAGGCCGAGTTTTTTCGGCACCGCACCGATGCGCAAAGCACCGTCGTTGGAGAGGATGTTGGCTTCGTCAAACGGTGTGCCCGGCAAGGCGCGTGCATTGGAACCTGTGGCAATCACAACGTGCTTGCCAGAGATAGTTTCTTCAACGGTACCCGCCACTTTGATCTCGTACAAGTTGTCTTTGGCGGCGACGAAAGAGCCACGACCATGGAAAAAAGTCACCTTGTTCTTTTTGAACAGGTAAACGATGCCATCGTTGTTTTGCTTCACCACGGTGTCCTTGCGGGCCACCATTTTGGCAACGTCGAGGCTCAGTCCTGAAACGTTGATGCCGTGGTCCGCAAAATGATGACCGGCTTGCTCAAAGTGTTCAGAAGACTGCAGCAGCGCCTTTGAAGGTATGCAGCCAACGTTGGTGCAAGTGCCGCCCAAGGCCGGCCCCCCCTTGGCGTTTTTCCACTCGTCGATACAGGCCACGTTGAAGCCCAGCTGCGCCGCACGGATGGCTCCGATATAACCGCCAGGACCGCCACCGATGACGATCACGTCAAATTGTTTGGACATGTCAGTTTCCTC
>CANCLK010000033.1 GCA_947378785.1 Comamonadaceae bacterium
GTGTTGAGCATCGGCAGCAGCAAGGAACTCTGCGGCGGTACCCATGTGGGCCGCACCGGCGACATCGGTCTGTTCAAGATCGTTGGCGAAAGCGGAGTGGCTGCGGGTGTGCGCCGTATCGAGGCCGTGACGGGTGCCAATGCGCTGGCGTATTTGCAGTCGCTGGAGGTCACAGTGCAAGCAGCCGCCTCATCGCTCAAGGCCAGCCCGGTCGAGCTGCAAAGCCGCATCGGCCAAGTGCTCGACCAAGTGCGTGCGCTTGAAAAAGAAGTGACCGCGCTGAAGGGCAAGCTGGCTTCATCGCAAGGTGACGAGTTGATGCTGCAAGCCATCGACATCAAGGGTGTGAAAGTGCTGGCCGCCCGTCTTGAAGGCGCCGATGCCAAGACATTGCGCGACACCATGGACAAGCTCAAAGACAAGCTCAAAACCGCCGTCATTGTGCTGGCCGTTGTCGATGGCGAGAAGGTGCAAATCGCCGCCGGTGTCACGGCCGACAGCACGGGCAAAGTCAAAGCCGGTGAGTTGGTTAATTTTGTGGCGCAGCAAGTGGGGGGCAAAGGCGGCGGCAAGGCCGACATGGCCATGGCTGGCGGCACCGACCCTTCGCGTGTCAACGCTGCGCTCGACTCCGTTCAGGCCTGGGTGGCCGAGCGGGTTTGAGCGTCAACTTCAACCCCTTGGAAAACCCTTCGCGGCGGCGTTGCCTGCAAGGGATGGCGGCAGCCACATGGGCCAGTGCTGCGCCTTGGGCTTCAGCCCAAAACGCCTCGCAGTCGCTGACTGGTCCGGCCTTTGTCGTCTCGCCCTGGGCCGGGTCTTTGGCCCCGCTTGATTTGCTCGACACCACCGGCAAGCGTTGGCGTGTGGCTGACTTGCAAGGCCGTCCCGTGCTGATAAATTTTTGGGCCAGTTGGTGCGAGCCTTGCCGCGCCGAAATGCCCTCGTTGCAGCAACTTGCCGACTTGTATGGCCCCGACAAACTGCTGGTGTTGGCGATCAACTTCAAGGAAACGCCAGCGCGTGCCATTCGCTTCGCCCAATCCACGGGCGTGACCTTGCCAGTGCTGCTCGATGGCGATGGGCGGTTGGCCCAGCAGTGGGGCGTCAAGGTGTTCCCGACCACGCTGCTGATTGACGGCCGCGGCAAGCCGCGCAGCCGGGTTCAGGGTGAGGTCGACTGGACGGGCAAAGCCGCCGAAAAGCTGGTCGATGGCTTGATGTAGTGGCGGATCGCTGTCGGGCGATAATCTGCGCTGCCTCACGAGGCGTGGGTCTGTTTATTTCAGCAGCCCAAAATACTTTGCTGGAACATCTCAGCGCATCTTTACCTGCGCCGATGCACGTTGCCACTCACCTATCCGGAGTTTTTCATGACCACTGTACGTCGTACATTCCTCAAACATTCGGCAGCTGCCGCTGTCGCAGCTGTCTTGCCAGGCTTGGGCTTTGCCCAAACACTCACACCGTCCCGCCGCGAATTCGCACCCCAGAGCAGCCCTTGGCGCACCTTTGAAGTCACCACGCGCGTTGACATCGTCAAACCCGTTGGTGCGACGCAGGTCTGGTTGCCCGTACCGTCTGTCAATAGCGACTACCAGCAGTCGCTGGAAAGTAGCTTTTTCAGCAACGGCGCTGCCCGCATGACGCAAGACGGCACGCAAGGTGCGAAGATGCTGATGGTTGAATTTGCAGCTGACCAAGCCAAGCCCTTTGTCGAGTTGACCAGCCGCGTGCAGACCCAAAACCGCGTCACCGATTGGGCTCACAAAACGGCCGCAACGGAGTCGGCTGACACCTTGCGTTATTACACCCGCGCCACGGTCTTGATTCCGACCGATGGCATTGTGCGCAAGACGGCGCTGGCCGCCACCCAAGGCGCCAAGACCGACGTGCAAAAAGTCCAGATGCTGTATGACTGGACGGTGGCCAATACCTTCCGTGATCCGACAGTGCGCGGTTGTGGCGTGGGCGATATCAAAACCATGTTGGAAACCGGCAATTTGGGTGGCAAGTGTGCCGACCTGAATGCCGTGTTTGTTGGCTTGTGCCGCTCGGTCGGCGTCCCTGCGCGTGATGTCTATGGCATCCGTCTGGTGGCTTCGGCCTTTGGCTACAAAGAGCTGTCGGGCAACCCAGCCAGCCTGAAGGGCGCGCAACATTGCCGCGCCGAGGTTTACCTGACGGGCTACGGCTGGGTAGCGATGGACCCAGCCGATGTGGCCAAGGTCATGCGACTGGAAACCACCGATTGGATCAAGAACATCACCAACCCCGTGGTGGCACCCGTCAACAAGGCCTTGTTTGGTGGCTGGGAAGGCAACTGGATGGCTTTCAATACCGCGCATGACGTGGTCTTGCCAAAGTCCAAAGGCGAGCAGCTCGGATTTTTCATGTACCCGATGGCTGAAAACATCGAAGGACGATTCGACCCTTACGCGCCTGACGATTTCAAATACCAGATCACGGCCAAAGAAATCAAAGCCTGATCCAGTTCAACGGCTCAGACTTTTTACTTGGCGATGTTGGCAGGCCATGCTAGGCTGAGACGGCTTTCAAAGCGTCTCGCCTGACGGGTCACCGGGTCGGTGAATTCAATCGCTTGGGCCAGCAGCTGTAGCGGGTAACGGTAGTCGTCAGCAGGCGTGTCGGCCACCGGCGGGTACATGCGGTCATTCAAAATAGACAGGCCCAGTGCGTTCATGTGCACGCGCAATTGGTGCTTCTTGCCGGTCACCGGACTCAGTGCGTACAACGCTTGCTCACCCTGCACATCGAGCACGGCCACATGCGTTTCGCTGTTGGCCTCACCGGCCACTTCACGTTGTCTAAAAAAGGGCTCGTCCTCGGCGATTCGGCTGCTGCGCACCAACGGCAAAGGCAAGTCCGCACGCCAAGGCGCCACAGCCTGGTAGTGCTTAGTCACCTCATGCCGGCGGAACAGGCTTTGATAGGCATCGCGCTCTGCTGGTTGAACGGCAAACATCACCAAGCCAGCGGTTTCGCGGTCGATCCGGTGAATTGGAATCAGGGCGTCAATGCCCAGCAGATTTTTCAGTCGCACCAACAAGGTTTCTTGCAGGTAATGGCCTGACGGCGTGACGGGCAAAAAATGCGGTTTGTCGGCCACCACCAAATGCGCGTCTTGGTACAGCACGGTGGCCTCAAAAGGCACACGCGTTTCCGTCGGTAAGGCGCGGTAGTAATAGACCCGCATGTGGCCGCGGTAAGGTCGGTCGGGCGTGACGGGTTCGCCGAATTCGTCGACCACCTGGCCCGACTGTATGCGCTCTAGCCAGACGTCACGGCCAATCGCCGGGAAGCGTTCAATCAAAAAATCCGTGATGGTGGGCCATGAGCCGGCAGGCAAGCCCACACAGCTCGGGCTCACGCCGAGCCGCGTTGTCAGGCCGTGCGCGGGCAGTTGGCTCACACGCGCTGGAAGACCAGGTCCCAAACGCCGTGGCCGAGTTTGATGCCGCGGTTTTCAAACTTGGTGAGGGGCCGGTAATCAGGCTTGGGGGCGTAGCCACCAGCCTCAGGTCCGGCGGTATTTTTCAGCAAAGGCTCGGCGCTGAGCACTTCGAGAATCTGCTCTGCATAAGGCTGCCAATCGGTCGCGCAGTGTAAATAACCGCCGGGCTTGAGCCGGGCGGCGAGCTTGGTGATCAGCGGCGATTGGATCAGACGGCGCTTGTTGTGTTTGGTCTTGTGCCACGGGTCTGGAAAAAAGATGTGCGCGCCGTCCAAGCTGGCCAGCGGCAGCATGTGGTCGATCACCTGAACTGCGTCGTGTTGCAGGATGCGGATGTTGGGCAGCGATTGCTCATCGATGCGTTTCAGTAGCGCACCCACACCGGGTGTATGGACTTCGCAGCACAAAAAATTGTCCTCTGGGCGCAGCGCGGCAATCTGTGCTGTGGCTTCGCCCATGCCAAAACCAATTTCCAGAATCGTCGGAGCGCTGCGCTCGTAGACGGTTGCAAAGTCCATGGCCTGCCCGGTGTAGGCGAGCAAGAAACGCGGACCGACATCGGTGAAAGCTTTGGCCTGACCTGCCGTGGTGCGGCCTGTGCGCAGCACAAAGCTGCGGATGGTGCGGTGGTGTGGTGGCTTGGCTTCAGTGGATGCGCTAGGCGCGTCAAGCGGGGGAGTGGTGGAATCGTTCACCGGGAGATTTTAGTGCCCATTGCTCAGTCCAACGCTGCACCCATTGAGCCAAGGCCTCGGTCAGCGTTCCGCTGGCGGGTGGCAAATTGAGGCAGGCGGCAGCCGCGTTCAGTGCCGTCAGCGCGGCCAGCGGACCGTTGAGCAGCAGCGCCTGAGCGCCATTTTGTTTGCTGAGCTTTTCACCGTTGGCACCCAGCACCAAGGGCGTGTGCAGGTAGCGCGGTGTTGGCAGACTGAGGGCACGTTGCAACAGGATTTGGCGCGCCGTGTTGTCAGTTAAATCTTCCCCACGCACGATGTCGCTGATGCCTTGCGCTGCATCGTCGACCACCACGGCCAGCTGATAGGCCCAGAGACCATCGGCCCGGCGCAAGACAAAGTCACCGACGTCTTCGCTGACGTTTTGTGTTTGCAAGCCGAGCCGTCGGTCGGTCCAAGAGACTTCTGCGCTCTGGCCCACCGCAGCTGCCAAGAAGCGCCAAGCACGGGCTGGTTTGCCGTTCAGGCCGTCGCGACAAGTGCCCGGATAAACCAATTCGCCATGGCGTTCGCGGGTATGACCGGTGGTGGCGAGTGCTGTTGCAATGTCTTGCCGCGTGCAGCTGCAGGGGTAGGCCAAGCCTTGGCGGGTGAGTCGGTCTAGCGCCTGTTGGTACAGCGTGCCGCGTTGCGACTGGTAAACCGGAGCAGCGTCTGGCAACATGCCGCAGGAGGCCAATTGCTGCAAGATCGTGGCAGCTGCGCCGGGCACGCAGCGCGGTGTGTCGACATCTTCGATGCGCACCAGCCAGTGACCGCCGTGGGCGCGTGCATCAAGCCAGCTGGCCAGCGCCGCCACCAGCGAACCCGCATGCAGCGGGCCGGTGGGTGAGGGCGCGAAGCGGCCGATGTAAGGCGGGTAACTCAAACGGTCAAGCCGTTAAGCAATCGCTAACGCCATTTCAAGACCGGAGACAAAACCATCTTCGACGCGGTGACCCAGACACCAGTCGCCGCACAGTCCGATGCCTGCCTTAGCGTCCCAAAAATGGCTTTGACCGGCGGGCGCGGTGGTTTGCGCGTAGCGCCAGCGATGCACATCCGCATGCGATGGCGTGGCGCGGATGCCGGTGATTTCGGTGAAGGCTTTGAGCAGCTTGGCTTTGACGCGCTCGGCATCGTCTTCCAAATGTCGCTGCGACCATTCTGGGCTGGCCTGTACCGTCCAACGCTCGATCAACTCGCGACCGGGCTTAGACGACTCGCGCGCGAGCCAAGCGATGCGGTGGTGCGTGCTGCGCGCAGCATTCCATTGCGGGCCAAGGTAGGACAGATTGGGTTGCACAGCTTGTGGAAACGCCAACATCAGCGTCCAGCACGGTGCCACGTCAACTTTGGCGAGCTTGGGCAGCATCGTTTGACCCAGTTGCGAGCTGAGTAACAGTGCACTCGCCTGCGGTGAGGGCACGGCCAGCACCACCTTGTCAAAGCCGGAATAGACGCGGCTGCTGTCGTTGCTGCCGTCGGTCTGCAGTTGCCAGCGCTGGGGGTGGAGCGGGTCGCGCTCAATACGCATCACTTGTGTTTCCAGCGTCAGGCGACCGGCTGCCTCAATCGGCTGGGCCCAGTGGCGCACCAGCGCATTCATGCCCGGCGAGGCGACCCAATGCGGTTCTTTGGGGGGCAATGAAGCGGCGAAGACGCGGCCCACTTCGTCAAGGATGCGCACGGTGTTGGCGCTCCACGGACGCACCACCCCTTGGGCTGCCTGCAGCACTTTCAGAAAGCGGGGATCGCGTGCTGTGAAGTATTGGGTGCCGTGGTCAAAACCGCCAAACTCGGTGCGCCGTGTGGCCATGCGGCCACCGGTGCCTAAGCTTTTCTCAAACACGCTGACGCTGTGGCCCGCTTGCATGAGCGTGCGGGCGCAAGCCACGCCCGCAATGCCGGCACCGACCACGGCGATGTGGCGTGGCGCTGCAGCGCGTGATGAACGAGCGGGAGGTTTGGATTTTTTGAGCATGTCTTTTTGCTTTTTGTGGCGTTCTGTTGATCGGACATTTGCAGATGGCGGCTAATTATTCAAACACCATCATTGGGCACACTCTACACGCAGACTCGGGTCGAATCCATACGGGGCTTCATGGCGCATGCGGGCGTTCCAGCAGAGCCGTGCGGGAGGCGGGCTTTTCGAGCTGCGCCAGCCACCATTGAAGGGCTCGGCCCGGACGCGTCCCAATGTCTTGCCGCCAGGCGTAACTCATTTTGGAAACTCGGGTCGGGCGTTCTACTTGTTTGATGACCAACTGGCCGACCAGCACGTGCGGTCGAGCCAGATACTCGGGTAAAAATCCGCCACCCAGACCGCGCAGCTGGGCTTCCAACTTGGCTTGCATCCCGGGCACCGTGAAGACGTCTTGACCGCCAATGAGCCCTACTGTTAAGCCATCTCCGCGTTGCACCGAGTCGGCCACCGCCACTGCGCGATACGCTCGCAACTGACTGTCGCTCAGAGGCTCCGGGGCGTTGGCCAAGGGATGGTGCGGTGCCACGGCATAGACAAAGTTAATCGGGCCCAGCAGCTTGCTGTGAAAGCCGGAATGCGTGGTGGGCTCAATCGTCACGCCAATCGCTAAATCGGCCTGGCCAGACGTGAGCGCGTCAAGGGTTCCCGACAAGGCTTCTTCACGAATCTTGATGCGGGTCGGCGGGTTGAGCGCAAAAAAGGCTTCACACAATTCCATCACCGTGGTGCGCGAGACCACGCTGTCGACAGCCAGTGTGAGTTGGGGCTCCCAGCCGGTGGCGACACGCTTGACCCGGTTTGCCACGGCATCGAGCTCGGCCAGCAAACGTTTACCCTCGCGCAGCAGTTCCTTGCCGGCTTCGGTCAGCTGTGCTTGCCGTGAGGAGCGGTCGAACAACAGCACGTCCAACGCATCTTCGACTTGCCGTACGCGGTAGGTCAGCGTGCTGGGCACCACGCCCAGTTCGCGTGCTGCTGCCGCCATGCTGCCAGTCCGGTGCACGGTCGCGAGCATGTGCAAGGCTTCAGGGGTGAGGGCATCGCGAAAGTGGCTCATGGCTGAGATCCGTGGTAAAGAATCTGAGTCACTGATGGGGCATTTCGACGTTGAACTTTTTACCGGCGGCAACGATTTCGCGCCAAGTTGCGTTGTCGATCTGAATGCCTTCCATGTCCCGTTGCGCGCGGGTCACTCGTTCTGGTTCACCAGCGATCTGCACCGCGTCAAAACCGGGTGCCGCTGGTCCGGCTTGCAGCCAGTCGACGAAGGCCAATGCCTCTTCCTCAAACGAGACTTGTGTCGCCAGCTTGGTGGGGTCAATCAAGATGGTCAGCATGCCGTTGAGCACGGTGCGAACGCCGGGGTCAGTGGGTTTATGCCAAGTACCGCCGCCCGTCAGTGCCCCACCTAATAACTCGCACGCGACTGCTAATCCATAACCTTTGTGCTCGCCAAAAGCCATCAATGCACCAAACAAACCATTGCTCTGCGGAACCACAACAACGGCCGGATCGGTTGTTGGCCGGCCGTGTTCGTCTATCAATGTGCCCGGCGAGACCTGCTGGCCTTCGTTGTAGGCGACCCGCATCTTGCCTTGTGCCACCCGACTGGTGGCAAAGTCGAGCAGGAAAGGAGGTCGACCCACCAGCGGTATGCCGATGCAGCAGGGATTGGTGCCGTAGCGCCCATCGGCACCGCCAAACGGCGCCACCACGGGACGAGACAGCACGTTGACAAAATGCAGCGAGACAAGACCTTGCGCCACGGCCATTTCAGCGAAGTGACCAATACGACCCAGGTGGTGTGTGTTGCCCAAGGTCATGATGCAGCTGCCGTGCTGTTTGGCACGATCCATACCCAGTTGCATCGACTGCTCGCCGATCACTTGGCCATAGCCGCGCTGGCCGTCCAAGTTGAGGAGCGTGCCGGTGTCCATTCTGATGTTGACGTTGCTGTTGGGTTTGAGTCCGCCTTCAAGGACGGCTTCCACATAACGCGGCAGCATGCCCACGCCATGCGAGTCGTGGCCGCGCAAATTGGCTTCGACTAAATTTTCAGCGACCGTGGCCGCCTCTTTCTGAGAGCTGCCCGCGGCTCTTAAAACAGTCGCAACGTGTGAGCGTAAATCTTCAGCGCGGTGATGGGTTGGCATGCGGTGCAGAGGTTTGATTCATCACATGACTGCGCCGACTTGCCAAGGCACAAACTCGTTTTGTCCATAGCCATGCGCTTCGCTTTTGCTTTTTTCACCGGATGCGGTTGCCAGCACCCTGTCGAAAATACGCTGTCCCATCTCGGCAACGCTGCTGGTGCCGTCGATGATCTCGCCGCAATTGATGTCGATGTCGTCTTCTTGTTTTTGCCACAACGCGGAATTGGTTGACAGCTTGAGCGAGGGAGATGGCGCGCAACCGTAGGCCGAGCCGCGACCGGTGGTGAAGCAAATCAGGTTGGCACCGCCAGCAACCTGACCAGTGGCGCTGACCGGATCGAAGCCAGGCGTGTCCATGTAGACAAAGCCGTGGGCTGTCACCTTTTCGGCGTATTCGTAGACCGCTTGCAGGTTGCTGGTGCCGCCCTTGGCGACCGCACCCAGCGATTTTTCAAGGATGGTCGTCAGCCCGCCTGCCTTGTTGCCGGGTGATGGGTTGTTGTTCATTTCACCTTGGTTGATGGCGGTGTAATGCTCCCACCACTTGATGCGTTGGATCAGTTTTTCGCCGACTTCGCGATTCACTGCGCGGCGGGTCAGCAGGTGTTCTGCCCCATAAATTTCCGGCGTCTCGCTGAGGATGGCGGAGCCGCCGTGGGCCACGAGCAGGTCGACCGCGGCGCCCAGTGCCGGGTTGGCGCTGATGCCGGAATAACCGTCGGAGCCGCCACATTGCAGCCCGATCGTGATGTGCGCAGCGCTGCAGGGTTCGCGTTTGACGGCATTGGCCTTGGGCAGCATCTCGTTGATCAGCGCGATGCCTTTGGCAACAGTCTTGCGGGTACCGCCGCTGTCTTGGATATTGAAGACGCGCAGGGTGTCGCCTTCGCGCAGACTGCTGTTGGCCAGCCAGGCTTTGATCTGATTCGCTTCACAGCCCAGCCCGACGACCAGCACCGCGGCAAAATTGGCATGGGCCGCGTAGCCGGCCAGCGTGCGCTGCAAAATCTGCATGCCCGCGCCTTCGCTGTCCATGCCGCACCCTGTGCCGTGAGTGAGGGCGACGATGCCGTCGACCTGCGGGAAGTCTGCCAGAGCCGTTGGGTTGCTTTGACGGGAGAAGTGATCTGACATGGCGCGCGCAGCAGTGGCTGAGCAGTTGACGGTGGACAAAATGCCAATGTAGTTGCGCGTGGCAACACGGCCATCGGCACGTTTGATGCCCATGAATGTGGCCTCAAGTCGCGCCGGTTCGGCTTTGACGTCGGCACCAAAGGCGTAGTCGCGCTCAAAGTTACCCTTGTTCGGACCCAGGTCCAGATTGTGGGTATGCACATGCTCGCCGGTGGCAATCGCCTTGCTGGCAAAGCCGATGATTTGGTTGTAGCGCCGCACCGGATCGCCAGCGGTCATTGGATGCGTGGCCACTTTGTGGCCGGCGGGGATCAGACCTTTGACGGTGATTTTTTCGATGCTTGTACCGCCCACCAGTTGGGTGCGGGCGATCAGGACATCGTCTGAAGCGTGGAGGCGGATAAAGGGTGTCATTTATTTGAAAACCATATTGGAAAGCCAGCGCACCAAGGAAGTGACGTCAGTCATGATAGCCAAGCTGCCTAACGACAGATCGTAAGACCTGAACTTGACAGCGGCTCTTGCTGCAAATATGGGCGTGCCTCAGCCTTCGACGTGCTGAGTCTTTCATCCCGGATGGTAAATTTATCGATAAAAACTTTAATAGATTAATTTGTCGATAAAATTTCAATCGCAATAACCAAGGGGAACTCCCATGAAACGCTTTGCTATTGGCCTGTTGGCCGCTTTGTCGATGGTCGGAATCTGCCACGCCGCCTTTCCTGAAAAGCCGATTCGTTTCGTGGTGGCCTTTGCGCCTGGGAGTTCAACAGACATCGTGGCCCGTTTGATTGGTGAGCAGTTGTCCGTCGCGCTGGGCCAGCCCGTGATCATCGAAAACAAGCCGGGCGCGGGGGGCAACATTGCCACGGTAGGCGTGATGAATGGGCCCTCCGACGGCTACACACTGCTGTTTCACAGCGTCGCTTACGCTGTGAATCCAACGCTGTTCAACCATGCCGGTTATGACGCCGTGAATGATCTCCAGCCCGTGGCGATGGGCGGCTTTACGCCAAACCTGTTGTATGTGCATCCGGACGTCAAGGCCGCCACGCTGCCCGAGTTGCTGACGCTGGCCCGGAACGGAAAGCTGGCGTATGCCTCGTCAGGTAACGGCACGACGACGCACTTGGGTGCTGAATGGCTGTTCCGTGGACTGGCCAAGGTGGACGTCACGCATGTGCCTTTTCAGCCTGCTGCAGCGACCAACGCGGTGGTCAGCGGTCAGGTGCCGATCGCCTCGACCTCGATGCCCCCCGCCGTGCCATTTGCCAAAACCGGCAAGGTACGTCCGATTGCCGTCATGTCCCTGAAGCGCAGTCCAGCTCTGCCCGATGTGCCGACGGTGGCAGAGCTCGGCTACAAAGACTTCGAAGCCAACACGTGGTTTGCCGTCTTCGCACCCAACAAAACACCACCTGCTGTTCTCGATTTTCTGAACAGCGAAATCAACAAAGCATTGGGCGCTAAGTCCTTGCAAGACCGCTTTGAAACACTGTCCCTCGAGGCCATTCGCATGGATCGCCCGACGCTGCGGCGTTACGTCGAAAGCGAAGTGGGTAAGTGGGGCCGACTCGTCAAAGATCTCAAAATCCAGGTTCAGTGAACCTTCTTATTCATAGAAAAAGGAAATGCAATGCGTTTTGTAAGTTACCGCGCCGGTGTGACCCCAGGCTGGGGTGTTTTAGTTGGCGCAGAGGGCGTTGTTGACAGTCGTCAACTCGGCCAAGCGCTGCCATCGACCCTGCGCGAATTCATCGCCTTGTCGGCGACGCAGCCCGGCTTGTTAGCCGACGTGAACACGCGTGCTGCGGCCGCCAAGCCAACCCGGCTTGACGCGGTCACGTTGGCGCCCTGCATACCGCAGCCCGGCAAGATCATTTGCCTCGGTGTGAATTATCACGACCATGCCAAAGAGGGCGGCAACGCGATCGCTGACTACCCAGCTTTCTTTTTGCGCTGTGAAACCTCGCTGCTGGCCCACGGTGCGCCCTTGCAGGTGCCGGCTATTTCAGACAAGCTCGACTTCGAAGCCGAGTTGGCCGTGGTGATTGGCCAGCGAACACGATTTGTCTCCGAAGCGGATGCGCTGAAAGCGGTGTTTGGCTATGCCTGTTTCAACGACGCCAGCCTGCGCGACTACCAGCGCCGCACCACCCAGTGGACGATTGGCAAGAACTTTGATGCCACCGGTGGCTTTGGCCCGAGTTTGGTGACGTCCGATGAACTGCCGCCTGGTTGCACCGGTTTGCGTATTCAGTCGATTCTGAACGGCAAGGTCATGCAAGACGCCAACACCACGGACATGGTGTTTGGCGTGGCTCGCACGATTTCGCTGCTGTCTGAAGCCATGACACTCGAACCCGGTGACGTGCTGGTGATGGGCACGCCCGGCGGTGTGGGCTATGCGCGTACGCCGCCGGTGTGGATGAAAGCCGGCGATACCATTGAGATTGATATCGAGGGTGTTGGTATTTTGTCAAATCCGGTCACCGCATGACAAACGGGGTCAAAATCCGGGTGGCATCTAGACAACTAAATAACTACCTATAACTGGGAGACTTTTATGCAACGCCGACAAATATTTCAAACCGCGACGACCTTAGGCTTAGGCGCTCTTGCGGGCTGCGCCTTACCCGGCAATGCCACCCAGCAGGCCAAAACCCCGTTTGACGTGCCCGCCACCTATGTGCCCATCGTCGGTTCCGATATGGTGTTTCCAGTGCGCCGGATTTACTGCATTGGCCGCAACTACGCGGCGCACGCACGCGAGATGGGCTCCGACCCAACACGTGAGCCACCGTTCTTTTTTCAAAAGCCAACAGACGCCATTCAGAACGTCGCACCAGGGACGGTGGCTGATCATCCCTACCCGACGCTGACGAAGAACTACCACTATGAAGTCGAACTCGTAGCGGCGCTGAACAAGGGCGGTCGCAACATCCCGATAGCGCGTGCGCTGGAGCACGTGTACGCCTACGGCCTCGGTTTGGACATGACGCGGCGTGATTTACAGCGTGCTTTGGGCGACGAGAAAAAACCGTGGGAGATCGGCAAGAGTTTTGACCGCTCAGCGCCCATTGGTCCGCTGCACCTGGCAACCCAGACCGGGCCTTTCACCCAAGGCAGTATCTGGCTGAAAGTGAATGGCCAGATCAAGCAAAACGCGAATCTGAAGCAAATGATCTGGAGCGTGGCTGAGCAAATCAGCAAACTGTCAGAGGCGTTTGAGTTGATGCCCGGCGACATCATTTATTCGGGCACGCCAGAGAACGTTGGGCCGGTGGTGCGTGGCGATGTCATCGATTGCCACATCGATGGTTTGCCCAACCTGAGTATCAAGATCGTCTAAAAGACGGGCTGAAATGAGGCTACACCGGTTGCGTCAAGGTCAGTCGGTGTGGCCACCTTCTTTGGCTTGACTTGCGACGAATGTGGCTGTGCGGGTGTAGTGCTTGACCAGCAGTTTGACGGCGTCATCCGCCTTGCCTGCGATAGAGGCTTCAAAAATAGCCACATGCTCGGTGTGCTCGTTACGTGAGCTGAAGCTTTGGCCGGCTGCCACCTGACGGAATCGGTAGGCTTCATCCGCCAAATTGTCGCAAAAACTTCGCATCCAGCGTGAAGGGCAGCGCGTCAACAATACCTTGTGAAACGCCCGGTGCAAGGCCTCCCATTCGGGGTTGGGGATGTATACGTCTTGCGCCAGCGACCTTGGCGTGCGGGAGAGTTGGTGAACCAGCAGCACCAGTTCATGTTCCCATGCCGTGTCGCGAGCGTTGATGGATTCGCGCAAGGCCAGACTTTCGATTTGCGCTCGGCTATGGGTCAGGATGGGCAACTCATCCCATTTCAGGGCGGTCACATTGAAGCCGCGTTGTTCGGTGCGATCCACTAAACCTTCGGCTGACAAGCGACTGAGCGCTTCCCGCAGCGGACTGGCCCCGACGTCGTAACGCTGGCACATGGCCTCAACCCGTAGTTTGCTGCCGGGTTCCAAAATGCCGTGCGTGATGTCAGCGCGCAATTGCTCATAAACAGCGCTGGCACGGGTGGTGCCGACGCTGCCGTCGGTGGAAGGTGGGAGAGGGGACTTGCGCGCCATAAGGTCGTTTGGTGGCCGATTTATCGATTCATTTCAAGTTTATCCCAGCGGCAACTTGCATCAGGGTTTGCCGGCAGTCAGGTGGTTCTTAAAAGTGAAATTCAAATAATTTGAACTATGCCGGCAAAAAGGTTCAACTGTGCATGGGTCTCCACCCGCTAAAGTTGCGGGCTTACATTGAAAGGATTTGACATGTTGACCTTGCGACTTTCTTCTGAACGCGGCTACGCTGACCATGGTTGGCTCAAGTCTTACCATTCGTTTTCCTTCGCGGGTTATCACGACCCGGCGCACATGGGCTTTGGCAATTTACGCGTCATCAATGAAGACCGCATTGCGCCGGGCACCGGTTTTGGCACGCACAGTCACCGTGACATGGAAATCATCAGCTACGTGATGAGCGGTGCTATCGGCCACAAAGACAACATCGGCAACGGCGCGTCGATTCCGCCGGGCGACGTGCAGCGCATGAGCGCTGGCAGCGGCATTTCGCACAGCGAGTTCAACCATTCGCAAGATTCCGTCACGCATTTTTTGCAGATATGGATTCAACCCAACGTCACTGGCATTGCCCCCGGCTATGAGCAGAAAAGTTTTGCAGACGCAGACAAGCGCGGCAAACTGCGCTTGGTGGCCTCACCCGATGGTGCTGCTGGCTCCGTCACTGTCCATGCTGATGCGCGCTTGTACGCGGGACTGTTTGACGGCAACGAAGAAGCCCGCCTGGTACTCGACCCAAAGCGCAAAGTCTATGTTCAATTGATTCGCGGTGAACTCCAAGTCAATGGCCAGTTGCTGAAGGCTGGCGACGCGGCCAAGCTCGAAGTAGAGAGCGCCTTGCACCTGACAAACGGCCAAGATGCCGAAGTGCTGGTGTTTGATTTGAGCGCCTGAGCGCCCCCCTATTTTTAGTTTCTGTTCTCTTTGTTATTTTTATCTTTGAAAGAATGAGTTTCATGTTTACCTCCTTGCAAAATCCGCTGTCCTTGATTGGCCGTGCCCTGATCGCCTTGCTGTTTATTCCCGCCGGCTTTGCCAAAATTGGCGGTTTCGTGGGTACCGCGGCTTACATCGGCAGCATGGGCGTGCCTCTCCCGGAGGTCGCTGCGGCCATTGCGATTGCCGTTGAACTCGGCCTCGGCATCTTGCTTTTGGTTGGTTTTCAAACCCGCTGGGCGGCGTTGCTCATCGCCATCTTCACTGTAGTGATCACTGTCATCTTTCATAAGTTCTGGGGCATTCCCGCTGAGATGGTGATGTCGCAGCAACAAGCTTTTTTCAAGAACATCGGTGTTGTCGGCGGCTTGTTGACCATTGCTGCTTGGGGCGCTGGCGCCTGGAGCGTTGACGCCAAATTCAACAAATAAAGACACTCAAAATGACGAAAATAGCGGTTGTATTTCACTCCGGCTACGGCCACACACAACGCATGGCGCAAGCCGTTGCAGACGGCGCTGGCGCTGAATTGGTGGCCATTGATGCCGATGGTAATTTGCCCGAGGGCGGATGGGAAACCTTGGCTGCCGCCAGCGCCATCATCATGGGTTCGCCAACCTACATGGGCAACGTGAGCTGGCAGTTCAAAAAATTTGCAGATGCCAGTTCCAAGCCGTGGTTTACGCAGGCTTGGAAAGACAAGCTGTTTGCCGGTTTCACGAACAGCGCCTCCATGAACGGCGACAAGGCCTCAACACTTAATTATTTGTGCACGCTGGCGATGCAACACGGCGGCATCTGGATCAGCCAAGGCCTCTTGCCCAGTAACAGCAAGGCGGCCGAGCGCAATGACCCCAACTATTTGGGTTCGTCGATGGGGGCCATGGCGCAGTCGCCATCAGACGCCGGTGCCAGCGAGATGCTTCCGGGCGACTTGACCAACGCCCGAGCGTTTGGTCAGCGCGTGGCTGAAGTCGTGGCGCGCTTCAAGTAAGCAAGGTGGCCGCATTGCAAAGCAAAGGCGCAACGTCTTTGTTTTGCGCTTGTCGTAGGGGGTAACAGCCGCGTTTAAGATCAGCCATGCGAATTTTTACCCTTTTGCCTTGGTACGACTGGTTGGCCATCGTTTGGTTTTTTGGTGTGTGGTTGGCTTACTCGCGGTTTTCCCGTAACGAAAACTTCAAGCGCCCCTCGATTTTGTGGGCTACCAACCGCTACCGGCATTACTGGCTGATGCAGGCCACTTCACGCGACCCGCGTGTGATCGACGGCATCATCACGCAGAACCTGTCGAGCACGCCGGCTTTCTTCTCGTCCACCACCATCATCATCATCGGCGGTCTGTTTGCGCTGTTGGGCACCACCGACCGGGCCAGTGAGCTGGTGCGCGAAATTCCTTTTGCCGTGCAAACCTCGGTGCTGATTTTTGACCTGAAGGTGCTCATGATCATTGGCATCTTCGTCTTTGCATTTTTTCGATTCAGTTGGTCGATGCGTCAGTACACCTTTGTCGCCTTGTTGATCGGCTCCCTGCCCGCACCGGCCGATTTCGCATCGGGAAAGTTTGACCGCGAGGCCTTTGCCTCACGCGCCAGCCGCATGGTTGGACTCGCCGCTGAAACTTTCAATGATGGCCTGCGTGCTTACTACCTGAGCTTCGCGGTGATAGCTTGGTTTTTTTCGACCATTGCGTTTGTCATCGCCACTGCGGCGGTGATCTTGATTTTGTACACCCGCGAGTTCCGTTCGGACGTGTTGCAAGTCCTGAAGGAATGATGTTGCAGCTCGTCTTCAGACCACATCGCGCGCCAGTCGAAGCCCGCTGAACTGCCACTGCGCTTCAGGCGGGAAAAAGTTGCGGTAGCTGGCCCGCAGATGGTTTTTCGGTGTGGCGCAGGAACCGCCGCGCAGCACAAACTGCTGGCACATGAACTTGCCGTTGTACTCGCCCACCAAGCCTTCCCATGGCTTGTAGCCTGGGTAGGCGCTGTAGCTGGATTGCGTCCATTCCCAGACATCGCCCCAGAGTTGGGCCAGTCGGCCATCGTGCCTTTCCTGCAAGGGTAGGGGGTGAAAGGTGTTGTTGTCTTGTAGGTTACCCGTGATGTTTTGAGGTTGGCTGCGCGCGGCCAGCTCCCATTCCTGCTCGGTTGGCAGGCGGGCACCGGCCCAACGCGCATAAGCGTCGGCCTCAAAATAACTCAGGTGGCAAGCAGGCGTGTTCGGGTCTACCGTGACTTGGCCATACAAGGTGAAATTGCTATATCTGCCGCCCTCAAGTTGCCAATACAGCGGTAGCTGTTGAGCGCCTTGCTGCACCCAATCCCAGCCCATGGACAGCCACAGATCAGGCCGTTGGTAGCCGCCGTCCTGAATGAATTTGATCATGTCGCCGTTGGTCACCGGCCGGTCTCCGATTTCGAAGGGCGCGATAAAGACTTGGTGCCGAGGCGTCTCGTTGTCAAAAGCAAAGCTGCCGTCAAGGGCTGGCGCGTGGCCGTGCAGCACCAACCCACCCGCCTGCCGAACCCAGCCTAGCGCCTGCGGATGGGTGGCTGCCAGCGGCCAGTGCTGGGCATAAGCCGGTCGGGCCGAGTTTTGCGACAGCGCATGCTTGATGTCAGTGATCAGCAACTCTTGGTGCTGTTGCTCATGGTGCAAGCCGAGTTCCAGTAGCTCGTGAAGTGTTTGTTGATCAGACGCTTCAAGTCCGGCCAACGAGCTGATGAGCGCTTGCATGCGTTGATCCACTTGCGCCCGGTACAGCAGAACTTCTGCCAGCGTGGGCCGGCTGATCAGACCGCGCTGATGCCTTGGGTGCTTGCTGCCCACGGCGTTGTAATAGCTGTTGAAGAGCACCCGATAGCCGGCGTGGAAAGGTGCAAAGTTTGGCTCAAAGCGCTCCAACAAAAAAGTTTCAAAAAACCAGGTGACATGCGCCAAATGCCATTTCGCGGGGCTGGCGTCGGGCATGGACTGCAGTTGGCAGTCTTCCGGGCTGAGCGGCCGGGTGAGCTCAACGGTTTGCTGGCGCGTGCGGGCGTAACGCTGAGCCAGCCCAGACAAATCGCTGGGAGATGGCAAAGCAGTGACGTGACCAGTGGTGGACATGCGTTCAAAGGACATGTGTTTATTTTGCGTGTCTACGGCCAGATGTGCGTCAGGCCTGGGCAAACGCCCTTTTTTTCTATTTGCCTTAGAGATCAAGAGAGCCAACAAGCTCTGGCCTAGGCGACAAGGCCACGTCGACCACGCGTCGTTCGTCAAAGACAAAGCAGCCGCCGTTGTAATGGGCTTGGCCGACTTGCTCAAAATAAGTCAGGATGCCGCCGTCGAGTTGGAAGACATCCGTCAGCCCGGCTTCTCGCATCAAGAGGGCGGCTTTTTCGCAGCGGATGCCGCCCGTGCAAAAGCTCACGACGGTCTTGCCTTGCAACTCGGCTTGGTGGGCTTTGAAGGCGTCTGGAAACTCGGTGAACTTGTCGATGCGCCAGTCGATCGCGCCGGTAAATGTGCCGCAGTCCGCTTCAAAGGCGTTGCGTGTGTCGAGGGTGACCACGGCTTGGCCTTGATCGTCGTGGCCTTGGTCCAGCCAGCGTTTCAGGGTGCTCGCGTCAACGGCTGGCGCCCGCCCGCTGGCAGGTTGAATCGCCGGGTGGTTCATGCGAATGATTTCGGGTTTGATTTTGACCAGCCGTTTTTTGAACGGCTGGGTCTCCGACCAGCTTTCTTTGGCCTCCAGGCCCTTAAACCGGCTGTCGCCGCACAGCCAGGTCATAAAGCCGTTAACTTCATTGGATTCACCTGCCAAGAATAGATTGATGCCTTCTTCGGCAAGCAATACCGTGCCCTTGATCTCGCTGCCCTCCAGCCTTTGGCAGATAGCGCTGTGCAAGGTGGGGAGATCGGTAAGGCTGACAAAGCGGTAAGCTGCAATATTCAGGAAGTTCATGGTGACCGGGATTGTAAGAAAAGCCTGAAAAATCGATTTTTGGCAAGACCCTGAGCGGGCGAAAGTGGCGCCTAAAATGATTCGTATGTTTGTTCATTTGCGTATTCATACCGAGTTTTCCGTTGTCGACGGAACCAATCGGATCGATGAAATTGTGGCTGCCGCAGCGGCCAACCAGCAGCCAGCCTTGGCCATCACCGACTTGTCTAATCTTTTTGGTACGGTCAAGTTCTACAAGCAAGCGCGCGGCAAGGGCGTCAAGCCCCTGATCGGTGCTGATGTCTGGGTCGAGGTGCCCGGCAAAGATGCCAGCGCACCGCCCGCCCGACTGCTGCTGCTGGTGCAAGACCGCCGCGGCTACTTAAATCTGTCTGAGCTGCTGACCCGCGCTTGGACAAAAAACGTGGTGCGCGACCAAGCTGTGATCAAGCTCGAATGGTTGCAAGAGTTGGGCGAAGGCTTGATTGCCTTAGCCGGTGCTCAGACGGGCGCCGTGGGCCAAGCCTTGGTGCAAGGCGACCAAACCCGCGCCATGGAATGTGCCTTGTATTTTGCGGGCCTATTCCCGCATCGCTTTTACCTAGAGTTACAGCGCGCAGAGCGTGCCGATGACGAGCGTCATGTGGTGGCGGCTGTGCAATTGGCGGCGCGCCTCAAGCTGCCGGTGGTGGCCACGCATCCGGTGCAGTTTTTGACCTATGACGACTACGAGGCGCACGAAGCGCGCGTGTGTATTTCTGAAGGTGAGATTTTGGGCAACGTGCGGCGCGTGCGAAAGTTCACGCGGGAGCAGTACTTCAAGTCGCAAGCACAGATGACCGAGCTGTTTGCCGACATTCCGTCGGCACTGGCCAATTCGTTTGAAATTGCCAAACGCTGCAATCTGGTGCTCGAACTCGGCAAGCCCATGTTGCCCGACTACCCGACGCCCGACGTTGACGGTGTGCGCTTGCCGATTGATGCGTACTTCCGACACGCCTCGCATGAAGGCCTGAAAGAGCGTTTGTTGCATTTGTATCCCGACGACAAGCTGCGCGAAAGCAAGCGGCCCGAGTACGTGGCGCGGCTGGATTTTGAGATCAACGTGATCTTGAAGATGGGCTTTCCGGGCTACTTCCTGATCGTTGGTGACTTCATCAACTGGGCCAAGAACAACGGCTGCCCGGTCGGGCCTGGGCGGGGTTCTGGCGCCGGTTCGCTGGTGGCTTATTCGCTGCGCATCACTGACTTGGATCCGCTGCAATACAACTTGCTGTTTGAACGATTTTTGAACCCCGAACGGGTTTCAATGCCCGACTTCGATATCGACTTTTGCCAGACCAATCGCGACCGCGTGATTGACTACGTCAAAGAAAAATACGGCAAAGAAGCTGTCAGCCAGATCGTGACCTTCGGCACCATGGCGGCCCGCGCGGCTATTCGCGACGTCGGGCGTGTGCTGGACTTTCCTTATGGGTTTTGTGACAGCATTTCGAAGCTCATTCCGAACAAACCGGGGCAAGCTGTGTCGCTGCAATTGCCGCCGGCAGACCGCGACAAAAACGACAAGATGGTTTATGCGGTTGAGGCTGAGCCCATTTTGGCCGAGCGCGAAAGCAAAGAAGAAGACGTGCGCACGCTGCTGGAGCTGGCACGAAAGCTCGAAGGCCTGACTCGAAACGTCGGTATGCACGCGGGAGGTGTGTTGATTGCGCCCGGCAAGCTGACTGATTTTTGCCCGCTCTACCAGCAACCCGGCAGCGACTCGGCGGTCAGCCAATACGACAAAAATGACGTCGAGGCGATTGGCCTGGTGAAGTTCGACTTCTTGGGTTTGGCCACGCTGACCATTTTGGAAATTGCGCGCGAGTTCATCATGAAGCGCCACGCGGGCCAAGAAAACTTTGCCTTTGAAAACCTGCCGCTGGATGACGCTAGGGTCTACAAATTATTTGCAGAGGGCAAGACAGAGGCGGTGTTCCAGTTTGAAAGTAGCGGCATGCAGCGTATGCTGAAAGACGCGCGTCCGACCCGCCTTGAAGACCTGATTGCGCTGAACGCGCTGTACCGGCCCGGTCCGATGGATTTGATCCCCACTTTCGTGGCGCGCAAGCAGGGCCGCGAAGAAGTCATCTACCCGCATCCACTGGTGGCCGACATGCTGTCGGAAACCTACGGCATCATGGTCTATCAAGAGCAGGTGATGCAGACCGCGCAGATTCTGGGCGGCTACACGCTGGGCGGCGCCGACATGCTGCGCCGTGCGATGGGTAAAAAAGATGCGGACGAGATGGCGCAACACCGTCAGATCTTCCGCGATGGCGCAGCCAAGAATGACATCGTTGAAGCCAAGGCCGACGAAGTTTTTGACTTGATGGAGAAGTTCGCCGGCTACGGCTTCAACAAGTCGCACGCCGCCGCTTACTCGCTGCTGGCGTATCACACGGCTTGGCTCAAGGTGCATTACACGGCTGAGTTTTTCTGCGCCAACATGACGGTGGAGATGGACGACACCGACAAGTTGAAGATCCTCTTTGGGGATGCTGTGAAGATGGGCATAAGCTTTGAGTCGCCTGACGTGAACCGTGGCCATTACCGCTTCGAGCCGATCACCGACAAAAGCATCCGCTACGGTTTGGGCGCTATCAAAGGCACGGGCCAGCAAGCCATTGCGGCGATGGTTGCAGCGCGCGAAGAGGGCGGCCCCTTCACCTCGCTTTATGATTTTTGTGTGCGTGTCGACAAGTCCAAACTCAACAAGCGCACGGTGGAGGCGCTCATCAAAGCCGGTGCGTTTGACAACCTGCACCTGAACCGCGCCGAGCTGTTGGCGTCGGTGGACCGGGCCTTTGAATTCTCTGCTGCCACGCAGGCCAATGCCAACCAAGGCGGGCTGTTTGACATGTCCGATTCACATGCCGCCAGCACGCAAGAGCCGCCGCTGGTTGACGCCATGCCTTGGGGCGTGAAAACACGCCTAACCTACGAGAAAACAGCAGTTGGCTTTTATCTGTCGGGCCATTTGTTTGACGAGGTCGAGCTCGAAGTCCGCAAGTTCGCCAAGCGCAAGATCGAAGATCTGATCGATTCACGTGAGCCGCAACTCATCGCGGCCATCGTCAATGACCTGCGCGTCATCAACGGTCAGCGCGGCAAGCTGGCTCTGTTCAAGCTCGACGACAAAACGGCTGTGATCGAGGCCACGGCCGATGAAAACGTGCTCAACGCCCACCGCAATCAGCTCAAGGATGACGAGCTGGTCATTGTTCAGGCCAGCTTGCAGCCAGACCGTTTTGCCGGTGGTTTTCGCCTGAAGGTCACGCAGGTCTGGGATTTGGAAGAAGCGCGCTGCCGCTTCGGTAAATACCTGCGTGTGGCCGTCAACGGTTCAGCGCCCGACATTCCACGCCTGGTCAAAGACTTCCCGCCTAGGCGAGCGATCTCAGCGTTAGATGAGAGCGAGGTCGTGCGCGGCTTGTCGGTGCGCCTGAGCCTGCGCCGCGATGGCGTCACCGCTGAACTGCAACTCGGCGACGCTGCGAAGTTCTACCCGACCGATGCTGCGCTGGCCAGTTGGATGGCACAGGCGGATCGGGGCTTGGCGCAGGTGGTGTACGAGTAGATTGAGCCCTGCACAAAGGCCGACATCCGTCGCATCTGATGAAAATATATAAGACATGACCTACGCTATCACGCCCCCCACTTGGTCTCAGCTGATCCACGCTCACGCCCGAACCCATCCCAAAGTGTTGGTGGGTTTGGGCATTTCCTTGTTAGGCGTTGTTGCGCTTTTATTGCAAGGGCAGATCTGGCTCAATACGACAGGAAATGACGCCGTTCGGTGGGCCTTGTGGGGCGGCATGGCAGGTTTACTGGCCACCACCTTGGGTGCTTTGCCCGTGCTTTTTTTGAGCGGCTTGCGTCAAAAAACGGAAGACGTGATGCTCGGAGCGGCGGCCGGCATGATGTTGGCTGCAGCCGCTTTTTCCTTGTTGTTGCCTGGCTTGGCTGCTGGCAAAAATTTCACCGGCAGTGCCGTTGGGGGCGCTGGTCTGGTGGTCGTGGGCATGGCCTTGGGGGTCATGCTCATGCTGGGTCTGGACCAGTTCACGCCGCACGAGCACGACAAAACAGGCCCCTGTGGTCCGGGCAATGAACGCTGTAACAGGGTCTGGTTATTTGTGATGGCGGTGG
Organism: Comamonadaceae bacterium; assembly: GCA_947378785.1. Taxonomy (GTDB): domain Bacteria; phylum Pseudomonadota; class Gammaproteobacteria; order Burkholderiales; family Burkholderiaceae_C; genus Polaromonas. The sequence goes on from CANCLK010000033.1 coordinate 22,629, forward strand.
CCATTCACAACTTGCCCGAAGGCATGGCGGTGGGCGTGAGCTTCGCGCAAGGCGACTTGAGCGTCGGTTTGCCCTTAGCTACGGCGATTGCGCTGCAAGACATTCCTGAAGGCTTGGCTGTGGCCATGACGCTGCGCTCCATCGGCACCAGTGCCTGGAAGTCGATTGGCGTGGCCGCACTGGGCGGTTTGTTGGAGCCCGTGGGCGCGCTGATTGGGGTTAGCTTGGTTGGCAGTTCGGCCATGGCTTATCCGATCGGTCTGGGCTTGGCCGCCGGCGCGATGCTGTTTGTGGTGTCACATGAGGTCATCCCTGAGACCCACCGCAACGGTCACCAAACATCTGCCACGATCGGCCTGATGGTTGGCTTTGCCATCATGATGGTGCTGGACACCACCCTGGGTTGATGCTCAGCTGACAGTGAGCTTGGTACTCACAATGATCTTGTCATACTTGGCGATTTCGGCATTCCAAAAATTTGAAAACTGGGCGGCGGTGCCGGGTCTGGTTTCCGCGTCTAGCTCATCCAATCGCTTGACCACATCTGCTTGAGACAGAACCGCTTTGAGGGCTGACTCAAGACGCGCGACCACCGATATCGGAAGCTTGGCAGGCCCGGCGATGCCGTACCAGGTGAAGGCTTCATAGCCGGGTAAGGTTTCACTGATGCTTGGGACGTCAGGCTGCCGCGCCAGACGTTTGGGTGAGCAAACACCGAGGGCTTTCAGCTTGCCGGTTTTGACATGTGGCAGCACCGAACCCGTGGAGCTGAATGTCATGTCGACGTCACCTGCGAGCAAAGATGTCATGGCCTCGCCGGTGCCCTTGAAGGGGACGTGCAACATGTCAATGCCAGCCTGCGTTTTAAACCCTTCTCCCGCCAGATGTGGCGCACTGCCAATGCCGGCGGACATGAACGTGAATTTCCCCGGTGCGGCCTTGGCCCGCGCAATCAGGTCGGCGACCGACTTGAATCCGTGCTTGCTGTTGACGGCCAGAACATGGGGCGTGATGCCGACCAGACCGATGGGTGTGAAGTCTTTGATCGGGTCGAACTTGCCTCGGGCCAACAGCAAAGGGCCAATGGCATTAGAGCTGACGTGGGCGAGCTGAAGTGTGTAGCCATCAGGTGCGGATTGCGCCACGAAGGCGGAGCATATCGTGCCGGTGGCGCCGCTCTTGTTTTCCACCAGCATGGGCTGCCCAAGTTCTTTTTCCATCTTGATGGCGATCAAGCGGGCCATCGCATCAGCGCCACCACCAGGCGGAAAACCCAACATCAATTTGATGGGTTTGCTGGGCCAATCCTCAGCCGAAAAAACACCTTGCCAAGGCGAGGCCAGCAGTGTGCCTGCAGATAACGTGGCGACAAATGAGCGGCGGTTTTGAATGGGTTTCATCGGGATTGAATGTCTTCTGGGCTGCGGGGCAGCCAGTGCGGACTAGTGTGCTGATCAATTTCAAGTATATTGCAGCTTTAGCTATAAATCTGCAATATACGGATGGATTGAGTGATGCGGCCTCCCGCACGCAAACATCCTTCCCGGAGACAAGATGAAAAAAATACGGTCAACAATGGCGGCCTTTACCTTGGGTGCATGGCTGGCCCTCTCGGCCTGCGCAGCAGACTATCCAGCTCGAACTATCAAAATCATCGTGCCATTTGCGCCCGGTGGTGGTTCGGATGTGATCACGCGTTTGTTGGGCGAAAGAATGTCTGCCGATCTTGGCGTACCGGTGATTGTTGAAAACAAACCCGGAGCGTCCAGCATCATCGGAACCGATGCGCTTGCCAAAGCCGCACCCGATGGCTACACGATCTTGATGACCAACAGCGCCATCACCAGTAACCCGTGGTTGTTCAAGCTGCCGTTTGACACGCTGAAGCTCACGCCTGTGACCATGATTGCAAGTGCGCCACAGCTGTTGGTCGCACATCCATCCGCGCCATTCAAAACGTTGAAAGAGTTGATTGCTTATGCCAGAGCCAACCCGGACAAGGCGACCATCGGAACGGCGGGTGCCGGACAGCTGTCTCACTTGGCTGCGGAGTTGCTACAAAAGTCGAGTGGCACCCAGATGACAACGGTGCACTACAAGGGCAGTGGCAACTCAATGGCCGATCTGATTGGGGGACAAATTCACATGTCCTTCGGCACCGCGCCTGGATTCATTCAGCACATTAAAAATGGCTTGGTGATTCCTTTGGCCGTGTCGAGCGCTGATCGCATCGCGGCGTTGCCCAATGTTCCGAGCGTTGGTGAAGTACTGCCAGGCTACGACCTGACCAACTGGTTCGGCATTTTCGCGCCACCCCAAACGCCCAAGCCCATCGTCGACCGGATCTATCAATCTGTGAGTCGCTCGCTGGCCCATCCCGCCATCGCTGGGCGCCTGACGGTAGAAGGGTTTGTGTCTGCCGGTATGCCCCCCGCCAAATTTGACAAAGTCTTTCGCGACGAGGTCGTGTACTGGCAAAAATTCATCAAAGAAAACAACCTCAAAATTGACTGAGCCCAGACACATGACCCAAAACACAGGCGTCAAAAAACAAGCACATGACATCGGGGCCCGCATCGACCCCGACAAGTTGCAGGCGTTCACCTCTGCTGTTTACCAAAGTGCAGGTGTGCCAGTGAAGGATGCCGACTTGGTGGCCGACACCCTCGTGCAAGCAGACTTGTGGGGACACCAGTCGCATGGTTTGCTGAGGCTTGAGTGGTATCACGCGCGGCTCATGTCGGGTGCGATGAAGCCTGTCACGCAGACTTCTTTGCCGGTTGATGCTGGCGCTATTGCCGTGATGGATGGCGCTGATGGCTTAGGCCAAGTGATCACCCAACGGGCAATGGAAGAGTCGATTGTCCGGGCCAAGAAACATGGTGTCGGCGTGGTGTCCGTCAGGAACTCGAATCACTTCGGCACTTGCATGTATTTCACGCGCATGGGTACGGCCAAAGGTTGCATCAGCATCCTCATGAGCAATGGCGGACCGAACATGGCGCCCTGGGGCGGCATGAAAAAAAAGATCGGCACCAACCCTTGGTCGATTGCCGTGCCCGGCGGAAAGCATGGCCATGTGGTGATGGACATGGCCAACTCTGGTGTCGCCCGAGGCAAAATTTATCTGGCCGAAAAAAGACGTGAAAAGATACCCTTGGACTGGGCCATCGACGCCTCGGGAAAACCCACTTCAGACCCTAGGGCCGCGATTGAGGGCTTGATCTTGCCGATGGCTGGCCACAAAGGCTATGTCATGGGCGTGATGGTCGATATTTTGTCTGGCGTGCTGTCGGGCAGTTCATTTCTCGATCAGGTGCATGGCCCGTACGATCCTGTCAATCGCAGCGGTGCGGGGCATTTTTTGGTGTCTTTGAATGTTGAATCGTTTCAGCCGCTGAGTGCTTTCGAAGCGCGCATTGAGAGCTATATCGAATCCCTCAAAGATGTGCCACTGGCCGCAGGCCATTCAAAGATTTACTATCCTGGGGAAATGGAAGATCTGGCAGATATTGAAAACCGCTCCAAAGGACTGTTGCTGCCGGAAGATACGCTGGCCAGCATGGTGCGGGTCGCCAAACTGGCCGGGCTGGAAAGCAGCATCCCGTTTTAAAAAATACACGGAAAAAACACCATGAGCCAACTCCGAATCCCCGCCGTTTACATGCGCGGTGGCACCAGCAAGGGAGTGTTTTTTCACACCACTGACTTGCCCGAAGATACGGCCCTGCGCGACAAAATATTGCTACGGGTGATTGGCAGTCCGGACCCTTACCGCAAGCAGACCGACGGCATGGGAGGCGCAACATCTAGCACCAGCAAGGTGGTGTTGATTTCCAAATCAGCACGGCCCGATTGCGATGTGGACTACAACTTTGGTGCGGTCTCGATTGAAAATCCGGTGATTGACTGGTCTGGCAATTGCGGCAATTTAACCTCTGCCGTAGGCCCTTTCGCCATCAGTGAAGGGCTGGTGAGCGCACCGCACGATGGCTTCGCGGTGGTGCGCATCTGGCAGGTGAATATCCAAAAGAGAATTGTGGCCCACGTCCAAATGGCGGCGGGCGAGGTTGTCGAAGATGGCAGCTTTGAGCTCGATGGCGTCACCTTTCCAGCCGCTGAAATCAGGCTGGAATTTCTTGACCTGCAAGGCAGCGCTATGTTCCCGACGGGGCATAAACGAGAGCTGCTTGATGTTCCCGGGGTGGGCAAGTTGGACGTCACCCTCATCAACGCTGGTAACCCGACCATCTTTATTGACGCCAAGGCGTTAGGGTTGAAGGGTACCGAACTGCAGAGCGACATCAATAGTCAAGCCGAATTGCTGGCGCGCGCAGAAACCATTCGTGCCCATGCCGCGGTCGCCATGGGCATGGCGTCAACGCCCGAAGACGCGACGTTGAATCGTCCGCACACACCCAAGCTGGCCTTTGTATCGCGGGCAGCAGCCTACACCGCATCCAGCGGCAAGGCGATTCAAGCCGAGCACATTGACCTGGTGGTTCGCATCTTTTCGATGGGTCAGCTGCACCATGCCATGACTGGGACGGGGGCCGTGGCCATTGCTGTGGCGGCGGTTATTCCGGGCACCTTGGTGAATGGCGTTCTGGGCGGACATCAACGCGACATGATCCGCTTCGGCCATCCCTCTGGCACCTTGTTGGTCGGTGCAGAGGCCGAGTTGTTAGATGGCGAGTGGGTTGTTAAAAAAGCCATCATGAGTCGCACCGCGCGCCGCCTGATGGAGGGATTCGTGCGCATTCCGCAGGTATGAGCTCGCCCAAAAGGATTCGACAGGCCGTTGTGCCAGAACTGGTCCGACGTATTCATCAGTACTTGCATGATGGAAACGTGGCGCCGGGTACGCACATCACTGCGCAAGAACTGGCGGTGAAATTTGGTGCGTCACGTTGGACTGTGAGCAAGGCCTTTGAGCTGCTGGCTGAACAAGGCGTCATGGCGCATCAAAAGGACGCTGGCTACCGCGTTGCGCAGGCTGTTGATTTGCAGCCAGCGGATTCGATGGACAGTGTCTTGCCGGTTTATTTCCGCATGGCGGAGGATCGTCTGAATGGCGATCTGCCCGAGCAGGTCACTGAGGTCTATTTGCGCAAGCGTTACCAGCTCACGCCAGCCAACTTGAACGCATTGCTGCACCGGGTCGCGAGTGAGGGCTGGATTCAACGGCGCGCAGGTTACGGATGGACTTTCACCGCCACGCTCGATACGCCGGAAGCGCTGGAGCAGATTTACAGGTTGCGACTGGTGATTGAGCCAGCAGCTTTGCTGGAGCCCAACTTTCACATGCCGGCAGAGGACATTCATCGCTTGCGCCGGATGAACGAGGAGATTCTGACGGGGCATGCGAAAACGCTGGCGCCCGATGTTCTATACGAGCGCGGCGTGGCTTTTCATGAGTCGATTGCGAAGGCTTCTGGCAACCCTTTTATCCTCGATGCTCTGCGCCGCATCAACTCTCTGCGGCGTCTATTGATCTACCGTTCCATGGGGCGGCGTGACCGTTTCCAAGGTCAATCGCAAGGGCATTTGCAGATTTTGGATCTGATCGAAAAAGGCGATTTTGTTGCCGCCGCTGCCGCTTTAAAGAAACACATTCAAGGCGCAATTCTGGACGCCCGAGCGGATGTGGCGGCGCTTTCTCCCCCCTTGCATTGATAGCAGCTGCGTGCACCTCAGTATTTCAGCAGAAGCTCGTGTTCGGTACGTTGCGCGGCCAATACGAGTGAGGTTTGACACGTGAGCTCCAACTCTTTGGAGTAGCGGACTTGAGGCACGACGATGCTCAGTGCGCCAATCGGGTAGCCATCTTCCCGCAGCACTGCGATGGCTAAAGCAATGACGCCAATGGTGTTCTCTCCATTCGATATCAGCACCCTGTCGGAACCGATGGTTTTCAGGCGCTCGCGCAGTTCACTTGCCGACTTGGCTGTTTGGGCGGTCATCGCTTTGAATTCGACTTGCTTCAAATACGCTTCCTTTTCTTCCATCGGCAGCGCGCTAAGAACAGCCTTTCCCGCCGCGGCAGAATAAAGTGGGAATTTGACGTGAGGCGTCATCCGATAGCTAAGGTTTTGGTTGACCTCTTCCCCGAGCACTCTTTCGACGTGGTCGCCTCGGAATAAATAAAACGCGGAGGCCTCTTGTGTTTTATCCGTCAAAAAGGCCAATTGTGGTCGCGCAATCTCAAGGATGTCGCGAACATGCTTGCCCTGCTGAATGAGTCCAAAAAAAGCTGTTCCAAGCTTGTAGCAAGCGGTGTCCGGATCTTTTTCAAGGTAAGAGCGAGAAACAAGATTTCGCACCAACCCGGTCAGGCTGCTTTTTGGGATGCCGAGAGATCTTGACAGCTCTGCGTGGGATGCGGCGTTGCCGCGGCGACACAGCAGCTCGAGCACATCCAGTACGCGGTCTGCAGATTTGACTGCATTTTTTTTAATCATAAAAAGCGGTGCTGCCTTCGCGTCATCCAATGAGCGGGCATCAATTTCCCGGGGAAACCCCGATAGACACCCCAATAAGGGAAAGGATACATTTACGAACAAGTTCTCATATGTGAACTATTGTAAATCAGAGTTGCGATGATGACTCACCCTCGAGACTGAAAAAAATGATGAAACGACATATATATGGCTTTGCTTTGCTTTTGGGGGCCTGCTGTTTGGCGCCGGTCAGTGCTCAAGTAGACGGCTATCCTAAAAAACCGATCAGACTCATTAACCCTTATGTCGCGGGTGGGGGCGTAGACGCCATATTTCGGCCGTTGATGCAAAAAGTCGGCGAAAACATCAAGCAGCAGATCGTGATTGACAACCGACCAGGCGCAAACGGAATGATCGGGATGAGCTTGGTGGCCAAAGCTCCACCGGATGGCTACACCATCGTGATTGGAACAACCGGCGCTGTTGTCATGAATCCAGGTGTGTATGAAAAGATGCCCTACGACTCCTTGAGTGACTTTGTCCCGATCATCAATGTTGCACAGTCCGCTTTCATGTTGACAGTCAATCCCAAGGTGCAGGTCAAGGATGTGAAGGGTTTGATCGAGATGGCGAGGAGCCATCCGGAGGAGGTGTCTTACTCTTCCTTCGGAATTGGCAGCTCGCCTCATCTGGGTGCCGAAATGTTCAGCCAGATGGCCGGCGTGAAACTGATGCACGTGCCGTACAAGGGAAGTGCTGAAGCAGTCACAGCGCTGTTGTCTGGCCAAGTCATGATGAGCTTTGACTCCATGCAGTCAACGCTGCCTCATATACGAATCAAAAGACTCAAGCCGATAGGCATCGCATCATTGCAGAGATCAGCGACTGCGCCAGACATTCCAACTATTTCTGAGCAAGGACTCACGGGCTTTGAAGTCGGGTCCTGGTATGGACTCCTAGCGCCTGCAAACACACCCAAGGCGATCATTGATTACTTGAATATTGAAGTTATCAAGGCATTGGAATCACCAGAAATAAAAGAACGATTTTCAGCATTGGGTTTAGAAGTCATCGGGAGCTCTCCTTCAGAGTATCAAGCTCAAATTAAAAATGATTTGATTAAATGGAAAAAAGTAGCGCGCACCGGTGGAATACGTGCGGAAAATAATTAACATATAAAGACTTAAAAAGTATGAAATTTATAAGAACTGCCTTGTTTGCACCCGGTAGCAACAAGCGCGTCATGCAGAAGGCACTGGCTAGCGGGAGTGATGCCGTTATCCTTGACCTTGAGGACTCGGTGTCCTTGGCCGATAAAGAAACTGCCAGGCATCAAGTTGCACAGACAATTCAAGAAGCCGTGACAACAATGGGGGTGAAAAAGCCAATCATTATTGTCAGAGTGAACGCAACCGAGACCGGCCTGTTACATGATGATGTGAAAGCGGTCGCAATTGATGGCCTTGATCTCATCATGCTGCCAAAAGCTGAGACCATTGAGGAGATAAAAGTATTATCAAAATGGCTCGATGAAATTGAATCTAAGAATAGTAATAATCGTGTAGAGCTGGCATTGCAAATAGAAACTGCACTAGGGATATATCGTTGCTTTGAATTGATCAAAGCCTCTAACCGGGTCAGCATGACCTGCATCGGCAGCGCCCGAGATGGTGACTTACAAAACGATCTTGGTTGTGGCTGGTCCATTGAGGGTACTGAGCTGTTATATGCGCGATCAAAAATGCTATTGGATACACGTGCAGCCGGCAATGTGCTACCACTGGATGGGGTATTTTCTGATTTAGGTGATGATGCCGGATTCCTCAAAGACTCCATGCTCTCCGCCAGTCTTGGCTATGTGGGTAGAACAATCATTCATCCCAAACAAATGGATGCAGTTCAGGATGCATATGGCGTTAATGCGCGTGATGTGGCTTATTACAAACGTGTGGTGAAGGAGTTTGAAGAAGCAGAGAAGTTAGGCATTGCCGCTATCACGATTGATAGCAAGCTGATTGATTATGCGATGTACAAGCAAGCCAAGAGAATACTGGAAATATCTGCATTGGAGGGCTGATTTTTTTTGGCGTAGCATTTGTATAGTGGATTAGTTTAGAAAAATATCGAGCTTAGAGGGAATTTATGGGTTATCCATTAAGTAATATTCGAATACTTGAGTTGGGCCAAATTATCGCAGGGACATACGGCGGGCAGCTTTTGTCGGATATGGGGGCGGAGGTTATTAAAATTGAGTCCCCAGAAGGTGACTTGGGGCGGAATCCATCCGTAGCACCATTGAATGGTGTCAGCGGACTTTTTCTCACATTTAATAGAAATAAGAAGAGTGTTGTCATCAACCTTAAAACAAAAGAAGGTTTGCAGACCTTTTTGGAGTTGGTGAAGTGTGCCGATGTAGTTGTCGATAACTTCCGACCCGGTGTGATGAAGCGGCTTGGGATTGACTATGCAGTTTTGAAGGATGTGAACCCACGAATAATTCATTGTTCCATCACTGGCTTTGGATCAACGGGCGAGTACCAAAACTATCCTGCCCTTGATGTCATTATTCAGGCGATCAGCGGTCATATGGCCATCACCGGGGAGCCGGGCCGCCCGCCAGTTCGGTTGGGCGTTCCGTTAGCAGACTTGAGCGGTGGTTTGTTTTCATGTCAAGGAATTCTGGCTGCACTTTTTGAAAGAGAGCGCACAGGCCAAGGGCAGCACATGGATTTGGCCATATTTGATGCCATGCTCAGCTTGCTCACTTATATGGGGACCATGTGGCTGAGTAATGGTGAATTGCCAAAGCCCCCAGGGTCCGGTCATGAGTACTCAGTTCCATGGCAAGCATTCAGAACCAAAGACTCTCATGTTGTTGTGGCAACGCGTGAAGAAAAAGTATGGTTGCGTTTTTGTGATGCTATATCAGAGCAAGGGTTAGCAGAGGATGATCGATTTTCATCGAATAGCAGCCGAGTCAAAAATAGGGATTTGTTAATTCCTCTATTGGAGGCCGTCATGCTAAAAAATACAACCGATTATTGGATTAAGAGATTCCATGAGCGTCAGGTTCCTGCGGGACCCGTCAATCATCTTGATGGTGCATTTTCTGAACCGCCTGCCCTTGAAAACAAAGCTGTTGTGGAGTACTTTCACCCTGATGCTGGAAAAGTAAAAATGCCAGCATACCCCGTGAAGATGGACTCGGGAGAGCCTTATATATCTACCGCAGCGCCAAGATTGGGTGAGCATACGGATGAGGTGCTTAATAAAATATTAAATTATTCTTTCGATAAAATTAAAGATTTAAAGAATGTTGGCGCAGTCGTTGATTACAAGGAGCAATGATGGTAGGTTTATATTGGGAGCAGTGGGATATCGGTGCTAGTTTTGTCAGTGCGGGTCGTACCGTGACTGAAACAGATATTGTCATGTTTGCTGGAATATCCGGTGACTATAACCCGCTGCACACAAATGAAGAGTATTGTAAAAATACACTTTTTGGTACGCGTGTAGCGCATGGGCCTCTGGTTTATGCAATAGCAGCAGGGTTGCTATTTCAGTTGCATTTATATGATGACACTTTGATTGCATTTTTAGGCTTTGAAAGCCTAAAGTTCACCAAGCCTGTAAAAATCGGGGACACTATTTTTGCAAAGGTTACAGTCCTTGAAAAATCAGAAACCTCAAAGAGTGATCGTGGCGTCATGAAACGTCAACTGCAAGTCATCAATCAAAAAGGCGAGGTAGTTCAAGAAGGTGTGCAGGCGTTTCTTTTGCGGCGGATGCCGAACGAATAATTGACAGTAAAACTGGAGGTGATATGTCTAAAGTATATTGGGTAGGTTCATATCAATCTGTATCAAACCCAGAGGCCTTGGCCGCATATGCAAAGTTGGCTGGGCCTGCAATGGTGGCGAATGGCGGCAGATTTATGGCACGCGGCGAACCGGCTGCTGTGTTTGAGGCAGGGTTGAAGGAGAGGTTAGTGTTGATTGAGTTTGATAGTTTGGAGGCGGCAATGGCAGCATACAAGAGTGATGCTTATCAGGCGGCATTGAGGGCGCTTGGGGAGAACT
>CANCLK010000034.1 GCA_947378785.1 Comamonadaceae bacterium
TGGCTATAATCCTAGGCTTTGCTAGCAAACCCGCGCCTGACCTGATCCTGATCAGATCAATTGAAGGTGCATCCATTTGGATCCATTCATCGATGACCACTATCCGTGTAAAAGACAACGAGCCGTTTGACGTCGCACTGCGCCGCTTCAAGCGCACTATTGAAAAACTCGGTCTGCTGACCGACTTGCGCGCCCGCGAGTTTTACGAGAAGCCAACGGCTGAACGTAAACGTAAAAAGGCTGCCGCCGTCAAGCGTAACTACAAGCGCATTCGCGCCATGCAGTTGCCGAAGAAACTGTACTGATCGATTCTCGATCGGTTCAGCCTTCACCGGCATCCGGCACAGCCCGCTTGAGGACGCTCCAGCGGGCTTTTTTACGCGCAAAATCCGAGATAACCCGCCCTTCCAACCGGCACACACAAGGACTCCCCATGACGCTCAAAGAACAAATCACCGAAGACATGAAAACCGCCATGCGGGCCAAAGACGTTGAGCGCTTGGGCACCATTCGCCTGCTGCTGGCGGCCATCAAGCAAAAAGAAGTGGATGACCGCGTGATGCAAGACGACGTCGCCGTGGTGGCCATCGTCGACAAACTCATCAAGCAGCGCAAAGACTCCATCGAAGCCTTCCAAAAAGCCGCCCGCACCGACCTGGCGGACAAAGAAGCCGCCGAGATGAAGATCCTGAAGGCTTACCTACCGGCCCGCATGAGCACCGATGAAGTCAGCGCGGCCGTCAAAGCCATCGTGACCGAACTGGGTGCCACAGGCCCCGGCGACATGGGCAAGGTCATGGGAGCGGTCAAAGCACAGCTGACCGGCAAGGCTGACATGGGCCAAGTCTCGGCGGCGGTGAAGGCTGCGCTGGCGGGCTGAGTCTGCCCAGCCTCGATATCAGGACCCCGCCACCTTCATCCGGTTCACCAGAATCGAACCCACAGTTTTGGCACCGTAGTTGTAGGCGTCGGCGCCCACGGCCTGAATACCCATGAGCATGTCTTTGAGGTTACCGGCGATGGTGATTTCTTCCACCGGAAATGCGATCTGCCCTTTCTCAACCCAGAAGCCTGACGCGCCGCGGGAATAATCCCCCGTCACGTAGTTGACGCCTTGGCCCATCAATTCGGTGACGAACAATCCGGTACCGAGTTTTTTCAGCATGGCGTCGAGGTCATCGCCAGCCCGCGTCTTACGGCTGGTCATCACCAGATTGTGTGAACCGCCCGCGTTGCCGGTGGTTCGCATGCCGAGTTTGCGGGCTGAGTAGGTGCTCAAAAAGTAGCCCTGCACAATGCCCGCATCGACAATTTGGCGAGCCTTGGTTTTGACGCCCTCTTCGTCGAAGGGTGCACTGCCTTTGCCTTTCAGCAGGTGCGGGTCTTCGCTGATGTCAATGTGCGCAGGGAACGCCGCCTTGCCCAAACTGTCGAGCAAGAAGGTGCTTTTACGGTAAAGCGCGCCACCGCTGATGGCCTGCACAAAGCCGCCTAGCAGGCCCGATGCCAGTGGCGACTCAAACAACACAGCGCATTGCGTGGTCGGAATTTTTCGACTTTTCAAGCGCGACAAAGCGCGCTCGGCAGCGTAACGGCCGACCGCCTGGGGACTGGCCAAGTCGGCCGCGTCACGCATTGAGCTGTACCAAGCATCGCGCTGCATTTGGCTGCCTTTACCCGCAATCGGTGAGACGGAAATACTGTGCCGTGAACTGGCATAACCGCCGCGAAAACCACGTGTGTGCGCACTGAAAAAATGGCTTTGCTGCGCCGACACGCCAGCGCCTTCGCTGTTGGTGATCAGGCGGCTGGTGCTCAAGGCGGCGGCTTCGCACTCGAGTGCCAGCACTGCGGCTTGTGCCGAGTTGATGGCCCAAGGATGGAACAAATCAAGATCAAGGTGCTTGCGTGAAATATCGCGGTCAGCCGGCAAGCCAGAGGTTTTGTCTGTGGCGGTGAAGCGCGCGATGTCGTAGGCCGCCTGAACGGTCTGCTCGATGGCGGCTTTGGAGAAATCGCTGGTTGAGGCGTTGCCGCGTTTTTGGCCGACGTAGACCGTCACACCCAGCGACTTGTCACGGTTGCGCTCGACATTTTCGAGTTCTCCCTTGCGCACACTGACACTCAGACCGCAACCCTCAGAGGCCTCGGCCGCCGCGTCCGTAGCACCAATTTTGGTGGCGTGGGACAGAGCGCTGTCGACCAAATTTTCAAAGAAATCCCGGTGATAACTGAAGCCCGACTCAGGCTGCGCCATCAGATGGGGGTCTCGTGGGAAGTGCTTCAATGTTTTGAGGGTCATGGGTCGCTATGATACTGACTGCAATGAACAACAAGACTATCAAAGGCTATTGGTCCAACGGACGCTTCGTCAAGCCCGAAGAAATTCTGGCTGAAGAGCCCGGTCCGCCGAGTAAAACCCAACTCAAAGCCGAGGCTGACGAAAAGCAGGCCTTAGGTGAAGCCTTGCTGACGCTACGCGCAGACCTCATGAAACGGCTCGACCTGCCTGAAAAGCTGCTCGACGCGATCAAGGACTGCAAGAAGATCACCAACTTCGAGGGACGGCGTCGGCAGATGCAGTTCATCGGCAAGCTGATGCGTCCGCTCGACACTGATCCGATCCGCGAAGCCATCAATGAGCAAGCCAACGGTTCAGCCCAGCTGACGTTGTCGCTGCACCTGGCTGAACAATGGCGCGACAAATTGATCGCTGAAGATGGCGCGCTGAGCGATTGGTTGACCGCCTACCCCGACACCGATTCGCAGCAACTGCGCGCGCTCATCCGCCAAGCCCGCAAAGACATCGTGCCTGAAAAGCCGGGCGAAGCACCGCGCCACGGCAAGTCGTTCCGCGAAATTTTTCAGCTGGTCAAAGAAAAAATGACGCATGTCCAGTCTTGAGGCCAACCGTTTTGAGCCGGTGCGCATCGGGATCGTCTCGGTCAGCGACCGTGCCTCCAGCGGCGTCTATGAAGACAAAGGGCTGCCCGCTCTGAAAGACTGGCTGACCCGTGCGCTACACAACCCGATTGAATTTGACGCGCGCTTGATTCCTGATGAGCAAGCCGGCATCAGCGCCGCGCTGATCGAGTTGGTGAATGCCGGATGCTCGTTGGTGTTGACCACTGGCGGCACTGGCCCTGCCCTGCGCGATGTGACGCCAGAAGCGACGCGGGCGGTGAGCCACAAAGAAATGCCCGGCTTTGGCGAGCAGATGCGGCAGATCAGCTTGAAATTTGTACCCACCGCGATTTTGTCGCGCCAGTGCGCCGTGATCCGCGACCAGAGCCTGATCTTGAATTTACCCGGCCAACCCAAAGCGATACAGGAAACGCTTGAAGGTCTGCGCAATGACGCCGGCGAAAGCGTGATGCCTGGCATTTTTGCCGCCGTGCCCTACTGCATTGATTTGATCGGCGGACCTTATCTGGAAACCCGAACCGAGGTCTGCAAGGCCTTCCGGCCCAAATCAGCCATTCGGCCCACCGCTTAAAAAAACTGCCTGGGTTTTACTTGCCCATCAGCTGATTGAGCTTGTCGGCTGAAAAAGTTTCTTGGCGCGCCGCGTCGTTTGGCACGCAATCTTTTCCGGGCGCAACAGCTGAGCCCGATAGCTTTTCAATCGCTTTCCAGAGCAAGGCAATCTGATGCTCTTGCCCTGCCGCGTTGTCGATCAAACCGCGCATGGCCTGCGACACCGGGTCGTCGTTTTGCGTCACGCCGTAAGCTGAAAAACCCATCTGACTCGCCGCTTCTTCGCGCTTCACATCGGCATCAGCCTGAATGATGCGGGCCGGGTTGCCGACCGCCGTGGCACCTGCAGGCACCGGTTTGACGACCACCGCGTTAGACCCGATGCGGGCACCGTCGCCCACCGTGAAGCCGCCCAGCACCTGTGCGCCCGCACCGACCACGACATTGCGGCCCAGCGTTGGGTGCCGCTTGGCGCCTTTGTAAAGCGACGTACCGCCCAGCGTCACGCCCTGGTAAATCGTGCAGCCGTCGCCGATTTCAGCGGTCTCACCAACCACCACGCCCATGGCATGGTCAAAAAATACACAGCTGCCGATCTTGGCACCTGGGTGAATTTCAATGCCTGTGAGCCAACGCGCCATGTGCGAGATAAACCGCCCCAGCCACTTCAGCCCGTGAGTCCAGCACCAATGGGCACGGCGATGCAACAGCAAGGCGTGGATGCCGGGATAGCAGGTCAGTACCTCCCAAGCCGTGCGAGCGGCTGGGTCTCGTTCAAGGATGCACTGGACGTCGGAGCGGAGTCTGGAAAACATGGTGTGGAGTCTACTTGGCGTCAGCGAAGGCCGCTGGCGGTAAGGCCAATGGGGCATCCGATTTATTGGCGGCTTGCGACATGGCCTTGGCGACACCGCGCAAGATATGGATTTCTTCGGTGGAGAGTTGTGCGCGGTTGAACATCTGGTTCAGCCGTGGCATGAGTTTTTTCGGCGCTTGCGGATCCAGAAAGCCAATCTCTGCCAACGCCTGCTCCCAGTGTTTGAGCATGCCGGAGACCTCGGCCGCATCGGCTTGCCGAGCGGGGGGCGTGGCGGACTGCACCGCAAAGCCGCCCAGCGCCTCGCGCCAGTCGTAAGCGATCAACTGCACCGCCGCCGCTAAATTGAGCGAGCCAAAATTAGGGTCGGTCGGAATGCTCAGGCAAGCGTGGCAGCGGTAAACGTCTTCGTTTTGCATGCCAAAGCGCTCTGAGCCAAACAAAAAACCCACTGACTCAGGACGCTGACCGGCGTCTTGCGCAGCCGGCGAAGTCAAGGCTGCAAAGTGCGCGCGCGGTGTCACGGTGGGCGGACCAAAATCTCGCGGCGTCATCGCCGTAGCGCACAAATGGGTGATGCCGTCGAGGGCTTCTTCCACTGTTTCGACCACGCGGGCGTTCTTCAAAACATCCAGCGCACCACTGGAGCGTTGGATGGTTTCTTCGCGGTTCAGCACGTTCGCCCAGCGCGGTGCCACCAACACCAGATCCGTGAAACCCATCACCTTCATGGCGCGGGCGGTACCGCCCACATTGCCGGCGTGGCTGGTGTTGATGAGGATAAATCGGGTTTTCATGGGCTTTTGGGGCTGAAGCCCCGTAAAATGCCGCTATTGTCACCTGCCCGCCGGTTACCGGCCTGGCAGCCCTCCCGCTCTTTCTTACTGCTTATGTCCAATCTCCACCCCATGCTCAACGTGGCCGTCAAGGCTGCGCGCGCCGCTGGCGCCATCATCAACCGCGCCGCGCTTGATGTTGAATCAGTTCGTGTCTCGGCCAAGCAGACCAACGACTTTGTCACCGAAATCGATCAGGCCGCAGAAGCCATCATCATTGAGACACTGCTGACGGCCTACCCCGGCCACGGCATCTTGGCGGAGGAATCGGGCAGCGAGCAAGGTGCCAAAGACTCAGAGTTCGTCTGGATCATTGACCCATTGGACGGCACCACCAACTTCATTCACGGCTTCCCGGTTTACTGCGTCAGCATCGCGCTCAGCGTGCGCGGCAAAATCGAACAAGCCGTCGTTTACGACCCCACCCGCAACGACCTGTTTTGCGCCACCAAAGGCCGTGGCGCCTACATGAACGACCGCCGCATTCGGGTTGCCAAGCGCACACGCCTGCAAGAATGCCTGATCAGCACCGGTTTCCCCTACCGTCCGGGTGACAAGCTCAAGCCCTACTTGAGCATGCTTGGTGAAGTCATGACCCAGTGCGCTGGCGTGCGTCGCCCAGGCGCGGCAGCACTTGACTTGGCTTACACAGCCGCCGGCTTCAATGACGGATTTTTTGAAAGTAATCTGCTGCCTTGGGACGTCGCTGCCGGTTCTTTGCTGGTGACTGAAGCGGGTGGTTTGGTGGGCAACTTCACCGGCGAAGCTGACTTTCTGGAACAAGGCGAATGCCTCGCCGGCAACCCACGCATCTACGCGCAACTGGTGACCACCTTGGGCAAATACAGCAAATTTGCTGGCGCTGGAGACAAAGCCAACGTCCGTCAAGCCTTGCAAGATGACGCTGTCGAAGCCGCTGACACGGCAGAGCCCACGGAAGCTGCTGCATCAGCCGACAAGCCCAAAACCCTGCAAGGCCGTAAATCACAAGCCAGCAGCAAGGCCAACGACAGTCTGCCCGACGCACCGTTTTAAAGCTCTAACGCACCGTGAGAACGCCGGCATCAACACCCGACCTTGGACCCGCCAGTCTCGCCGACGGCGGGGCGGCGAATGGCAAGCACACGCCCATGATGGCCCAGTACCTGGGACTGAAAGCCGACTATCCGGACACACTGCTGTTCTACCGGATGGGCGATTTTTATGAGTTGTTTCATGCGGATGCTGAAAAAGCCGCACGACTGCTCGACATCACGCTGACCTCGCGCGGGCAATCCGCGGGGGAACCGATTCGCATGTGCGGCGTGCCTTTTCATTCCGTTGAAGGCTACTTGGCCAAGCTCATCAAGCTGGGCGAGTCGGCGGCTATTTGCGAGCAAATGGGAGAGCCCACAGGCAAGGGCCCGGTCGAGCGAAAAGTGGTGCGCGTGGTCACGCCCGGCACGCTGACCGACAGCGCGTTGCTGAGCGACAAAACAGAATCTATCTTGTTGGCGGTGCACCAAGGCAGCCGCAACACCTGCGGTCTGGCTTGGCTCAGCGTGACGCAGGGCGAGATTCATCTGGCCCATTGCGCCAGCGATGAAGTCGAAGCCTGGGTGGCACGCATTGGCCCCAGCGAGTTGGTCTACAACATTGACGTCACGCCAGCCTTTGAAGCCCGCCTGACCGCATTGCGTCAATCCGGTTTGGCTGGCCATGCCGCGACGTTGACGGCACGCCCGGCGTGGCAGTTTGATGCGTCATTGGGTGTGCGACGCCTGCTGGCGCAACTGCAAGTGGCTTCACTGGCTACTTTCAGCGCAGAAGCCCTCAGCGAGGCGCATGCGGCGGCATCTGCCTTGCTAGGCTATGCCGAACACACCCAAGGCCGCGCCCTAAGCCATGTGCACAGCCTGCAGGTGGTTCGCTCTGGCGAGATGATTGAGTTGCCGCAAACCACGCGCCGCAACTTGGAGCTGACGCAAACGCTGCGCGGCGAAGACTCGCCGACGCTCTTTTCATTGCTCGACACCTGCACCACCGGCATGGGCAGCCGCCTGCTGAAAAGCTGGCTGCTGTCGCCCAGGCGCGACCGCGCTCAAGCGGCTGCGCGTCTAGACGCCATCACCCTGCTGCGCAGCGGCTTGCAACAAACTTTGCGTGCGCGCTTGAAAGGCAGCACCGACGTTGAACGCATCACCGCGCGCATTGCGCTGCGGCAAGTGCGGCCGCGCGAGCTGATTGCGCTGCGCGACACGCTGCAAAAAGCCGAGCAATTGAGCCCGAACCAAAACTCGCACCCCGAGTTGCCGGATCTGCTGCAGCGTATTTTTGAAGACTTGCAAGCCCCGCCCGCCTGCGCTGCCATGCTGAGCCGCTCCGTGATGGACGAACCCGCCGCGTTGATCCGCGACGGCGGCGTTATCAACCGCGGTTGCGACCCCGACCTTGACGAATTGCGCGACATTCAGACCAACTGCGACGCCTTCTTGCTCGACCTCGAAGCCCGCGAAAAAGCCCGCACCGGCATCACCAACTTGCGGGTGCAGTTCAACCGTGTACACGGTTTTTACATCGAAGTCTCGCAAGGCCAAGCCGCGAAAGTGCCCGACGATTACCGACGCCGCCAGACCCTGAAAAATGCCGAGCGCTTCATCACGCCCGAGCTCAAGGCCTTTGAAGACAAGGCCTTGTCGGCGCAAGAACGGGCCTTGGCACGCGAGAAATTTTTATATGAAGAATTGCTCGACAAGCTGCAAGACTTTGTGCCAGCACTGAGCCGACTGGCCCGTGCCATTGCATCGCTGGACGCCTTGTGTGCACTGGCCGAACGCTCGCTGACGTTAAACTGGGCGCCGCCGGTGTTTGTCAAAGAGCCTTGCATCGACATCGTCGGTGGTCGCCACCCGGTGGTCGAGGCACGCTTGGCTGAAACCGGCGGCGGCAGCTTCATTGCCAACGACTGTGCGCTGAGCCACAAGAGCCGGATGCAGGTCATCACCGGCCCCAACATGGGCGGTAAGTCGACCTACATGCGGCAAGTCGCGCTGATCGTGCTGCTGGCCTGCGTCGGCTCCTACGTGCCAGCCACCGTCTGTCGAATTGGGCCTATCGACGCGATTCACACCCGCATTGGCGCGGCCGATGACGTTGCCAACGCGCAGTCCACCTTCATGCTGGAGATGACCGAGGCCGCACAAATTCTGCACGCCGCCACGCCGCATTCGCTGGTGCTGATGGACGAGATCGGACGCGGAACCTCCACCTTTGACGGCTTGGCGCTGGCCAGCGGCATTGCGGCTTACCTGCACAACAAGTCGCAAGCGTTCACCTTGTTTGCCACGCATTACTTTGAACTGACTGAATTTCCGTCCAAGCATCACGGCGCCCTGAATGTGCATGTGAGCGCGGTCGAGTCGGGCTCGAACATCGTCTTCATGCACCACATCGAACCCGGCCCGGCCAGCCGGAGCTACGGTATTGCGGTGGCCAAACTGGCAGGCGTGCCTGCGGCGGTGGTGAGTCATGCGCGGCTGGCGCTGGGCGCGCTGGAGCTACAACAAACCGAAGCGCGCGCGCAAGTCGATCTTTTTGCACCGCCGCCAGAGATGCCTGCGGCTGAACTGAGTCTGATTGAAAAGTCGCTGACGAATATTGACCCCGATGCCCTGACCCCGCGTGAAGCGCTAGACGCGCTTTACCAGCTCAAAAAATTGCTCGCATCAACAACCTGAACCCCTCTTCCCCAATGACTTATTGCGTCGCTATCAAACTCAATGCCGGCTTGGTTTTTTTGTCAGACTCACGAACCAACGCGGGTCTGGACCACATCAGCACTTTCAGAAAAATGATTGTTTACGAGCGCCCCGGCGATCGTTTCATGGTGTTGCTGTCGGCGGGTAATTTATCGGTCTCGCAATCCATCCGCGAGATCTTGCAGATTGAAAAACTGCAAGATCCAGACGGCGGTGAGCCCATCACGATCTGGAACGCCAAGAGCATGTTTGACGCGGCTCGTGTGCTGGGTTCGGCGGTGCGACGGGTGTATGAGCGTGATGCAGCCTCCCTCAAACAGGCCGATGTGGACTTCAATGTGTCAATGCTCTTTGGTGGACAGATCAAAGGCGAAGGCATGCGTCTGTTTCAGATGTACTCCGCCGGCAACTTCATTGAAGCAACCAGCGAAACACCTTACTTTCAGGTTGGCGAATCTAAGTACGGCAAGCCAGTGCTAGACCGCGTCATCACGCCAGAAACGCCACTCAAAGAAGCCGCCAAGTGCGCACTGGTGTCTATGGACTCGACCATCAAGTCCAACTTGTCGGTCGGCTTCCCGCTGGACTTGGCCGTCTATGAAGTCGACAAGCTAGAAAGCGACAAGCTGGTCTGCATTGACCAGAGCAACCCGTACTACCAGATGATGCACAACAGCTGGGGCACCAAACTGCGCGAAGTTTTTGACAGCATTGCAGACCCGGTGTGGGATGACGCCCGTAGCGATGCGCCATTGAAGATGCCAGCAGACCGGCATGACGTGCTGAAAAAAATCCGCACACCTGAAGAAAAACTGATTTAGGTCATTCGACCCAGTTGACCCAGCCCATGTGCGCGGTCAGCAAGACCAACAAGCCGAAGACGATGCGGTACCAAGCAAACGCCACAAAGCTGTGTGTGGCGATGTAGCGCAGCAACCAGCGAATACACACCCAAGCGCTCAAGAACGAAAACAACAGCCCAACACTGAACATGGGCAGGTCAGCCATCGACAGCAATGCCCGTTCTTTGTAGAGGCTGTAGACGCCCGCACCCGTCAGCGTTGGGATGGCTAAATAGAAGGAAAAGTCAGTCGCCGCCTTGCGTGAGAGGCCAAGCAACATGCCGCCAATGATGGTGGCACCGCTTCGACTGGTGCCCGGGATCATGGCGAAGCACTGCACCACGCCAACCTTCAACGCATCCATCAGCGTCATGCTGTCGGCATCTTCAACGCGTGCAGATGCGGCGTTATTTTTGTGACGGTTTTCAGCCCACAAGATGATGAAACCACCCACGATAAATGCGGATGCGACCACCACTGGGTTGAACAAATGGGCCTTGATAGTCTTGCCAAACAGCAGGCCCAAAATGACTGCCGGCATGAAGGCCACCAACACATTCAAGGCCAAGCGCTGCGCCTGTTTTTCTGTCGGCAGGCCGACCACAGTGTCTCGAATTTTTTGCCCATAAACCAGAATCACCGCAAAAATAGCCCCAGTCTGAATGGCGATGTCAAAGACCTTCGCTTTGGCATCATTCATATCGATCAAGGCACCCGCCAAGATCAAGTGGCCAGTGGAGGAAATGGGCAAGAACTCAGTCAGTCCTTCGACAATGCCCATCACGGCAGCTTTGATCAGCAGTGCAGTATCCAACTCGCGTTCCCCAAAAGTTGGCCTGATTATGCTTGAGAGCTTAGGCTAAATGCCTCTTATTCCTACTCACATTTGATGGACGGAATCAGCGCCCATGGCCATATCCAGATGGGCCACGGCCCTGCTCCCGATGACCAGGGCGTCGGTCATGCCTTTGACCCATGCCGTAGCCGCGGCCTTGAACTACCCAGCCTTGTTGATAGACCGGTTGCGGCTGGACATAGATCGGAACTTGCTGCGAGTAAATCAACCCCGGATGCATGTAGACGGGTGCAGCTTGCCCATAAAAAGGCTGCGGCTGCACAAAAATGGGCAACGGACGCGCGTTGGTCATGCCGATGATCAGCCCGGGCGAACCCACACCGAGCGACCATTGCACGTTATCTGCCCGCGCGCTGGGGGCAACGCCTGCAACGGCAATCAACAAAGCGGTGGCGGCCATGAACTTGGCCATGTTGCGTGATGTGAAGCTGATGGTTTGAACGGAAGTTTTCATTGACTGTCTCCTTATATGGACACGAAGTACCCATGTACTGATTAACGTCGCTCAGCCGGAACGGACTACACGCGCTCGCGTGAAGTGCGTTGCTAAACGTAAGCGCAAGGTGCCCCGTCTAAAATAACCGTTATGAGTTCTACGCCCAATTCTGTGACGTCCACCCCCCATTCGCACAACGCTTCTGCCAAGGATGTCGTCAAGCCCAGCAACTTCCTGCGACAGATCATCGAGAAAGACTTAGCCGAGGGCACCTATGCCGATCGTCATTGGGGCGGTTCGCCCGGTGACGCTGCCCACCACACCGCCGGCCCCAACGACCCGGCCAAGGTGCGCCTTCGCTTTCCGCCTGAGCCCAATGGTTACCTGCACATTGGCCACGCCAAAAGCATTTGCCTGAACTTCGGCTTGGCACGCGACTATGGCGGCGTTTGCCACTTGCGCTTTGACGACACCAACCCCGAAAAAGAAGACACCGAATACGTCAATTCCATCATTGACGCGGTCAAGTGGCTGGGCTTTGACTGGCAGGCCCAAGACGGGTCTGGCACCACCCACCTGTACCAAGCCAGCGACTACTTTGACTTCATGTACCGCGCCGCCGAATATCTGGTGCAAGCCGGCTTGGCGTATGTCGACGAGCAAAGTGCTGAGGACATGCGCATCCACCGCGGCGACTTCAGCCACCCCGGCACAGACAGCCCTTATCGCAGCCGCACACCGGCTGAGAACCTAACTCGTTTTAGGCAAATGCGAGACGGTGAACTGGCCGACGGTGCAGCCGTGTTGCGCGCCAAGATCGATATGGCTTCGCCCAACATCAACCTACGCGACCCGGCCATTTACCGTATTCGCCGCGCCACGCACCACAATACGGGCGACAAGTGGTGCATCTACCCGATGTACACCTTTGCGCACCCGATTGAAGACGCGCTGGAGCAAATCACGCACAGCATCTGCACGCTGGAGTTTGAAGACCAACGGCCGTTTTACGACTGGCTGCTGGACAAGCTGGCCGAAGGCGGTCTGATCGCCACGCCGCACCCGCACCAATACGAATTTGCCCGCCTGAACCTCACGTACGTGATGACCAGCAAACGCAAGCTGGCGCAACTGGTCACAGAGAAACGCGTCAACGGCTGGGACGATCCACGCATGCCAACCATCGTCGGCCTGCGCCGCCGTGGCTACACACCCGAAGCACTGCAACTCTTTGCTGAGCGCATTGGCGTCACCAAAAGCGACAGCTGGATTGACTACAGCACGCTGGAAGGCTGCCTGCGCGAAACGTTAGATGGCTCTGCAGCGCGCGCGATGGCCGTGCTGGACCCCGTCAAGTTGGTACTCACCAACTGGGATGAGGTCATGGGTTCAGGCATGCTGGACGACTGCAGCGCCCCGATTCACCCGCACCACCCCGAACTCGGCAAGCGCAGCTTCAAGATCGGCAAAGAAGTCTGGATAGATCGAAGCGACTATGAGGCCACACCCCCAAAAGGCTTTTTCAGGCTCTACCCGCCGCAGCCTGCGGCCGATGGCAGCATGACGCCGGGCAACAAAGTGCGGCTCAAATATGGCCACGTGATTGAATGCACCGGCGCGGCTCAAGATGCCGCAGGCCAAGTCACTGAAGTGCATGCCCGCTTGATACCCGACACCAAAAGCGGCACGCCCGGCAGCGACGCCGTCAAAGTCAAAGGCGTCATCACCTGGGTTGGCGTGGCCGACGCGGTGCAAGCCGAAGTGCGCCTGTACGAGCGCCTCTTCAGTGAAGCACACCCTGGCACCGGCGACAACGACTTCTTGAAGCAACTCAACCCCGACAGCATCCAATTCATCACCGCTTACGTCGAGCCCTCGCTCGCCGCAAGTGGCGCCATTGCGGCAAAGGCCGACGACAAGTTTCAGTTTGAACGCCACGGCTACTTTGTGGCGGACCGCGGAGACCACACCGCCGCCAAGCCGGTGTTCAATTTGGCAGTCGGCTTGAAGGACAGCTGGGGCAAGTGAGACTCCCCATGCTCAACCTGTCCAATGTATTTTTTGCCTACCCGCACTGTGCCGTTTTACGAGACTTCTCTGCACAGCTTGCGCCGGGCGTGGCGATGGTACTCGGCGGTGACGGGCGTGGCAAAACCACGGTTCTAGAACTCTTGGCGGGTGTGTTGGCTCCAGATGCCGGACGTTTGCAACTGGGCAATGTGTTCTTAGACGAGCAACCCGAGGCTTACCGTCAGCAGGTGTTCTGGAAGGATCCGCGCTCAACAGCGCATGATGCCCTCAGGGTGACCGACTACCTGCAGTCTGTACAGCGCGCCTACCCCGGCTTTGACGAGGCCTTGTTGACCGAGATGATTGAAGGGCTAAGCCTAGGCCCGCAGCTGCACAAAAACCTGTTCATGCTGTCCACCGGCTCCAAGCGCAAGGTGTGGATCGCTGCTGCGGCGGCCTCCGGGGCCCAACTCACGCTACTCGATGGCCCCTTTGTTTCATTGGACCAAGCGTCGATCAACTTTGTCTTGCAAGTGCTGACCGTTGCAGCCAAGCAGTCCGTGAGGATTTGGGTGGTGGCCGACTACGTTCCGCTAGGTGACTTAGCGCTGACAACGCTGATCAACCTGGGCGATTGACCCGCAGGCCATACTCGACAAGGCGGGCTATTTCTCGACCGGGTTGGCCGTCAACCAGTTCGCCGGGTAGGCCCGCATGAACTCCTTGGCCTTTTCGGGACGGGCGTTCAGCCAGGCGTCGTAAGTGCCTTCGCCCAAAATCGCCGGCATGCGTTTTTCGTTACCACCTTGCTGGTAACGGTGCAGCAGAGCGTGGCTGTTGGCGTTGACGGTCAGCACGGTGAAGCTGATGATTTCCTCGCCGTCCTTTTCCCAACGCTCCCACAAACCCGCCACGCCCATCAGCTTGCCGTCGACGCGGGTGATGCGTGTGGGAACGGCCTTCCCGCTGCGCCAGTCGTCTTCAAAAAACGCCATCATCGGCACGATGCAACGCTGACCCTTGAGCCAGGTGTCACGAAAATTCGTGGAGGTGGTGACGGTTTCTGATCGCGCATTGACCAACTTGGTCGAACGCAGTTTGGCATCCGAGGCCGACTTGACCCACGGCGGCACCAAACCAAACTGCCCAGCCCCAAGCTCGCGCAGGCCCTTGTCGGGCGCAGCGTCCTCAGTCGGCTCGGTACTGGCGTCCAGCACTGACGGCGCTTTGCGAATAAAAACACCCAGCTTGCGCGGCCAAATGTGACGCTCCAGCGCAAAAGAAGGGGCAGCCACCTGAAAGGCATCGGGGTAGAGCGTGGCAGTTTGCACGCTTTCGTAATGAACACTCATGCGGGCATGCTATCGCACTGCGCGAGCCAGCAGCAAATCACCGCGAACCGACGCGCCATAGCAACATGGTATGGATGGAACGAAATTTGGTATTTGACTGCGAGGGGTACTTGCCAAACACTGCATCTCAGCCCAAAACTCGGAAACATAGAATTGGGCCAGATCGGCCCTTTAATTGACTGTTCCCTGCATCCCTGAAGCATGTCGCGAACCCCTTGATGGAGAAGACAAACATGAGACAAGTGCATTTCCTCATAGCTTGCATCTGCGCGATGCCCCTGTTAGCAGGCGCACAAACAGCGGACAAAGACTATCCAAAACACCCCATCAAGATGGTCGTCCCCTATGTCGCGGGGGGTCCGATGGATTACATAGGTCGGACGTTGGGCAACAAGATAGCGGCGACGCTCGGACAAAACTTCGTCATTGACAACCGTGCGGGTGCAGGTGGTGCGATCGGCTCGGGGTATGTCGCGAAATCTGCGCCTGACGGCTACACGATCTTGAACACGTCCTCAAGCCATGCCAGCTTGCCGGTGGTTTCCAAGTCTTTGCCCTACGACCCGATCAGCGAATTTGTGCCCATCACCTTGGTGGCCAACAGTGCCGGGTTCCTGATGGCCGTCAGCACAAAAGTCACCGCCACCAACGTGCAGGAATTCATCAAAGACGCCAAGGCCAATCCGGGCAAGTACAACTACGGCTCAGCAGGTGTTGGCAATGTGATGCACTTTGCCGCTGAGTTTTTTAGCGCCAGCGCAGACATCAAGATGACGCATGTCCCCTACAAAGGCGTCGGCGAGGCCATGAACGATTTGATCGCAGGAAGGATCGACGTCTGCTTCGGGCCGGCCACTGCACTGGCACCTATGGTCAAGTCCGGCCGAATCAAAGTGTTGGCCATCACCGGCCAATCGCGCTGGCCCGTACTTCCAAACGTACCCACCGTGGATGAAGCTGGACTCAAAGGCTTTTTTTACACGCCATGGTATGGCTTTTGGTTCCCGGCGGGCACCCCCAATGAGTATGTCAAACGGATCCGCAATGAGGTTGCCAAAGCCTTGGACGACCCTGAAATCAAGCGTTCTTTTTCTGACCAAGGCTTTGTCACCGTCGGCTCGACACCAGAGCAATTTGACAAGATCATCCGCGAAGAAATTGACAGGAACAAAATATTGGCGGCCAAAATAAATTTGGCACCGCAGTAAAACACCATGAGTGATATTCAAAAAACCGTACAAGCCCTTGAGGGCATCCGTGTTCTTGAAATTGGTAACTTCATAGCGGGACCCTTTTGCGGCATGTTGCTGGGTGACATGGGCGCAGACGTCATCAAGATTGAACGGCCGTCGAAGGGCGACCAGACCCGCGCCATGCCTCCGATGATCAATGGCGAAAGCGCCAGCTTTAGCGTACTGAACCGCAATAAACGCAGCTTGGTTCTCGACCTCAAGCAAAAGGAAGCGCAAGACATTGTTCTGGAGCTCGCCAAATCTTGTGATGTGTTTCTGGAGAACAACCGTCCCGGCGTGTTGCAGAAAATCAATCTGGGCCCCGAGCACTTGAAAGCGGTCAATCCCCGTATCGTTTATGTGTCTGCATCTGGCTTTGGTCAGTCGGGCCCTTACACGCGTCGCGCGGGAGTCAACCTCATTATTGAGGCCTTCTCAGGCACCCTATCGGTCACTGGCCATTCAGGAGAAATGCCCGTCCGACCCGGCATTCAGACCGCGGATATTTTTGGTGCTTTGTTTGCCACTTATGCGGTTCTCACAGGGCTGATCAGCGTGCTCAAAGGTCGGGGCGGTAAGGTCGCCGATGTGTCTTTGGTCGAATCATCTATCGCAGCGGCGGCTTGGGAAACTGCAGGATTTTTAGCCACTGGTGAAGTCCCTCAACGCATGGGGCATCAGCATCGCTTGAATGCGCCATACCAGTTGTTCGAAACTTCAGACAAGTGCTATGTGGCAATAGGAACGCCAAACGATGAATTATTCAAACGATTCATGCACGTGATTGGTTTAGCCAACGAAATTGAAAATCCCTTGTTTTGCAGCTATGTACTGCGAAAGCAAAACGAAACGCAGTTGCTGGCGGTGGTCACACCCTTGATTCAAAAAATGACCGCCAGCGATATCGAAAAAGAGCTTGTTGCGGTCGGCGTTCCGTGCTCGCGCATGAACGAATTTGATCAAGTATTTGATGACCCCCACATCAAGGCTCGCGCCGTGGTGACCGAAATTAACCACCCGCGAATGGGGCCCGTGAAGATGGTGCGTAATCCAGTCTTGTTTGACCAGGCCGGACCAAGCATTCAACGCGTGGCGCCGTTGCTGGGAGAGCACACAGCAGAAATCATGCGCGAACTAGGGCGCGATGAAGCACAGATCAAAGCACTAGAAAAAGCAGGCGTGATTCTCTGCGCACCCTAAACCTGATCACTTCAAGGAAAATTTATGCGAATGTGGCGTAGCTTGCTCTTCGTTCCAGCCAACCAAAAAAGGATGCTGGACAAACTCAATGATCTGCCGTCCGACGGCTTTATTTTGGATTTGGAAGACACGATTCCGAGCGTTGAAAAAGCCAATGCACGGGCCATGGCGCTCGAGTACATGCCGCAGGTTCCAGGTGCGCGCTGCTGGGTCCGCGTCAACCCCTTTGACAGCGGCTTTCTGGAGGACGACATCCAGTCATTCGTTGGCATCGGCGGACTGGCGGGCTTTGTCGTCCCCAAACAGGATCGGCTTGAAGATGTCCAACAAGTCGACGCACTCATCTCTGACGCAGAACGCCGAAAAGGTGTCGAGGTCGGCAGCACGCCCATCATCGCGATGATTGAAAGCGCATCAGGCGTGCTGAATTCTCAAAAGGTAGTTGCTGGGTCGCCGCGCATAGAGTCGATCATTTACGGCGGTGGTGAAGATGGCGACATGAATGTGTCTCTGGGAGCCACGTGGACCAGCGCTGGCCCCGAAATGATGTTCGTCCGCCAGTTCAGTCTGGTTGCCGCACGCTCAGCCAATATTGCCTGCCCTTTAGATGGCGTTTTTTCAAATATACGCGACGCCGAAGGCTTCAGGCAAGACACCGAGTTGTCAAGACGATTGGGCTTTCGCGGGCGTACGGCGATCCACCCCAACCAGCTTGAGATGACCAATGACATCTACACGCCGACAGCCGCTCAGATCGACTACTACACGCGCGTGATTGCCGCCTTTGACGAGGCATTGACACGTGGCACCGCCAGCACCACCGTCGATGGGAAATTGGTGGATGTCGCCATGGTGAAGACCGCGCACCGTTTGTTGGATCACATGGCAGCAATACGGGAGCTGGAGGCGCTGGTAGGACATCGCGCACGCAGAACATGATCCATGCAGCGATCGTTGGCCTTGGACGATGGGGCCAAAACTTAGTCGATGCGGTTCAGTCGAGCAGCGATCAAATTCATTTTGTAGCGGGCATGGTGCGTCACCCAGAGGCCGTCAGGGATTACGCGCAGCAGCAAGACTTTCGCCTGTATGACAACTACGACGACCTTTTGGCCGACCCCAACATTCAAGCCGTGGTGCTGGCGACGCCACATCAATTACATGTGCCGCAAATACTGGCTGCGGCGAAGGCAGGCAAGGCCGTATTTTGCGAGAAACCCCTGGCACTGACATTGGCCGATGTTCAGATGGCTACGCAGGCCTGTACAGCAGCTGGCGTGGTGCTGGCAGTTGGACAAGACAAACGTTTTTGGGCTTCGATGATGGAGCTTCAAAAGCAAGTCGCCAGTGGCCGGCTTGGCCAACTGATGCACATAGAGGGCAACCTGTCCAACGAACACTCTGCCGGCAGCTACCGTGCCTGGCGGATGCAGCCTGAAAACTCGCCTGGCGCGAGCTTAACGGCAACAGGCATACACATCCTTGATGCTTTCGTTCATCTGCTGGGTCCCGTTAAAAAAATACACGCCAACAGCGTTGTGCACCCGGGTCTTGAAAATGGGGTGATGGATTCTCTGTCAATGTCATTTGTGTTCGAAAACGGCGCGACCGGGCACTTGGCATCGGTGCGGCCAAGCCCTTTTTTCTGGCGAGTTCATGTGTTCGGCACCGAAGGCTCCGCAGAAGCGCGAGGGCCCAATGTGGTTGAACTTTTAACCACCGGTGGAAAAACGGAAGTGATCCACTGCGAGCCCAACCAAGCCTTGCGCTATGAGCTGGAAGCTTTTGCAAAAGCCATCAACGGGGTAGCACCGTATCCTATTTCTATCGACCAAATGCTGCTGACTGGCAGAACACTCGAGGCCGCGATTCAAGCTGTGGATCAGCAGAGGGAAGTCTTGCTTTGATCTGGCAGTGCTATGCTGCGCCGCCATGGTCATTTCCAACCCCACCCGCCTGATTTGTTTCAACAAGCCTTACGGCGTGCTGAGCCAATTCACACCCGAGGGGCGTTGGCGCGGGTTGAAAGATTTTTTGAACATCCCAGACGTTTATGTGGCGGGTCGGCTCGACGCGGACAGTGAAGGCCTGCTGCTACTCACAAATGACGGCCAACTGCAGGCACGTATTGCTGATCCGCGCTTCAAGATGGAAAAGACTTATTGGGTGCAGGTCGAAGGCGAGCCCGGCGAAGAGGCGCTGGCGGTTTTGCGGCAAGGCGTGCAACTGAACGACGGCATGACGCTCCCTGCCCGCGCCAGCCTGATGAGCACCGCACCCGACGTGTGGCAGCGGGACCCGCCGATCCGTGTGCGCCAATCCAAACCCACCGCTTGGCTTGAGTTAGGCATTCGTGAAGGCCGGAACCGGCAAATTCGTCGCATGACCGCCGCGGTGGGGTTCCCCACGCTAAGGCTGATTCGTGCAGCCATCGGCCCTCACGCGCTAGACGGTTTGGCCCCCGGACTTTGGCGCGACGTCAACAACCCTTCAGACGTGTCCTAGCTGCAAACGCATGGACATCATGGCTCAGCGCAGATGCTGATGTCGCCAAGCCCCGAAGGCGCACAGCAGGGCCAGCAGGCTGGTGCCCACGGAGACCCAGTAAACGCTGACCAGACCGAAATGCGTGCTCAACACGCCACCGGCGAGCCCGCCAAAGAGGCCAGGAAAGCCGTAAGCCACGACGGTATAAAGCGCCTGACCTCGGCCGCGCAACCGACCACTGAAATGCTTCGACAGCAAGGCGATGCAGACCGTGTGGTGCGTGGCAAACGTCAGTGC
This sequence comes from Comamonadaceae bacterium, assembly GCA_947378785.1. Lineage (GTDB taxonomy): Bacteria > Pseudomonadota > Gammaproteobacteria > Burkholderiales > Burkholderiaceae_C > Polaromonas. The sequence continues at coordinate 19,580 of CANCLK010000034.1, forward strand.
GTGTAAGGCCTGTGCCACCAATAACAAAACCAGCACCTGCGCGTTGCTGGCCGTGATGCCCATGCGCAGCACCATCGCCGCCGAGCACACCATCAGCCAGGCCGTCAGGCTCAAACGCGGCAGCCAGCGCGACTGCGTGAAAAACCAGCCGATCTCCACGATCACCGACAAGGCCCACAGCAGGCCGATCATGGTTTTGGTGTAACCTAATGAATCTAGGTACAGAGAGAAGAAAACGTAAATGCCAATGTGCGAGAGCACATGAAAGAATGCCGCTGCAAAAAACCACTGCACCGCACGCTGCCGTAAGACCGGCATCACGTTGACGTGCTGCGCATGCTCGGGCACAGCCTCTTTCAGGTCCGGCAAAAACCAGACACTGACCGTCACAGCGAAGATGGTGGCGACAGTCCAGCCGGGGAAGTGGCGCATCCCAGCGTACTCGAACCAAGCCCCCGCCGCCAGCACCGTGACCAAAAATCCGAGAGATCCCCACAAACGGATACGGCCATAACGTCGCGCATCGAATACGCCGCCCTGCGTCACCAGATGCGCCATGGCGGCTTCGCTCATCGGCATCATGGCGCTGGTGTGGGTAAACATCACCAGCAGCACCAAAAACAACCACTGCACGCCACCGTCAAACCACAGCCCTGCTGAAGCCACCAAGGCTGCACCGGCGCTATAGCGCAGCAGTTTGATGCGCTCGCCAGTGCGGTCGCTCAGCCAGCCCCAGCCGTAGGGTGCAAACAGCCGCGTGGCAGCCTGCACCGAGACCAACACGCTGATGGCGAGAATGCTCAAGCCCATGTCTTTCAGCCACAACGGCAAATACGGATTAAAAAATCCGATGTGCGCAAAGTAGCTGGCCGACAAGGCGGCAAAGGGAACGAGTTGGCGGCGGGTAGTCACCGTCAGAGCGACCTCAAGCGCGACTGCAAACCCGACGTCAAGCCGCGCCAGGAATAGGCGGCATCGGGACGCGCACATCAGCGCACTGGGCACGCTGTTGCAGCACATGCTCCATGACAACTAACGCCAGCATGGCCTCGGCAATCGGCGTGGCGCGAATGCCAACGCAGGGGTCGTGCCGACCCTTGGTCATGACGGTGGTGCTATTCCCAGCCATGTCAATCGATTCGCGTGGCGAGATGATCGAGCTGGTCGGTTTGATGGCGATAGACACCTCTAGGTCTTGCCCGGTGCTGATACCGCCCAACACGCCGCCGGCGTTGTTACTCTTGAAACCTGCTGGAGAGAGAGAGTCTCCATGCGTCGTACCGCGCTGGCTGACGCTGGCAAAACCAGCGCCAATTTCAACGCCCTTGACGGCGTTGATGCCCATCATGGCGTAGGCAATGTCGGCGTCCAGCTTGTCAAACAGCGGCTGACCCAAACCCACGGGCATGTGGGTGGCAACGACGCGAATACGCGCGCCGCAAGAATCGCCTGACTTGCGCAACGCGTCCATGTAATTTTCGAGGGTAGAGACATCTGCTGCTGCAGCAAAAAACGGATTGTTCGGCACATGGTCCCAAGACTCAAAGGGTACGGGCAAGTCGCCAATTTGCGTCATGCAACCCTTGAAACCAATGCCGTGCTGTGCCGCCAGCCACTTCTTGGCGACAGCGCCAGCCGCCACCATCGGCGCCGTCATGCGGGCCGATGAACGGCCACCGCCGCGCGGGTCGCGCAGGCCGTATTTATGCAGGTAGGTGTAATCCGCGTGACCTGGCCGGAAGGTGTCGAGGATGTTGCCGTAGTCCTTGCTGCGCTGGTCGGTGTTTTTGATCAACAGGCAAATCGGCGTGCCGGTGGTCTTGCCTTCGTACACGCCAGAGAGTATTTCTACCGTGTCCGGCTCGCTACGCTGCGTCACGTGCCGACTGGTGCCTGGGCGACGGCGATCGAGGTCGTGTTGAATGTCAGCCTCACACAGCGCCATGCCGGGTGGGCAGCCGTCAATCACACAGCCAATGGCCGGGCCGTGGGATTCACCAAAGTTGGTGACTGCGAAAAGGTGTCCGAAGGTGTTGCCGCTCATGGACGTGATTATCTCCGACCAAGCACGCGGTTAAAGAAGTCGGCTAGCCTTGTTTGGCTTCGTCTTCGGCAGGCCAGTCGCGGATGTAGGCCTTGAGCATCTGGTTTTCAAAATTTTGGCTGTCGACCACGGCCTTGGCAACGTCGTAAAAACTGATCACGCCCATCAAAACTTTTTCATCCATCACGGGCAAGTAGCGCGCATGGTGCTCCAGCATCATGCGGCGAACATCGTCAATTTCGGTGTCTGGCGTGCAAGTCAGCGGCTGATCGTCCATGGCTTTGCGCACCAACGCACTGCCGATTTCGCCGCCATTTTTAACAATGCACCGAATGACTTCGCGAAAAGTCAGCATGCCCACCAGCTGGCCAGACGCCATCACCACCAGGGAACCGATGTCTTTTTCGGCCATGATTTTTGTGGCGCTCGCCAACAGTTCGTCGGGCTGTACTGTGTAAAGGGTCGTACCCTTTACCCGCAAAATGTCTGCGACTTTCATGACAGGTCTCCTGATGTTCTTGTTCGCTGCCAATATAGCCCAAAATCGCCCATCCCCATTCAAGCGGTGACGAGAGCCCAATCAACCCCATCCGTCTTATCACGGTTGAGCGATCCGGTCACCTCGGCGGTTCACTCAGTTTCTCGAGGACTTTCATTGGCAGCCAGTCAAAGCACCTCGCGCAGCCGGGTCTCCGCCCAACCCGCACGCGAATAGAGCTTGTGCGTAGCCGCCGTCTTGTCCAGCAGCAGCTCGTTCACCAGCGGCTCAAGAAGCGTTCGGTCCGGATCAACCAACAGCACGTATCGCGGCTCGTTGTCCTCCTCCGTGTCTGCCAGTTGGCCAATCCATTGCAGACGAATCAGGGCTTCGAGCGACCGCTCGAGTTCCAGTAAATCGACACGCAGCGACTGCGCCATCTCAGTGGTCAATTGGCCACGCGGCATGCTGTTGCGGCTTGTGTCGAGCAATTGCAAGAGCTCCAGCGCCAACTGAAAACGCCAGCCATGGGCGCTGGCACGCCTAGCGACGCCAGCCAAAAGACTCGGCAGATAAGCCGCAATGACCGCACCCATCAACACAATGATCCAAGCCACGTAAATCCACACCAGCAAGATCGGCAAGGTGGCAAAGGCACCGTACACGACCGAGTAGCTGGGGACCATGCTCAGGTAAAAAGCCAGAATTTTTTTGGCCACCGCAATACCCACAGCCACGAACAGCCCGCCCGTCCAAGCATGCGCCCACTTCACATAGGTGTTCGGCATGTAGTGGTAAAGCGCTGCCATGCCACCCGCCAAGGCCACAAATTCCAATGAATCAAACAAAAACTGCAACAAACCGGAGGGCCCAGGCATGCCATTGCGAGCGAACGGCAGCAGGTACGAAGTCGCCGCCAAACTGGCACCCATGAGCAACGGACCGAGCGTCACAGCGGCCCAATAAATCAACACGCGTTGCGCAAATGGCCGTGGATTGCGTACACGCCAAATCCCATTGAAGGTACGGTCGATCGTGAAGATCATGGCCACAGCAGTCGCCACCAAAATCGCCAAGCCAGCCACCCCGAGCTTGCTGGCCTGCCGGCTGAATTGCGTCAGGTAACCCAGCACCTGCCGCGCAATGTTGTCCGGAATAAGGCTCTCGACCAGCCAAACCTGCAGCGAACCCTGTAATTTGGCAAACATCGGAAAAGCCGTGAAGATGGCCAGCGCGACGGTGAAAAAAGGCACCAACGCAATCGAGGTGGTGAAGGTCAGGCTACTGGCCGTCAAGCCCATGTGGTCATCGCGAAAACGCTTGCGCAGGGTGATAGCCGTGTCGCGCCATGGAAAATGAGACAAGTCAGCTAAAAGCTTCTGAAAATTCATGTCGGTATCATGCCATCTAGATGAACAAAACCCGAAAAATTGATCTCACACGCTGGCTGGCCGTGGCCAGCCTGACAGGACTGATCGCCCTTGGCTTGGCTTGGGAGATGTGGCTCGCACCGATTCGGCCCGGCGGCTCTCTGCTGGCGCTCAAAGTGCTGCCGCTGGTGCTGCCCTTGGCTGGCGTGCTCAAAAACCGCATGTACACCTACCGCTGGCTCAGCTTGTTCGTGTGGATTTACTTCACCGAAGGCGTGGTCCGCGCTTGGGGCGATGCAGCTCCAGGCAATTACCTCGCCATGCTTGAAATAGGGCTGTGCCTGCTGCTATTTGTAGCCTGCGCCCTGCATGTTCGGGTACGCCTGAAAAAACCTGCAGCATCCGCTGCGATCCCAGCCGAGACGATATGAACAATTCTTTTATACAAACCCTACGCAGCATCTGCGGCGATGCCAACGTGCTGACAGACGGCGACCTGCAAGCGTGGGAAATGGACTGGCGAAAACGCGAGTGCGGCAAAGCGCTGGCCGTTATTCGTCCAGCAAACACCGACGAAGTGGCGCGCATTGTCAAAGCCTGTGTGGCGGCCCAAGTGAGCTTGGTACCGCAAGGTGGCAACACTGGTTTGGTGGTCGGATCCATTCCCGATGGCAGCGGCCAGCAAGTGGTGCTGAGCCTGCAACGCCTGCGCGCTGTTCGCGAGATTGATCCGGCCAACCTGACGATCACCGTTGAGGCTGGTTGCGTGCTGCAAAACCTACAAGATGCCGCGCGCCAAGCCGGCTTTTTGTTTCCGTTGAGTTTGGCCGCGGAAGGCAGCTGCACCATCGGCGGCAACCTCGCCACCAATGCGGGAGGCACGCAAGTGCTGCGCTACGGTAACGCACGCGACTTGTGTCTTGGCCTGGAGGTCGTCACCGCCGCTGGCGACATCTGGCACGGCCTGTCGGGCCTGCGCAAAGACAACACCGGCTACGACCTGCGCGATTTGTACATTGGCAGCGAGGGCACGTTAGGAGTCATCACCGCCGCCACTTTGAAGCTCTACCCCCTGCCCGCCGCACGGCTAACAGCCTGGGCCGCCGTTGACTCTATGGACGATGCTGTGGCCCTGCTGGGCTTGGCGCATCAACACTTGGGAGCGGGCCTCACAGGCTTTGAAGTCATGGGCCAATTTGCGCTCAGCTTGGTGGCGCAACACTTCAGCCAACTCAAAGTCCCGCTGTATGAAACCGCCGCTTTCTGCGTGCTGCTCGAATGCTCAGACCAAGAGTCTGAAGCCCACGCCCGCGTGCAATTTGAACGCCTGCTAGAAACTGCGCTTGAAAGCGGCTGCGTGAGCGATGCCGTGGTGGCTGAAAGTCTGGCCCAAGCTAAACAACTCTGGCATGTGCGCGAAAGCATTCCGCTGGCGCAGGCGGAAGAAGGCCTGAACATCAAGCACGACATCTCGGTAGCGGTATCGCATATGTCGGAATTTGTACGCAGCACCGATGCCTTGCTTGAGGAAAAAATTCCGGGTGTTCGATTGGTCAATTTTGGTCACTTAGGGGATGGCAACTTGCACTACAACGTCCAGGCGCCTGTCGGCAGCGATGGCCCGGTTTTTCTGCGGGAATGGGAAGACCAAGTCAATACGCTGGTGTATGAATCAGTGCAAAAATTTGGCGGTTCAATTTCAGCTGAGCACGGCGTCGGCAGCCTCAAAGTCGAGAAGCTCGAAATCCACAAATCTCCTGTCGCGCTGGGTCTGATGCGGGCGCTGAAAACCGCGCTGGACCCGAAGAACATCATGAACCCAGGTAAAGTCCTGCGAACATAATGACCGTCATGACACAAGCCATCCGCTCCCAATACGAAGACTTCATGCGCCACGTCGACACGCACGGCGTCTTCAAGGCTGACCGCACCGGAACCGGCACCAAAAGCGTGTTTGGTTACCAAATGCGATTTGACCTGAATGAAGGTTTTCCGCTGGTGACCACCAAGAAGGTTCACCTGAAATCCATCGTCCATGAATTGTTGTGGTTTCTGCAAGGCTCGAGTGACAACAACTGGCTCAAAGCGCGCGGCGTTTCTATCTGGGACGAATGGGCGCGTGAAGACGGTGACTTGGGTCCTGTCTATGGCGTGCAATGGCGCAGCTGGCCGACACCCGAGGGCGGTCACATCGACCAGATCGCCGAGGTCATCAAGACGCTTAAGACCAACCCGGATTCGCGCCGCATCATTGTCAGCGCGTGGAATGTGGCCGATCTGTCCAAAATGGCGCTCATGCCCTGTCATGCATTCTTCCAGTTTTACGTCGCCCCCTCCGAGGTGCCCGGTCAACCCGGCAAGCTCAGCTGCCAGCTGTACCAGCGCAGCGCCGATATTTTTCTTGGCGTGCCCTTCAATATTGCCAGCTACGCGCTGCTCACGCACATGGTGGCGCAGCAGTGCGGCTTGGCCGTTGGCGACTTCATTTGGACTGGTGGCGACTGCCACATATACAGCAACCACCACGATCAAGTGGCACTGCAACTGAGCCGTGAACCGATGGCCTACCCGACGCTGAACATCAAGCGTCAGCCCGCGTCCATTTTTGATTACGAGTTTGAAGACTTCGAATTTCTGAACTATCAACACCACCCGGCCATCAAAGCGCCCGTGGCGGTCTAAGTCAGTCGTGACGACACCCCGCATCAACCTGATTTTTGCGCGCGCTGCCAACGGCGTGATCGGCAAAGACAACCGCATGCCTTGGCATCTGCCAGAAGACCTCGCGCACTTCAAGCGCCTGACGCAAGGCTGCCCGGTCATCATGGGTCGCAAAACTTGGGATTCGCTGCCGCCCCGCTTTCGGCCGCTGCCGGGCCGCAGCAACATCGTCATCACGCGCCAAGTTGACTGGCAAGCCGAAGGCGCCGTGCGCGCCAGCAGTCTTCAAGAGGCACGGCACCTGAGCGGCGACGTGCCCGAGGTCTGGGTCATCGGCGGTGCCGAGATTTACCAGCAAGCCGAACCCCTCGCGGTACGCGCTGAAGTCACCGAGATTGCGAAAGACTTTGAAGGCGATGCCTACGCGCCGTCCTTGGGCACTGCGTGGACAGAAATAGCGCGTGAGCAGCACCTGTCTTCAACAGGACTGACATTCAGCTTTGCAACCTACCAAAAGAAGACATCTAACCCAACATGAAAATCGCTACGTGGAATGTGAACTCACTCTCCGTTCGTCTACCGCAGGTGCTGGACTGGCTGGCCGCGAATCCCGTTGATGCGCTGTGCCTGCAAGAACTGAAGCTGCCAGACGAGAAGTTTCCGCTGCAAGCCCTGCAAGATGCAGGGTACAACCATTGCGCGGTGTTCGGGCAAAAAACCTACAACGGCGTGGCCATCTTGAGTCGCGTGCCCTTACGTGACGTCACCAAAAACATCAACGGTTTTGCCGATGAGCAGTCCCGCGTGATTGCCGCCACGCTCGACACGGCTGAAGGTGCCTTTCGCTTAGTGAATGGCTACTTTGTGAACGGTCAAGAACCGGGCAGCGAAAAGTTTGCGTACAAGATGCAGTGGCTCACTGGCCTACGTCACTGGCTCAAACAAGAACTCGTCAGCACACCGAATCTGGTGCTGGTCGGCGACTTCAACATCACCTTTGACGACCGCGACACGCACGACCCAGAAGGTCTGCGCGAAACGATTCACCACATGACCGCAGAGCGTGAGCACTTCCAAGGCCTGCTGGACTTGGGTTTGACCGATGCCTTCCGCCTGTTTGATCAACCTGATAAAAGTTACTCATGGTGGGACTACCGCGAGTTCGCCTTCCGCCGCAACCGTGGGCTGCGCATTGACCACATTCTGGTGAGTGAGCCACTGAAGTCACGGGTACGCAGTTGCGTGATTGACAAACTGCCACGCAAGAACGAACGCCCAAGCGACCATGTGCCGGTGGTCGTGGAGATTGGATAGAAAAAATCGGTCAGCCTCTGACCGATTTCTGCTGATTACTCCAGCCCCAGTTCCTGAATTTTTCGAGTGATGGTGTTGCGGCCGATACCGAGTTTTTGGGCCGCTTCAATACGCCGCCCACGGGTGTTGAGCAACGCCGTTTGTATCAGCTTGGACTCAAAGCGACGCGTCAGAACGTCCCAAACATCGGTTTGACCACTCACCAGCAGGGCGAGTGCTTCAACCTCTAAATCGGCTTCCCAATGACCACCCGTGGCGGCACTCAAAGGCCACGCCGGTGCAGAAGAGCGGGCATTCGACAGACCAATAGGCTCATGGATTTCCGAAGTCTGCATGTCGCGTGCATCCGCATGCACCAACACAGTGTCCGGCTGCAGACTGACGGCCTTGGGCGCCTCAGGCGCAATGGCCAACACTTCAGGCGGCAAGTCCTTGGGTTCAATCACCTGTGCCGGAGCCATCACGGTCAGCCAATGACAGATGTTTTCTAACTGACGTACATTGCCAGGAAAACTGAAGGTGCTGAGCTGCTGCAGCGCCGCGTCGGCAATTCGCTTAGGCTCAACTCCGAGTTGCTTGGCGCTCTGCTGCAAAAAGTGACGGGTCAGCATGAAGACGTCTTCACGGCGCTCTCGCAATGCAGGTAAGCGCAGGCGAATCACATTCAGTCGGTGATACAGGTCTTCCCTGAAGCCGCCATCTTTGACGCGCTGCTCAAGGTCTTGATGCGTGGCGGCGATGACGCGCACGTTGGCCTTGACGGCGTTGTGCCCACCTACGCGGTAAAAGTGTCCGTCTGACAAAACGCGCAGCAAACGCGTTTGCAAATCAAACGGCATGTCACCGATTTCGTCCAGAAACAGTGTGCCACCGTCGGCCTGCTCAAAGCGACCGCGACGCATGGTCTGCGCGCCAGTGAATGCGCCGCGCTCATGACCAAAGAGTTCGGACTCCAGCAAGTCTTTCGGAATCGCCGCCGTGTTGATGGCGATGAACGGTCCGTTGGCGCGCGGTGAATGTTTGTGCAGCGCACGCGCTACTAACTCTTTACCGGAGCCGGATTCGCCAGTGATCATGACCGTGACATTGCTTTGACTGAGCCGACCAATCGCACGAAAAACGTCTTGCATGGCCGGTGCTTGCCCGAGCATTTCAGGCGCCAAGGCCATGCGCTCTTCGGCCACTTCTTCGCGCTGGCTTTCTTCAACCGCACGGCGAATCAGCTCGACCGCTTTGGGCAAATCGAACGGCTTCGGCAGGTATTCAAACGCGCCGCCCTGAAAGGCCGACACGGCACTGTCAAGGTCAGAGAACGCGGTCATGATGATGACCGGCAAGCCTGGTAATTTTTCTTTGACCGCTTCTAAAAGATCAAGACCCGAGCCGCCCGGCATGCGGATGTCGCTGACCAAAATTTGTGGGCCATCGTCCTCGGTCGCGGTCGCCAGTGCGGCGAGCACTTCGCGCGGATTGGTGAAGCTGCGCGTCGGCAGACCTTCCCTCAAGAGAGCCTTTTCCAGAACGAACCGGATGGACTGGTCATCGTCAACGATCCAAATCGGTTTCATGTGGCGCTATCCCTATGTGTCAATTCAATGGATGGGACAGATCTCAAGGCAGAGGAATCAGGATCTTGAAGTCTGTACGGCCCGGCACACTGTCGCACTCAATCAAACCGTGGTGTTGCTGAACGAAGGTTTGTGCCAACGTCAACCCCAACCCCGAACCGCCTTCCCGCCCTGACACCAGGGGATAGAAAATTCGGTCTTTGATGGAGTCCGGCACGCCCGGTCCATTGTCAATGACATGCAATTCCAATGCCAAGCGATAACGTTGTTTGCCGAAAGTCACTTGGCGCGCGATTCGGGTCTTGAAAATGATCTCGCCGTCACCTGAAGCCACCCGTTCAGCCAAGGCTTGGGCGGCATTGTGAGCAATGTTGAGGACAGCCTGTATGAGTTGTTCGCGGTCCCCGCGAAAGTCAGGGATGGAAATGTCGTAGTCGCGCGCAGCCTTCAGTCCTTTCGGAAACTCCGCCAAGATGAGCGACCGGACCCGCTCACAAACTTCGTGAATATTCACGTCCCCCACCAGATGTGGCCGGCGGTGCGGCGCCAGCAAACGATCGACCAAGGACTGCAAGCGGTCGGCTTCGTGAATGATGACCTGGGTGTATTCGATCAACTCCTTCGACTCAATCTCCATTTCAAGCAACTGCGCTGCGCCACGAATCCCACCCAAGGGATTTTTGATCTCATGCGCAAGGTTACGGATCAGCTCTTTATTCGCCTGCGCTTGGTCGATGAGTCGCTCTTCACGGTCTTGTTTGGCTTGCTGCTCTAACGGCAGCAACTCGACAATGACTTCCCCTAGCACATCGGTCTGGGCCACCACCACATGCACCGGAAAGGGTTCCGGATTAGCCCGCTTGAGCCAAGCGTCGTAGCGCAACGCAGCAAACACATTGCTTCCCGCCCCGTCGAGGGCAGTGCGCAAGATCTGTGGTTCTGTGAAGCAATCCGGCAGTTGCGAGCCTTCTATCGTTCGGCGTGAAATGCCGAGCGCGTCTTCTAGGGCGGCATTGGCAAAAAGCACGACTCCGTCAACGTGGACCACAGCCACGAGGGTCGCCAAGAGATCGAAGGCCTGAAATCGTAGGGCGGCCGATACAGGTTGAGAGAGGTTCGTGTCGGGGGTTTTCAAGATGGCTATTTTGACCCATTAACCGACTGACTAGATTCACTGACCCGGTATTGAAACAACCGATGGAAGACGCGCTATCTCGCGCTTCAGCCCGGCAATGTCACCCGTATAGCGATTGATACCTTCTTTGAGCTCGTTGACGCGGTCTGAGTAACGCTGCGGGTTACTCATCTCAGCGTCCAGCTTTTCAGGCTCGCCGTTGTTGTATTCCTTCTGCTGATCGGCCAGCCGGACTTCGGCGGTTTTTAGCTCGGCCAGCAAGATGCTGCGGGCATCCGTGTCGCGAGCACGCTGAACTGTAGCGTCAGTATTTGGAATAACGTTGACGGCCGAGCTGCGACGTCCGCGATTGACACGAGTCCCCGGCACCACCGTCACGTTACCGCCCTCGACCACTTGGCAGCCACGCGCTACGGCCAAGGCAGCATCGTTGAGGTATTCGTTACCGCAACGGTAAATGGCGCTTTGGGCCATCGCCATCACGCTGGTCGCAGCCAAGACCACTGCCGTAGCGGTGATGAGCAAAACTTTTTTCATGACCGTCAATTATCTTGCAATGTGCGGTGAAGACAAAACGGAAAAAGGACAGCCGAAGCTGTCCTTTTTGCCACGAAACTGCCCGACCCAAGCCGGTGCAGATGCGCAGGCCCCGCCTTACAGCGAGTAGTACATGTCGAACTCGATCGGGTGCGTGGCTTGACGCAAACGCGTGACCTCGCCCATTTTGAGTTCAATGTAAGCATCGAGCATGCTGTCAGTGAAGACGCCGCCCTTGGTCAAGAACCCGCGGTCTGCATCGAGGCAGTCGAGGGCCTGGTCCAAGCTGTGGCAGACGGTTGGCACCAAAGCGTCTTCTTCAGGCGGCAGATGGTACAAATCTTTGGTGGCAGCTTCGCCAGGATGGATCTTGTTTTCCACGCCATCCAAGCCCGCCATCATCAGGGCCGAGAAGCCGAGGTACGGGTTCATCAGTGGATCAGGGAAACGTGCCTCGATGCGGCGACCCTTAGGGTTGGCCACGTGTGGAATACGGATCGAAGCCGAGCGGTTCTTGGCCGAGTAAGCCAGCTTGACCGGTGCCTCATAACCTGGGACCAAACGCTTGTAGCTGTTGGTGCCTGGGTTGGTGATCGCGTTCAAAGCACGTGCGTGCTTGATGATGCCGCCAATGTAGTACAGGGCGAAATCAGACAGGCCTGCGTAGCCGTCACCGGCGAACAGGTTTTTGCCGTCTTTCCAGATCGACTGGTGCACGTGCATGCCGGAACCGTTGTCGCCAACGATGGGTTTTGGCATGAAGGTCGCGGTCTTGCCGTAGGCATTGGCGACGTTGTGAACCACGTACTTCAGGACCTGCGTCCAGTCGGCGCGCTCAACCAGCGTGCTGAACTTGGTGCCCAGCTCGTTCTGGCCTGGGCCAGCGACTTCATGGTGATGAACTTCGACGGGGATGCCCAGCGATTCGAGAATCAGGGACATTTCCGAGCGCATGTCGTGCATGCTGTCGACCGGTGGCACGGGGAAGTAGCCACCCTTGACAGTTGGACGGTGGCCGCGGTTGCCGCCATCAAGCTTCTTGCCTGAATTCCACGGTGCTTCGTATTCGTCGATCTTGAAGAAGGTGCCCGACATGTCGGTGTTCCAGCGCACGTCGTCGAAAACGAAAAATTCTGGCTCTGGACCGAAGTAAGCCGTGTCGCCCAAGCCGGACGCTTTGAGGTAAGCCTCAGCGCGGTGAGCAATGGAACGTGGATCACGGTCGTAGGCCTTGCCGTCGGCAGGCTCGACGACGTCGCAGCTCATGAACAACGTGGTTTCTTCGTAGAACGGATCGATGTTGGCAGTGTTGGCATCAGGCATCAGTTGCATGTCGGAGGCTTCAATACCTTTCCAACCGGCGATGGATGAGCCGTCAAAAGCGTGGCCTGAAGTGAACTTGTCTTCGTCAAAGTGAGACACAGGCACGGTGACGTGCTGCTCTTTACCACGGGTGTCAGTGAAGCGGAAGTCAACAAACTTGACTTCGTTTTCCTT
>CANCLK010000035.1 GCA_947378785.1 Comamonadaceae bacterium
CACCACTCTGCCCAGTAGTCCACCAACACAGGTTTGGTCGACTTCAGCACATCGGCTTCGAAGGTGGCATCTGTGGTATGTTTAATCAGTTCGTTGGCCATGAGGGCTCCTTCAGAAGTGTTGCAAGATACAGCAAAAGTTGATGTCATTGTGGCAGAAAGCAAGTACCTTGGCTGGCGGTTATGAGTTCAGCTTCTTCTATGACCACGATAGCCCACTTCCCATTTTCTCCTGTGATGTCATCCCATTTCATGGATGCCAGCTGGTCGCGCGTGACCAGGCAAATTCACGCCCATATTGCCAGCCGTGGGCTGCACCCTTCTGCGTGTGTGGTGCTGGTGCCCTACGCGCAGTTGATGCAGCAGGCCCGCACCGCTTGGGCAGCCCAAGGCCATGCATCGTTTGTGCCGCGTTTTGAAACCACCATGAACTGGGCCAACAGTTTGCAAGCCCCATTGGACGGTCCTTTTGAGCCCGCCGTCAGCGATATCCGGATGGACGCGGCCTGTGACTTGCTGACAGCCGCTGGACTGCTGGAACGTGCCGGTCTGGGCGTACACAAAGACCTGTTGGCGGCACGTTTGGTGGAATCCGCCTGGTCGGTGGCGCGGTTGGCTGCGGCTTTGCCGCCAAGTGAACGCCCGGAATGGGGGCAGCGACTGGGTGGCCTGTTGGCGGCTGGCATGGATGCGCCGCTGCTGGCGTTGGAATCGGCGGTGGGTCAAATCGCTGTGGCTTGGGCTTCAACCTCGTCTTACCCGACCGATGTTTTGTTCGGCGCCAAGGGCGATTTGTTGGTGGTGCTGGAAGGTTTTCAGGCCGACCCGTTGACCGACGCTTTGAAGGCCCAGTGGGGCGAGCGTGCGGTGTCGTTACGCTTGGTCGATGGCGAGTTGCTAGGCGCCGACACAAGTTCAGTCCAAGCCCCAGCCTTGCAGGTCGCGCAAGATGCCGAAGATGAGGCGCAGCGCGCGACCGCCTGCGTCTTGGCGCGAATCGGCCAAGGTTGCCTGCCGGTCGCGTTGGTGGCGCAAGACCGCGTGCTGACCCGACGCGTACGCGCCATGCTCGCCAACAAAGGCGTGGCGGTGCGCGACGAGACCGGCTGGAAGCTGTCCACCACGCGTTCGGCTGCAGCGCTCATGAGCCTGCTGCGGGCCGCAACGTGGGACGCCTCGGCCGATGCCATGCTGGACTGGCTGAAAAATACCCCCGTCTTTGACGTCGCGGCCGTGACGGCGGCCGAAATCGAATTGCGTAAAACCGGTGTGCGCGTATGGCGATCGGTCAGCCAAGCTGAAACGGCCTCGCTGACCGCCAGTGCCGCGCTGGACGCACTGGCTGCCCCGTTGCTGGCGCCACTGCAAGGTGGCAAACCACTGATGCCCTGGCTGCGCGCGCTGCGAGGCGCTCTTCAGGCGTCCAAGCAGTGGGAATCCTTGCTCAATGACACCGCCGGCCAGGCCTTGATGGATGCGCTGCGGCTACGCGAAGGTCTGGAAAACGAATTCGAAACCTTTGCTGCGCGCATGAGCCTGCGCGACTTTACCGCCTGGGTCAACCAAGTGCTGGAGTCGGCCAGTTTCACGCCTGAGCACCCGCCCGAGGCGCAAGTGGTGATCTTGCCGCTGAGCCAATTGCTGGGTCGGCCCATGCAGGCGGTGGTTTTTCCGGGCGCGGATGAAGTCCGTTTGCCGGTGTCGCCTGAGCCGCCCGGTCAGTGGACGCCAGCCCAACGCGAGTTGCTGGGTTTGCCTTCGCGCGACACCTTGGCTCTAGCGGCCCGCGCGGCATGGCTGTACACCTTGCAGTTCCAGCCGGTCGACGTGCTGTGGCGCAACAGCGAAGGCGGCGAGCGCATCATGCCGAGTGGCTTTGTGCAGGCCTTGCTGCTGGAGCCCGAGGTCGCGTTGGCGGCAGATGCCCGCGTGCAACGCAGGTTGACCCTGCAGCCAACGCCGATGCCAGCACCCATGGGTCAGGCACTGCCGGTGACGCGCTTGTCGGCCAGTGCGTATGAAGATTTGCGCCGCTGCCCGTATCGATTTTTTGCGATGCGCCAACTCAAACTGCAAGCCGTCGACGAGCTGGAAGGCGAGTTGGGCAAGCGCGATTTTGGCAATTGGCTGCACGCCTTGCTCAGCCACTTTCACGTGGCGCTCAAGCAAACCCTGACAGCCGACCTGCCTGAGCGGGTGCTGATGATGAACCGGGCCGCTGAACGTGCCACGCAGGAAATGGCGCTGGCCGACAGCGAGTTCTTGCCTTTTGCCGCCGCGTGGCCAAAGGTGCGCGAGGGCTACCTGCTGTGGTTGACGGGGCATGAAGCCTCAGGCGCGCAATTTGCCGAGGCCGAGCAATGGAAAGAAATGCCCGTCGGCCCGCTCACGCTCATTGGAAAAATCGACCGGATTGACCGTCTGCCCGATGGCCAGCCGATGGTGATGGATTACAAAACCGAGGCGCGCAGCACCACCTCTGATCGCATCAGCGACCCGCAGGAAGACACGCAACTGCCGTTTTACGCCGCGCTGCTGAGTGACGACCCACTGACGGCTGCTTACGTGAATCTGGGTGAAAAAGAACCGACCAAAAGCTATCCGCAAGAGGATGTCGTCGACCTGCGAGACCAGTTGATTGAGAGCATTTTGAGTGACATGAACCGCATCGCCGAGGGCGCGCGTTTACCGGCGATCGGCGAAGGCAAGGCCTGCGACTATTGCGATGCGCGTGGCTTGTGCCGCCGCGACTTTCGGGTGGCAGCATGACCCAGCAAGCTGCTTACGAACGCAATGGCGAGCTGGTCTCTGCCGACGCCTTCTACGCCATTGCCTGCGACCCGCGCCGCAGCGTGGCGGTCGAGGCTTGCGCGGGTGCCGGCAAAACCTGGATGCTGGTCTCGCGCATGGTGCGCGCCTTGCTCGAAGGTGTGGAGAAAGCCGGCGCTGAGGGTCGTCTGCAGCCGCAGGAAATCCTGGCCATCACCTTCACCAAACGCGCGGCAGGCGAAATGCGCGAACGGCTCTACGAATGGCTCACCGAATTTGCCCATGCAGACCGGACCAAGTTGCTGCACGAATTGCAGATTCGCGGAGTGCCGGGTCTGCACGATGAGACCGCGGCGTCACGCTTGGCAACGCAGCTTCAAGGCTTGTATGCGAGCATGTTGGCCACCGGCAGGTCGGTGCAAATCCGCACCTTTCACGGTTGGTTTGCGGCCTTGTTGCGCAGCGCTCCAGTGGCGGTGTTGCAAAGCCTGGGCCTGCCGGTCAATTACGACTTGCTGGAAGACGACAGCCAAGCCCGGGCACTGGTCTGGCGGCGTTATTACCAAGCCTTGGTCGGTAACCCGGCGTTGAAGTCAGACTTCGAAGCCGTCGTTTTTGCCTATGGTCGGTCGCAAACCGAGAAAGCCCTGCAAGCGGCACTCGACAAACGGGTCGAGTTCGCACTGGCCGACGCAGCTGGGGTGACAGACCACTCAGTGAAAACTTTCGGCGAGCAATTCCCGGCGTTCGCTGACGTGGATGAACCCGAAGATGTTTTCATCGCTGGTCCGGCTCACCAACTGCTGGCCAACGCTGCCATCGCTTTGGGGCGTGCGACGGCGGTGACTTACGCGGCCAAAGGCGTTGAGTTGGAGCGCGCCTTGACCGCTGGCGACAAGGGCGCTGTGTACTTGGCTTTACTGACGGCAGAAGGCAAGCCCCGTAAATTTGGCGAAAAAATAGTCGGTATCAACACGGTGCGCGATGCGCAAGAACTCGTGCTGGCCGTGGCTGCAGCCCGCCATCAACACGATGCTTGGACCTACCAGCAGCGCATGGCGCGCTTGACGCGCTTGCTGCTGGCCGAGTTCGCAGACCTCAAGCGCGAACGCGGTTGGATCGACATGAACGACGTCGAACGCGCCGCACTGGTCATGCTAGGTGACCCGGTGTTGTCGGGCTGGGTGCAAGAAAAGCTCGATGCCCGCGTGCGTCATCTTCTGATTGATGAATTTCAAGACACCAATCCGTTGCAGTGGCAGGCGCTACTGGCTTGGCTGGGCAGCTACGCCGGCGCCGGGCAAGCACCCAGCGTTTTCATCGTCGGCGATCCAAAGCAAAGTATTTACCGCTTTCGCCGTGCTGAACCGCAGGTGTTTCGCGCAGCCCAAGATTTTGTGCAGAACGGTCTGGGCGGTGACTTGCTGAGTTGCGACCACACCCGGCGCAATGCGCAAGGCGTCATCAGTGCCGTCAATGCGGCCATGGCGCAAGCCGCTGCGGTGGACGGCTACGAAGGCTTTCGCGCGCACAGCACGGACTCCGCGCAGCTGGGTGCGGTCGGGCGCTTGCCGCCAATCTTGCGTGTCAAGGCAGTCAAGTCTGACGATGCGGAGCCCATCGATTGGCGCGACAGCCTGACACAGCCCCGCGAAGTTCCTGAAGAAACGCTGCGCACGCTTGAAGCCCGCCAAGCCGCCGCGTGGATTGCTTTGCAACTCGCGACAGCGACTCTCAAGCCCGCCAACATCATGGTGCTGTCGCGCAAACGCGCAGGCTTGTTGCCTTTGCAAAATGAATTGCGCGCGCTCAACATTCCTGCGCAGATCGGCGAAAAAACTGCCTTGATTGACTGCTGCGAAGTGCAAGACATCGTTGCGCTGTTAGATGCGCTGGTGTCGCCGCAACACGATTTGTCGCTGGCGCGGGCTTTGCGGTCACCGTTGTTTGGGGCTGACGACACGGCGTTGGTACAGCTCGCATTGGCACAGCGCCGACTCAGCCAGCCTTGGTACCAACTGCTGCAAGTCGATGCAGTGAACCCGTTGTCAGAACTGCAAGCCGTCGAGGGCAAAAGCTTGGTCGGTGTCGCACTGCAATTGGCGCGCTGGAAAAATTGGCTGGACACGCTGCCACCGCATGATGCGCAGCAATCCATTTACGACGATGGGGATGTGTTGGCGCGTTTTGTCGCTGCAGCCCCAGACGCGCAGCGCGTGGCCGTGCTGGCCAACTTGCGCGCCTTGCTGTCGGTGACCTTGCAAGTCGATGGCGGTCGGTACACCACGCCGTACACCTTGGTGCGGGCACTCAAAGCTGGCGGCATTCAGGCGCCGGCAACCGTTAGCCAAGAGGCGGTGCGGCTCTTGACCATCCACGGTGCCAAGGGGCTGGAGGCCGACGCCGTGCTGCTGTTGGACACCGACACGCCACCGCGCAGCGCCGACAGTATGGGCTTGCTGGTCGACTGGCCAGGTGAATCTGCCGTGCCGCATCGCTTTGTTTTTCTGGTCAGTGAAAGCCGTCCGCCGGCTTGCTGTGCCGATGCCTTGCAGGCCGAGAAAGACGAGCGTCATCGTGAAGAGCTCAACGCCTTGTACGTCGCCCTGACGCGGGCGAAGACAACGCTGGCGATGTCGTCAATTGAGTCTTACCGCAGCGCGCCTGGCAGCTGGTGGCTTCGGCTGCACGCGCTGGCTGCAGAGTGGCCGCAACCGGCCTTGAAGTCTGTAGCGACTGAGCGCGCTGCCGTGTCAGTGGTCGACTTTTCTGAGTTGCCGTCCGCGCCATTGCTGCCTGTGGCCATCGCCAAACCGGCTGCTGATTCGGCCGCCTCGCGAACCGGTCAGGCCATGCACCGCTTGCTCGAATGGGGCGCTTTTTCTGAGCAACATGTGCGGGCCATCACGCGCGAGTTTCGGCTGGATGTCACGCAAGCTCAAGCGGCGTTGGCTGGTGCCAAAGCGGTGTTGGCCGGCGCTGGTGCGTGGGCTTGGAATCCGGCTGTCGTCAGTTGGCAGGGCAACGAGGTCGAACTGGCCTACGAGGGTCAAAGCCTGCGCTTGGATCGATTGGTGCAGCGAAAAGACGTGGGGCATGAAGGCCATTGGTGGGTGCTGGACTACAAGTCCAATGCCGCTCCGCAAGACTTGCCAGAGCTGCGCATGCAAATGCAAACCTACTGCGCTGCGGTGCAGGCGGTTTACCCTGGACAAACCGTCAAGGCGGCCTTTTTGACCGCGCAGGGGAAGCTGCTTGAAGTGGAACTGCAATAATTCAGGTTTACCCCAAGGGCTGCCTGATTCCTACTTGACGGCTGCTTGGCGCGAATGGATTTTTTCTTGAGCAACACACCTTCCTTGTCAATCGGCACCGTTGTCCGTCGCATCGCTGTCATTGGTGGCGGTCCTGCGGGCCTGATGGCGGCTGAAATTTTGTCGAGTGCCGGCCCGGCGATCCTGGTGCAGGTGTATGACGCCATGCCATCGGTCGGCCGCAAATTTTTGCTGGCGGGCAAAGGCGGCCTGAACCTCACCCATTCTGAGCCGCCCGCCACATTCAACGCGCGTTATGGCGACCGTGCGCCCGCGCTCGAACCTCTGCTGGCCGACCTCGGTGGTGCCGAGTTGCGCCAGTGGGCCGAAGGTCTGGGTGTGGACACCTTTGTCGGTAGCTCAGGGCGGGTCTTTCCCAAAGACATGAAAGCGGCACCGTTGCTGCGCAGTTGGTTGCATCGTTTGCGAGCGTCGGGCGTTCAGTTCTTTATGCGGCATCGCTGGCTCGGCTGGGCCGACAACGGTGACCTCCGTTTTTCCACGCCATCGGGCGAACAATCGGTGCGGGTTGATGCGGTTGTGTTGGCCCTTGGCGGTGGCAGTTGGTCCCGTCTGGGTTCAGACGGCGCGTGGGTGCCGTTGTTGGCGCAGCGCGGTATTGACGTGAAGCCATTGCGGCCATCCAACTGCGGTTTTGATGTGGCTGCGAGACCGGTTGGGCGGGCTGAGACCGTTGGTACTGAGTCTTCAAGCTCCGGTTGGTCAACGTATTTCGCCAGCCGTTTTTCGGGGCAACCGTTCAAGTCCGTGGCGATTGATGTCACTGATTCTCTGGGCCGAAAGTTCAGCCGACGCGGTGAATTTGTAGCCACGGCGACGGGTGTCGAAGGCAGTTTGGTTTACGCCGCATCGAGCTTGCTGCGTGACGACATTGAGCGCACCGGTAGCGCCACCTTCACGCTCGACCTGTTGCCCGACAAGTCGGCCCAGCAGGTGCTGACGGAAGTTCGCCACCCACGCGGTTCGCGTTCTCTGTCAAGTCATCTGAAAAGCCGTTTGGGTCTGGAAGGTATCAAGGCCGCTATTCTTCATGAGCTGCTGGACAAAGAGGCCATGGCCGACCCGGCCAAGTTGGCCGCCGCCATCAAGGCACTGCCGATCACGGTGATTCGGACACGGCCCATCGACGAAGCCATCAGCAGTGCGGGTGGCGTGTCCTTTGATGCCTTGGACGCAGATCTGAAAATCAAAGCCAGCCAGCCAGCCAGCGGCGCTATTTTTTGTGCGGGTGAAATGCTCGATTGGGAAGCCCCTACCGGTGGCTACCTGATGACCGCCTGCTTTGCCAGTGGCCGTGCAGCCGGGCAGGGCGTTTTACGACACTTTGGGATCACACCATGATTGTTCGCTTTCACATTGACCAGTTTGAAAAAGGCAGCTTCGATTACCGCGTGACGTATGAGGGCGAAGACCTGTACGCCGACGCTGGTCTTTTGAGCATTGAGGAATGCATAGCCGCTGCGGTGGACGGCCTTGGCCAAGATGCATTGGGTGCCGAGATCGCTTATAAAAGCGTCATCAGCGGCACCTACCCGCTGGCGTCGCTGGCACTGATGTCTGCCCAGATTGCCGAACACGCGGAAAACTCAACGGCAGCCATTGAAGAGCTGTTGCGTCAGCCCTTAGGTGACTAGGTGAGACGACGCATGGGCCGCAGTTCGCAGTAAGGTCAAGGCATAGGAGTCAAGGCATAACAGCCACTTCTCATTTAAGGAGACAAGAGCATGAACATTTCTGTATTGGGCACATCGCGACGTTTGGCACTGCGCTGCAGTGCGATTCTGGCGCTTGGTTTGTACGTTTCTGTGGCCATGGCTGCCTACCCCGACAAGCCCATCAAAATGGTGATTCCTTACCCACCGGGCGGGGCCACGGACATCATCGGTCGCATCGTCGCGCTCAAGCTCGGCGAGGCACTGGGGCATCAGGTGATTGTCGATAACCGCGGTGGTGCCAGCGGGAGTATTGGTGCAGAGATGGTCGCTAAAGCCAGCCCAGACGGCTACACATTGCTCATGGGGGCATTGACGTCTCACGCCACGATTGCGACCCTTGAAAAGGGGCGACTGCGTTACGACTTGATCAAAGATTTTGCACCCGTCATGGTGGTAGGTTCGGTCCCGCTGGTGGTGGTGGTGAATCCAACGCTGCCCGTCAAGACCTTTCAGGAGTTGGTGGCCTATGGCAAGGCGAACCCAGGTAAATTGAACTTTGCTTCCTCTGGTCCCGGATCGCCTCAGCGTCTGGCGGCGGAGATCATGATTGAAGCCACGGGCATCAAAATGGTTCATGTGCCGTACAAGGGTAGCGGCCCGGCCATGGTCGATTTGGTGGGCGGTCAAGTCAACATGATGGTTGAGACGGTGCCTGCTGCACTCAGTTTTATCAAGTCCGGCCAACTTCGTGCATTGGCCGTCACAACGCCTGCTCGCATTTCCATGCTGGCCGATATTCCGACTACTGCTGAAGCGGGTCAAGCTGCGTTTGAAGTGGGTTCTATGTTTGGGGTTCTGGCGCCTGCGGGCACACCGACAGCCATCGTGTCTCAGCTCAATGCGGCCTTGGCGAAGGTACTGGAATCGGCTGAAGCCAAGGACATGCTGCTCAAGCAAGGCGTTTACGCTGCAACCCCCACCACCCCTGCCAAAGCGGCCGAGCGCATCAGCGCTGAGGTCTTGCGGTGGGAGAAGTTAATTACCAAAGCCGGCATCACATCTGACTGAGCCCTATGAAAAATAATACCCCTCCCACCGATTCATCAACCAACGCGGATGCGTCTGAACCCACTGGCATGCGCAAGGGCCTGACCAGCTACGGTGACGCGGGCTTTTCGCTGTTCTTGCGAAAAGCCTTTATCAAAGGGGCTGGCTACACAGACAAGGCGCTTGATCGACCCGTCATCGGTATTGCCAACACGGGCAGCGCCTACAACCCGTGCCATGGCAACGTCACGCAACTGATCGAGGCGGTCAAGCGCGGCGTCATGCTGGCGGGCGGCTTGCCTATGGATTTTCCGACCATCTCCGTGCATGAGAGCTTCTCGGCACCAACCAGCATGTATTTGCGCAACCTCATGTCAATGGACACCGAGGAGATGATTCGCGCGCAGCCGATGGACGCCGTGGTGCTGATTGGTGGTTGCGACAAAACCGTGCCGGCGCAATTGATGGGCGCTGCATCCGCTGGTATTCCCGCCATTCAACTCATCACCGGGTCGATGCTGACCGGTTCCCACCGCGGTGAGCGTGTCGGTGCTTGCACGGACTGCAGGCGCTACTGGGGCAAGTTTCGCGCGGGTGAGATTGATGCGGAAGAAATATCGGCGGTCAACAACCAGCTGGTCGCCAGTGTGGGCACTTGCTCGGTGATGGGCACCGCCAGCACGATGGCCTGCATCGCCGAGGCCTTGGGCATGACAGTGCCCGGCGGTGCGTCGCCGCCTGCGGTGACGGCCGACCGCATCCGTGTGGCCGAAGAAACGGGTGCCCGCGCGGTAGGCATGGCGCACGAGAAGCTGACGATCGACAAAATTTTGACGCCAGAGGCCTTTGAGAATGCGATGCGTGTGTTGCTGGCCATTGGCGGATCAACCAACGGTATTGTTCATTTGGCCGCTATTGCAGGCCGCGTGGGCTTGGACATTGACCTCAAGGCACTCGACCGGATGGGGCGAGAAACCCCGGTCCTGCTGGACCTCAAACCTTCAGGCCAGCACTACATGGAAGACTTCCATAAAGCGGGCGGTATGGCCACCTTGTTGCGTGAGCTCAAACCCCTGCTGCGTCTAGATGCCTTGACGGTCACTGGTCGCACACTGGGTGAAGAGATGGCGTTGGCTGGCCCTGGTTATGTCCAGGACGTTGTGCGTTCTTTTGACAAGCCGATTTATCCACAAGGCGGCATTGCCGTGCTGTACGGGAATTTGTCCCCAGGCGGGGCCATCATCAAACAGTCGGCTGCTGACGCCAAGCTCATGGAGCATGAAGGCCGCGCCGTGGTGTTCGAGAATGCTGAAGACTTGGCCTTGCGCATTGACGCGGACGATTTGGACGTTAACGCCGACGACATATTGGTGCTCAAGAACATCGGTCCCAAGGGCGCACCGGGCATGCCAGAGGCGGGCTATCTGCCGATTCCCCTGAAGCTAGCGCGTGCTGGCGTTAAAGACATGGTCCGCATTTCCGATGGCCGCATGAGTGGCACGGCTTTTGGCACCATCGTGCTGCACGTGACGCCGGAATCAGCCATTGGTGGCCCGTTGGCGTTTGTCCAAAATGGCGACCGAATCCGGTTGAGTGTGAAGAACCGTGAGATCAGCCTGCTGGTGTCTGCTGAAGACATGCAGCAACGCGCGCTCGACAACCCGATCACGCCGCCTTCAGCGGATCGCGGTTATCGAAAGCTCTTTTTGCAAACCGTGACACAAGCAGATCAAGGCGTCGACTTTGACTTTTTGCGCGCACCCGAGACCAAGGGTTTGGTGCCGCGCAAATAGCCGTGGCACCAAGGCTGGATCGAAGCCCGTCGAGGACCGTTCACAAGGGCTTAATTTGCAACTTGCGCCACTTGATAGGACCACCGGGTGCGCCTTTGACGCCCGCAGCGAACTGAAGCGCGAACGGTCCGCTTGCAAACTTGCTGTTTTGCGTGCTGGCGGTGACGACCCCATTCAACTTGATGGACAACTCCGAACCCTTCGCGGTGATCTCGTAGGTGTTCCACTGGCCGCCGGCCTTGTTGGCGATCGGTACCTGTACGGCGGCGAAGTCAACGATAGCTCCGGTGCCGTATTTTGGGTCGGGCCGAATGTCCCAAATATTCACTTCATAGGACGAATCGGCGCCGATTTTTTGAGGATTAGCAGCGCGGATAAAGATACCGCTGTTGGTGTCAGTCGCTGCCCAGAACTCGGCATAGATGACGAAGTCCTTGTATGAATTTTTAGACACGAGAAAACCTCCCGTCCCTTTGTCGGCCACGATGGTGCCAGCTTCGGCTCGCCAGTTAGCGTCGCCGATCCGGTCCCAATTTTCCAAGCCTTTGTCGCCATCAATCAAGGTCACCCAGCCTGGACCCTGCGGCTGGCTGGCGCAACCAAAAATGGTAAATGCGACCACTGAGAGAAGCAGGCCGATGGCGGGCAAGCGTTTCATGATGATTTCCTAGGTTTAGTCAGGTTGTTCGTCTCTGGATGTAACGGCGAGACATTACCACCCTGATGGGCTATGACTTACTGGGGAAAGCCCGACCCCTTGCGTCCTACCCCCTTGCATAGTTGGCGTCGCTCAATCCCACCCATGGTCTTTCGCATGGGCGGCATGCTGGGCGTGCATCTTTTCGTGGGAATTCAGACAGCGTCACTGACTTTGTTCTGGAAGTCCCGAGCGGGTAGGCCCTGAACAACAACGCAGTGACGGTCAGCGTTTTTCGCTGCGTAGAGGGCTTCGTCCTCATGGCGCGTTCGATTTCGCTGTGGACGGCCTGCAGGACTGACCGCATCCGCATTGATGAGGCGCCACAAGCACCTTGACCAGCTCAGCCCCCATGAGTTCGAGCGGCAGCGTCAAACTGCGCTATGAAAAGTGTCTACTGATTTGGGGGAATGCCATCAATTGGACTTTTCGTTGACCCAAAGCTGGACAGGGATGCATTTGGTTGCTATTGTGGTGATTGGGAGAATGCTAGGGGTTCGAGGGTGTTGGTTATGAGCTTCATGCTGGAGTTCTGTTCCTCAGAGGATCGATCTCGATGGTCTAATTATCTGGACGAATGCAATGCCGCTTATTTTTTTAAAAATGGATGTCTTTGGTGTTGACCTATAAATCTATTCGTTCTGCCCTCGCTGTTTTTCTCGCGATTTATTGCAACGCAATTACCGCCTTTCCATCACACTGCGCAGCTGACGAATACGCCATCCTTGATTCTTGGATGGGTGAAGTTCATGCGACTGACGGAGGATGGCGCAACACAAGAAATGGGAAATTTCTTTCCTTGTGTGCAAATAGAAAGACAGAGCCATTCACTAAAGTGACCTATCGATATGGCGTTTTGGGCCGAGAAGAGTTTGCTGTAGTCGCAACGCCACGTGCCAAATTCAAGATCGCCAGCCTAGAGCTGGTTCCGAGGGTTGGAATGGACGTGGTTTTCTTTAAGAAGGGCAACCATACATACTATGTTTCAGTGGCAACGGGTCAAGGACATGGCGTGGGTCTGGATGTATTTAAGGGGTCAAAGAGCATTGCATCTCACTTCTCGGGAAACGATGAGGGTAGAGATTATCAACTCGGTCCGGCCGAAATTGACTTTATGTCTCATCGTTTGCGGTCCTCTGTTTTTGTTTCGGAGAAACCAAAGCATGTTCTGCGCTGACAACTACGCCCAACGCATCGGTTAGTTGACCTTTTCTGCAATCAGTTCCCGAATCAACCTGCTGTCTGTGTGTTCAGCTTCCTTGAACATCTCGATGGCTTTCTGGGCTTCGTCATAGTCGCCAAGCTCTCACTGAAGTACTCGATCTGGGTTTGATCTTTGTTGAGGATGGCTTGAGCGATTTGCGAGACCGTTGCTTCACCGCTGTTCTTGATCATCTCCATCAGCATCACCGGATGGTAGACCTGAGACCTTCAAATCTGAGTCCTGCTACACCAAACCAAAACTGGATCGGGCTATGGCTGGCGGAGTCTGCTCAACACTGAGCATACCTAGGCCCCTTCTTATGAGACTCTTGAGAAGCTGAGGGTGGCAGAGGGGGGGGGGCGAACGCAGGGATTACTCGAGGTAGGCCCTCGGATTTTTGCTTGAAACTATTGGGAGAAAATTCTTACCGCTTTAACCGTAAGAACTCGCGAAAGCGAAGCCTAAAAAATTCGAGATCTTTTATTGCCATGATGGAAGGTCACGAATTGACTTCAACTTGTACCACTGGTCTATCGTTTGGTCGGCAAGACAAAATTGCTGATTGACAAAGGGGTTGCCTCCAGCTTCGAGCGTGAACTCAAATTCGCACCATGCATTGCGGTAATTGATCCACTCGCGTTGCACCTGAATCAGCCTCTGACGGCTTTTACCTTTACGAAACTTCAACTGTTGCTTGTACTCCGCATCGAGCAAAGTCTGATATTTTCTAATTTCGACTTTGATGCATTTCATCCGGTATATGGCCGGTGAATCATCAAAATCGGCCGACATGCAATCCACGAAAGCCTTGGAGTCTGTGATGCTCGGTTTGTCCGCAAACGCAAGATTGGCAACCAACAATAAAGCTGCGCCAAGCCATCGACCAGTTGCCTTCATATGCATCCTCTGCATCATCAATAAGATTTTCTATTGATCAGTCTATCGCATTAGATCCTTCGAAGGACTCCCCAGCGCCCCACCCAAGACCACCAGCGCCATTACCTCCCGCTTCTGTGTAATTCAGATGCCAGAGACGTTCAAGCCGTATCTCATGGCCCGCTTCGTGTGACCCTCGCTGCCAGCGGTGATCACCAAGGCTAAAACTCGAAGTACTTTCGGTAGATGTAAATCAGAACGCCGATCAGTGCAACGAGCAGTCTTACGAGGATTTTCATCACAGCTCCCTAGTCACTTTTGCCGGTGACGCTAGCGGCAACCAATAAAAAAGCCAGCTTTTTGAAGGCTGGCTTTTAAGGCATCTGTCGACACCTGCAAGTTGATTGCCAGTTCTTAAAACTAGCATCCAACCCACATTTTTATTGTTAGCGGGAAAGGCGAAAAAAGGTGCTCAACGGGCGGTAACTTGAAGTGAGGTTTGCAACAACGGACAACTTCACAAATCTGGGGGAACGGTTCAAGATGTTCCCAGCGCCATTGCCTCCTACTTGAGGATCATGCGCAAGCCTGAAGAGCTGTTGCCACTGCGAAGGCTTTGGGTGCACCGTAGACCTTTGGTAGGGCCTGAGCTAGGGCCGGGTGGTGCACACTTCTATGGCCACTGTCTGGGTGTTCCAGCCATGTTCTGAAAGCTCCCCCCAGCTCACGGGTCAAATCTTCAACGGGCAGATTGTTTGTAAATTCCTCGTAGAGGCGAACAGCACGGAGGCAGGCGTTAACCGTATCGTCAGACCTTGCTTTGCTTGGCTTCCACTTGCCGTGAATGTCCTGAAGGCTGTGACGGACAACAGGCTTTTGCACGGCCCCATACAAGACTTGGGCCCTTTTGATGGTTCCATCACGAATAGCGTCGCGGTACGTGCACCGCCCAAGCGACTGAACGAACTTGCCGTTCTTATATGTTTTCTGTAGCGGATGATTCAGTGGTAAAACTACCTGAGGGTAGTAGCTGCTGCCGCGTTGAAATAGACCTGTCAATCCTGCCATTTTGGCCTCACGTTGTTCCATCAACGTGACACCACATGCCACAGGTACATGCTACAAAACAGTGAATGCTGATCCGATAAAAACCTAAGTCCTTGTCGTCTTTCACTATTCTTAAAAAAGGTGACGAGCCCGACCCCGGCACTGGCTCCACAGTTAGGGCTGCTTGGTTCCCCATCTGACCCGGTTGGCCGCTTCACCATGCGGGGAGGCCCGTCACGCTGAATTGTAATGGACTTGCCCGGCGCGCAAAGTCCAACCTGCTCATCAGCGGGGTGATTTCGCGGGCACTTTAGAATGCCGGCATGTCCTATCTCGTCCTTGCTCGCAAATACCGCCCCAAGAATTTTTCCGAAATGGTCGGGCAGTCGCATGTGGTTCAGGCTTTGAGCAATGCGTTGGGGACTCAGCGCCTGCACCACGCGTATTTGTTCACTGGAACACGCGGTGTCGGCAAGACCACCGTGTCGCGGATTTTGGCCAAGTCGCTCAACTGCACCGGCCCCGACGGCACGGGCGACATCACCGCAACACCCTGCGGTGTTTGCGAGGCGTGCACCGACATCGACAGCGGCCGTTTTGTGGATTACACCGAACTCGATGCCGCCTCAAATCGCGGCGTTGACGAGATTGCCCAGTTGCTGGAGCAGGCGGTTTACAAGCCCGTCGTTGGCCGCTTCAAAGTCTTCATGATTGACGAGGTTCACATGCTCACCAACACGGCTTTCAATGCCATGTTGAAGACGCTGGAAGAACCGCCTGCTTATCTTAAGTTCGTGCTGGCCACGACCGACCCCCAAAAAGTACCCGCCACTGTGTTGTCGCGCTGCTTACAGTTCAATTTACGACCGATGGCACCGGAAACAATTTTGGAGCATTTGGTTCAGGTGTTGGCTGCCGAGGACGTCTCGGCTGAGCCGCAGGCGCTGCGTTTGTTGGCCCGCGCCGCGCGCGGCTCTATGCGCGATGCGCTGTCGCTGACCGACCAGGCGATTGCCTTTGGCTCTGGCACGCTAGTAGAGGCGGGTGTGCGGCAAATGCTCGGCAGCGTTGACCGCAGTTATGTGTATCAGCTGCTCGACGCCTTGGCCCATGGCGATGGCAAAAGCATTGTCGAGATGTCGGAGGTCTTGCGGCTGAATGGCTTGAGCGCAGCCTCCACGCTGGAAGAAATGACCAGCGTCTTGCAACGCATGGCGGTGCTTCAGGCTGTGCCGGGCATCGGCGTGAGTGACGATGCCAGCGACCCTGATGTGTCTGAAACCGCGCGTCTGGCGCAGTTGCTGCCGGCCGATGAAACGCAACTGCTTTACAGCTTGTGTCTGCACGGCCGGGGGGAGTTGGGTCTGGCCCCCGACGAATACGCTGCACTGACCATGGTGTTGCTGCGATTGCTGCCTTTCAAACGCGCTGTGGGTGCCCCTGAATTGAGGGGTGCCGTCGAGCCCCCAAAAAAGCCGCAGACTGAACCGCTTCGGGCGGTAGTTGCACCGGCTTATGTCCCGGCTACGGCTCCGCTACCAGCGGCGGTTGTTGTTCCAACATTGCCGGTCATGTCGCCAGTGCTTAGCGCCGTGGCTGATCCAGTTGAGATGGTCACGCCTGCATGGCTCGCCTCGCCGCTTGGGGACCACTGGGCCGAGCTGGTGCAGGGGTTGATCGCCGCTGAGCTGATCGCTGCATTGGTCCGCGAATTGGCTTTGCAGTCTGAACTGCAGTCGCAGCTGGATGGCATCTGGACTCTGCGCGTCGAGCGTCAGTCGCTTAACAATGCAGCGGCTTGCGACAAGCTGCTTCAAGCCATTCAAAGCCTTCTGGCCCTCCCAGATGCCGCTGCATCGCCGGCACTCTCTCGATTAATGGTCGAGGTCGGCACGGTGACCGACACGCCTGCGCGTCGCAACACAGCGGCTCAGACGGAGCGGCAGCGGCAAGCCGAAGAGGTGATAGAAAATGATCCTTTCGTGCAAGATATGGTGCGTCAATGGGGCGCGCGCGTGGTGCCCGGCAGCATCCGGCCACTGGCCCCGACATCGGCATCTGCATCGGCCAAGCCGATATGATCAAGTTACGTATTCAAGACCCCTCTTAAGACCCATTTACCAAGGACTCAAAACATGTTTAACAAAGGACAACTCGCAGGCCTCATGAAGCAGGCGCAAGCCATGCAGGACAACCTGAAAAAAGCCCAAGATGAGTTGGCCTTCATTGAAGTCACCGCTGAAGCTGGCGCCGGCTTGGTCAAGGTCACGATGACCTGCAAGCACGATGTCAAGCGTGTCGAGATCGATGCCAGCTTGCTGGTGGCAGACGATAAAGACATGCTGGAAGACTTGGTGGCGGCGGCGTTCAACGCTGCTGTGCGCAAGGCGGAAGACTTGAGCCAGGAAAAAATGGGCAAGATCACCGCTGGCATGCCGGCACTGCCCGGTGGCATGAAGCTGCCTTTCTGATGATCCATCTCCTGCGTCTTGTGCCGGCACCTCGTTGATGGCTGATTCGAATGCGCTAGAGGGTTTGACGCAGGCCTTGCGCCGCTTGCCCGGCGTTGGCCTGAAGTCGGCCGCTCGCATGGCTTTTCACTTGCTGCAAAACGACAAGCCCGGCGCCCTGCAAATTGCCAAGGCCCTTGAGCATGCGGTGCACAGTGTCAAGCATTGCACGCTGTGCAACACGCTGACCGAGCAAGAGGTCTGTATCACTTGCCAAAACCCGCAGCGTGACCGGAGTCAGCTGTGCGTGGTCGAAACACCGGCGGATCAGGCGGCGCTTGAACGAACGTTGGCTTATCGTGGTTTGTACTTTGTGTTGATGGGTAAGTTGAGTCCGCTCGACGGTGTTGGGCCGAACGAGATCGGGCTTAAAAAACTGTTTGATCGTGTCGTCCCCAAAGACGCGGAGGGCGAACACTTGCCGGCGACTGAGCGTGAGGTCAAGGAAGTGATTCTGGCGACCAACTTCACCGCTGAAGGCGAAGCCACCGCCCATGTGATTGCGCAGGCTTTGAAAAGCCGCGGTGTGCAGGTCACGCGCTTGGCGCGTGGTGTGCCGGTGGGCAGCGAGCTGGAATATGTAGATCTGGGCACCATTGCCCATGCACTCGTAGACCGACGTTAAACATGCCTGAAAGGCGCTAAAAATCATGCTTCCAAACTTCACAATCGCTTACTGGTGTGTCCTGGTGATGGCCTTGTTGCCGGTGGTTTGCGCCGGTATCGCCAAGTCCGGCATGATGCGCACCCCGCCAGGCGAGGGGGGTTACGACAATGCAGACCCGCGCAACTGGCTGCTGCGCCAGACCGAATGGCGGGCGCGTGCCAATAACGCCCAAGCCAATACTTTTGAGGCACTGCCATTCTTTTTTGCGGCAGTCATCATTGCGCATCTGTTGCAGGCGTCACAGGGTCGCGTCGATGTGCTGGCACTTGCTTTTGTGGTGCTGCGCCTTTTGTATGTGGCTGCGTACGTGGCCAATAAGGCGAATCTGCGGAGCGTTATTTGGATGTTGGCTTTGCTGGCCAATGTTGCGATTTTGTTCGCTGGGTTTCGCTGATCAGGGTTAACGCCGAGGTCATTTTCAAATGGTTTGAGTACAAACCCGCACGGGATCTTCCCGATGCGGGTTTTTTATTGTCTGGGTACGCTAATGCCAAGATCAAAAAATCAAGGGGGTTAAGGCATGGGGCGAACTGACGGGATTTCCCGCCGGCAATTGGGGGGGGCTGGGCTATTGCTGGCGACTTCGTTGGCCATGCCTGCGTTGCAGGCACAGCCTAGGCCCAAGCTGGAGCGTACGCGGATTGTCATGGCCGTCGGTGGCAAAGCATCACTCGGCTATTTACCCTTGACGATTTCGGAACAGCTTGGCTACTTCAAAGCGGAAGGCCTGGACTTGGAGATCCATGACCTCGGTACGGGTGTCCGTGCTTCGCAGGCCGTTGTCAGCGGGGCTGCTGATGTGTGT
Organism: Comamonadaceae bacterium; assembly: GCA_947378785.1. Taxonomy (GTDB): domain Bacteria; phylum Pseudomonadota; class Gammaproteobacteria; order Burkholderiales; family Burkholderiaceae_C; genus Polaromonas. The sequence continues at coordinate 18,405 of CANCLK010000035.1, forward strand.
TCTGGTACCTTTGCCAGAACCATCGAACTGCAGTTCAAAAATCAATCTGTTCAGTCTTTTGTCATTCAGGCGCGGACGCCGCAGATCGCATTGGGTGTGTCAACACGCAACATGCCTCACTACAAAAATGTTGCCGACCTGAGGGGCCGGAAGATAGGGGTCGCGTCGCTCGGTTCATCGAGCTACTTCACAGCCGCTTGGGTGCTGGCGCGCTTTGACTTGAAACCAAGTGATGTGAGTTTTGTAGAAGTCGGTTCGGCGACGAGTGCGCTGGTGGCATTGCGTTCCGGGCACATTGACGCCATCAGCCACACCGACCCGGTGATGACGATGCTGGAGCAGAAAGGCGATGTCAAGATCATCGCTGAGACCCGCACATTGAAGGGGACGGTCGATGTTTTTGGTGGCCCGATGCCTTCGACCTGTCTTTACAGTTCAAGCGACTTCATTCAGAAAAATCCGAACACTTGCCAAGCCTTGGCAAATGCCATTGTTCACGGCTTGAAGTGGCTTCAAACAGCAGGCCCCGGCGACATCATCAAGACCGTACCTGAGTCGTATCTGCTCGGTGACAGGGCTTTGTATCTGGCGTCTTTTAATCAGGTGCGGGAGTCCATCTCACTGGATGGACTGATGCCGGAGAATGGCCCTCGGACGGCCTTGCGGACACTCGCTAATTTCATTCCAGACATCAAGCCAGACAAGATCGACTTGGGCAAGACTTTCACCCAAGCGTTTGCACGCCGAGCCAAGGAGCGTTTCAAGGCTTGATGGGTGAGGACGGTGCGCTGGTGGTCGCAGGTATCTGCAAACCCAAAAAACTGGCCAAGGCTGCCGTTGCCATGGCGCCTTCATTGGTGATCAGTGATCCGTTTTGGGCGTTCGTAGTGACGATGGTGGGTATCGACGCAAAGCCAAAGCGGGTGAACAACTGCGTGTTTTGGGCCACTGCAGCTTTGGGTACATCAATGTCGCGTGCGGCGGTGATGCCACCAGCTTTGGCACTCATCGACGCCTCATGCGCATCCATGGCGGCCTCAGGATCTGGCGTCGCCAGTATCGTGGCGCCTTGTGCGGTGCTTGACGAGTTGAGAATACCGACTGGAATCCATAAGAAACGGATCTGATTTTTCAGGGGCTTGGCCGCTTCCCATAAAGCCGTGCAATGAGGGCATTGCGCATCGAAAAAAACATACACCGTGCGCGCGCTCATGGGGACGCCAACGCTGAAACCTTTGGCCTCTGCTTGTATGGCCTTGATAGACACTGGCGTGGCGCTGGCTTGAGTGGCCGTTGGGGTGCTTGTCTGATCTTTGCAGGCGCCTAGCAAAAGGACTGCAGCGACAGCGAGGGTCATGAAAAACGTTTTCAGCATGACATATTGACATTGAATGTAAAGCGAAAGCGTAAGCGAAAAATCGGGGATTGACGCAGCTGATCTGTCACTTTTTGTAGAGCACTGGGCGCTACACACGTTACAGGTGCGGTGCTTTTTTGATGACTTTCGCCTTGACGGCGCGTTTGCTGCTCGACTTTGCCTTGACCGGCAGAAACAGCACCACTGATTGCCCGAGCTTGAAGTTGGTGTGGGCCGTGACCTGATTCCAATCCGCCACTTCGAGTGTGCTGACGCGATAACGCCGTGCCAAGGTCGCCACAGTTTCACCCTTGCGGGCCTTGACGTTGACGCGCCGCGTGACAACCTCAGGCGCTAGACTCATGTGACCGTTGTCTGCCACATGGCTGGTCACGTCGTTTTGTACTTTGGCTGAACGCGGCACCAGCAGTGTTGAGCCGGTCTTGATCAGCATGCGCGGCGGAATGCTGTTGATCGAGCGCATGTCACTTTCGCTCATGCCTGTGCGACGAGCGGCTTCGCTGGGGGCCATGGTGCTGGGAACGGTCCATGTTGTCCAACTGGCGTACTGGCCCAGCGTGTAGGCCTCAAAATTTCGCTGAAACACCTTGGCGCTGTCCCAAGGCAGCAAGATTTGCGGTGTCCCTGCTGCCAAAATGACAGGCCGTTGGGCTGCGGGATTCAGGGCTTTAAAGTCTTCCAGTTTCACGTCGGCGAGCTTCGCGGCAAGTGCCACATCGATGTCGCGCGTGATGGTGACTTCCTGAAAGTACGGGTGGTTTTCAATCAGCGGAAGCTCGGTTCTGAAAGCCTCTGGGTTACCCACGATGTTTTTCACGGCTTGTAGTTTGGGCACATACAGGCGCGTTTCGGCAGGCATGTTCAAGTCGGTGTAGCCCATGCCAAGCCCGGCTTGCTTGTTGCGGGCAATGGCCCGTCCGACACTGCCTTCACCCCAGTTGTAGGCGGCCAGTGCCAGATGCCAATCGCCAAACATGGTGTGGAGTTTTTGCAGGTAATCCAGAGCCGCGCGGGTTGATGCCAAGACATCACGCCGATCGTCCCGAAAGATGTTTTGCTTGAGGTCGAAATAGGTGCCTGTTTTGGGCATGAACTGCCACATGCCTGCGGCCTTGGCGCTGGAGACTGCTTGCGGATTAAAGGCGCTCTCAATGAACGGCAGCAGCGCCAGCTCGGTTGGCATGTTGCGTCGCTCTAGCTCTTCAACAATGTGAAAAAGATATTTGCTCGAGCGCTCTGTCATGCGCTGGATGTAGTCTGGTCTGCTGCTGTACCACTGCTCTCGGTCTGTGACCAGATCGTTTTGCAGGTTGGGCATGCGATAGCCTCGGCGGATTCGGTCCCACAGCTCGACGGGTGCCTCCAGTGATGTCACGGCTTGGTTTGACCCAGACATTGGTGCCATCGATTTGAGGGCAGTACTCGGAGCCACTGCCGGAAGCGCCGTTTTGTTGCTGGCGCGGTTTTCAGTGCTCTTGGCTGGTTCGGTCGGCGTAGCCGGCGTGCTGTCGGCCGTGCTTGGGCCGGTCAACGTGGCCATGGGCGGTTGGTATTGCGAGCTGGCGCAGCCCGACAGCACGGCCAATGTGCCGATCAAAGCGACGGCTGCTAAGCTCAAGCGAGAGCCGCTAGGTTCATTGAATGTCATGTGATGTGTCGTTTTCAGTGTCTTTGATGAGCGCTGTGATTTGTCGTGGGGCAAGATCATCAGGAGGTCTCGCTGAAATTGAATGCGTGACTAAAATCAGCCACTGACTGTAAGCGCTGTGCTGGTCATATCAACGTCCGCTGGGCAATCAGAAAAAAATTGAGACAACACATGCAGTGGTTTGGATGAGCTCGGAAATTATAGGTTTGACGGACTGGTTAAAAACGCCGCCCGGTGAATACTTGTTGGCGTGGGAGCGCGAGCGTTTCGACGCCGCGGTGGCAGATATTTTTGGCTACCATGCCCTGCAATTAGGTCTGCAAGAAATAGACACCTTGCGCAGCAACCGCATGCCCCATCAGTGGTTGGCACTTGATTCAATTCAAAGCACGACTGTAAACGCTCCTGATGGGAGTTCGAATCTGAGCCATAAGTCACCCCAGAGTTCCCGGTGCGTCGCACTTTTAACGCATTCTGCCGCTTTGCCTTTCCCCGCTAACAGCTTGGACCTGGTCGTTCTGCCACACACGCTGGAGCTGAGCCACGACCCTCACGCTACGCTGCGAGAGGTCGAGCGAGTGCTGGTCCCAGAAGGACGCGTGGTGATCAGTGGTTTGAATCCGGCCAGCTTGTGGGGTTTTCGGCAGCAGCGTGCTCACCTGTGCCAGCGACTGGGTTTTGGTGACTTGTTTTTGCCTGAGTACGGTGAGTTCATTGGTCATTGGCGCTTGCGTGACTGGTTGCGCCTGCTCAGTTTTGAGGTCGAATCTTCCCAATTTGGTTGCTATCGGCCGGCCATCGACAATGCACGCTGGCTCAGACGTTTCAATTGGATGGATGCGGTGGGTGCACGTTGGTGGCCGATTTTCGGTTCGGTGTATTTTTTGGTGGCAACCAAGCGCGTACGCGGTATGCGTCTGTTGGAGCCAGCGTGGAAAGACCGCGCTACAAGGGCGCCTGCGCCTGCGGTGGTCGCCAATCGTCGTCCCGTCAGTGCGGACGGTCCCGTGCGCTCATCGGTTGCGGGCTATTCGCAACCTTCTTCCCCTTTACCGGATACATCTTCCCCATGACAGACATCCAGACCCCGACAGCGCCGGTGGTGATCTATACCGACGGCGCCTGCAAAGGTAACCCCGGCCCCGGTGGCTGGGGCGCCATGTTGACCTCTGGTGGCACCGTCAAGGAGCTGTTCGGCGGTGAACTAGGCACCACCAACAACCGCATGGAAATCATGGCGGTGATTGAGGCTTTGTCGGCGCTCAAACGACCTTGCCAAGTCACGCTATACCTTGACAGCGAATATGTTCGCAAGGGCATCACCGAGTGGATTCATGGGTGGAAAGCCCGTGGCTGGCGTACCGCTGCGAAAGCGCCAGTGAAAAACGTTGACCTCTGGCAGCGTCTGGACGCGCTGGTGGCTTCCGGTGGTCATCAGATTGATTGGCGCTGGGTAAAGGGCCATGCTGGAGATCCCGGCAACGAGCGAGCTGACGCCTTGGCCAACAAAGGGGTCGACATGGCCTTGGCGGCCAATCGGTCGTCTGCCACGGGCACGAAAAACGCCGCTTATTAGCGGCGCGTAACGGGGTGAGGCCCTCAGGACTCTGACGCCTCAGGTCACTCGGGTGTCGGGTCCACGGCCGCTGAAGCGGTCCATCAGTAAGTAGAGCACTGGCGTGATGAAAAGCGTAATGGCTTGCGAGAATATCAAGCCCCCCGTCACAGCCAATCCCAGAGGCTGACGCAACTCCGCGCCAGCGCCGATGCCAAATGCAATGGGCAGCGCGCCCATCAATGCGGCCAAAGTGGTCATCATGATGGGGCGAAAGCGCAGCAGGCAGGCTGTGCGAATGGCTTCATGGGGCGTCATGCCTTGGTGGCGCTGCGCGTCTATGGCGAAGTCGATCATCATGATGGCGTTTTTCTTGACGATGCCGATCAGGAGCACGATGCCGATGGTTGCAATCAGCGTCAAGTCCTGGTCGAACAGCATCAATGTTGCTAACGCGCCCACGGCCGCTGAGGGAAGTCCAGCCAAAATCGTGATCGGGTGGATATAGCTTTCGTACAGCACACCTAGCAGCACGTAAATCACCAGCAATGCGGCAATCACGAGCACCATTTGACTTCCCTGTGAGCTTTTGAACACGGCAGCATCGCCGCCGTAGGACGTGATAACGCTGGAGGGCATCTGTATGGCTTCGCGTGCGGCGTCTATTTTTGCCGTTGCATCGCCCAAGGCGGCTCCCGGAGCAAGGTTGAAGGACACGGTCACCGCTTGCAACTGCCCCACGTGGTTGATGGAGGTTGGGCCAACGCCGCGCTCCACAGTGGTAAAGCTTGACAGCGCCACTAGCGCACCAGTGTTCGCGCGAACGTAAATTCCCGAGAGTGCCGATTCGTCAAGCTTATCGGAGGGTGCCACTTCCATGATGACCTGATAGCTGTCGGTTGGCAGGAAGATGGTTGAAACTTGCCGCTCGCCGAAGGCACTAAACAGTGCCGAGCGGATGGCTTGCACCGATACACCCAATGTGTTGGCCCGGTCACGGTCGATATGGAGTTGGGCCTGAAGCGCGCGAAGTTGAGCATCGCTGGTCACGTCGCGAAACAGCGGGTCGGACCGCAACCGATCTTGGAGCTTGGTGGCCCAGACGTTGAGTTCATCGGCCTTGACGCTTTGCAAGATGTACTGAAACTGCGCTTTGCTGGCGCGCCCGCCGAGTTGTAAGTTTTGCACTGGGCGCATGAAGACGTTGATGCCGGCGACGGCACGTACCTTTTTGCGCAGTTCTTCGACGACTTGTTTCATTGGAAGTCGCTCACCCGCGGGCTTGAGACTGATAAACATGCGCCCTGAGTTTTGCGCATTGATGCCGCCATTGAACGAACTCACGGCGTTGACGTTGGCGTCTGCGCGAATGATGGCCACCGTGCGCTCTTGCAAGGCAACCATGGCCGAGAAGGAAATGTCCTCACTGGCCTCGGTCGTGATTTGGATCTGACCAATATCTTCTTGAGGAAAGAAACCCTTTGGGATGATGTTCACAAGCCAGAAGGTGGCTACAAAGGTGCTGGCAGCCAATAGCAAAATTGTTTTGCGGTGGCCAAGTGCGAGATCAAGCAGTCTGCTGTAGCCGTGCAGCGTGGAATTAAAACCACGCTCGAACAGGCGGACCAGCGCGCTGGGTGCTTTTTTGTGAGCATCGTCTGTTAGAAAGCGCCCGGCCAGCATGGGTACTAGGGTTAATGACACAAAAGCCGAAACGATAATCGCCAACCCGACGACCACTGCAAACTCATGGAACAACAGGCCAATCACGCCAGGCATGAAAAAGATGGGGATGAAAACAGCAATCAATGATGTGGAAATCGACACAATCGTGAAGCCAACCTCGCGTGCACCCACGATGGCGGCATGAAAAGGCTCTTCGCCGTTTTCCACGTGACGGATGATGTTTTCCAACACCACAATGGCGTCATCCACGACCAAGCCGACCGCTAAAGTCAACCCTAGCAGAGAAATATTGTCGAGGCTGTAAGAGAAGCCCCAGAGCAGTGCCACTGCGCCCATGAGTGAAATGGGCAGCGACAAGGCAGGAATAGCTGTGGCGACAAAGCGGCGCAAAAACAAAAATATCACCAGCACCACCAGCACGATCGTGCCGATCAGCGTGAGTGAAACGTCATGCAATGCTTCACGCACCGAGACGGAACGGTCGTTGATAGGTGTCATTCTGACCGACTGGGGCATTTGTGCCTGCATGGGTGGCATGGCTGCGCGCAATGCGTCGACCAAGCGCACCGTGTTGGCTCCGGGCTGGCGTTGGATAGCAATGGTGATCGAATTTTCACCATTCAGCGTGGCCCAACTCTTGAATGTTTCCACGCTGTTTTCGACCACGGCGATGTCTTTGAGGCGCAGCGCCACGCCACCTTTGGCACTGATCACGAGGTTGGCAAAGTCGGAGGCCGTTTGGAGCTGCTTATTGGCTTGCAGCACCAGGGTTTGCTTAGGACCGTCTAGGGTGCCCACTGGTGTGTTCACGTTGGCCGCGTTGAGGGCCGCGCTTATTTCATCTAGGCTGATGTTGGCGGCTACCATCGCCCCAGGTTTGACGCGCACCCGCACTGCAAATCGCTTGGCACCGTAAATAGTGACCTGAGCCACGCCTTCAATAGTGGAAAAGCTCGGGGAAATCAGGTGTTCGGCATAGTCCTGCAAGTCCGACGGCGATAGCGACGGCGAAGTCAGCGCGATCAGCAGCACCGGCGCGTCCGCCGGGTTGACCTTGCGGTAGGACGGCGGTGTGGTCATTTCAATGGGGAGCGATTTTTGCGCGCGCAGCAAGGCTGCCTGCACGTCGACCGCCGCCGCATCGATATTGCGTCCTTGGTCAAACTCCAACGTCAGGGATGTGTTGCCCAAGATGCTGCTTGAGCTGATGGTTTTGAGCCCCGACACCGTCTGAAACTGTTTTTCCAGTGGTAATGCCACCGAACTGGCCATGGTCTCAGGGTTGGCGCCGGGCAAAATAGCCGAGACGTTGATGACAGGCGTGTCGTAGCTCGGGAGTGCTGCGATTGGAATGTTGCGCAGGCCCAAAATGCCTGCCCCGACGATGGACAGGTTCAGCAGCACCGTCATGACTGGACGGCGGGTAAAAATTTCTGAAAAATTCATGGCGTGCTACGAGGAGAAGCGCCCACCGGGGCGGACGCCGCAGCCGTGCTCGGTGCTGCCACTGGTGGCGGTGCGCCGGTTTTGCTCTCCTTGGTCCGCTCCACTACAAGAGCGCCAGGACGCAGGTTCTGTTTGCCGTCCACGACCACAGAATCCCCCGAGTTGATGCCAGTGATCGCCGCTTCACCGCTTTGGCTGCTGATCTGCTTGACCGGTTTAAGGACCGCCTTGCCCTCTTCTACGACGTACACAACGGTTCCTCGGGCCGATTGAATCAGGGCCGCCTGTGGCACGACAACGGTGTCTTTCAGGGTGTTGATGGTTTGTGAAATTTCTACAAACGCGCCGGGCCACAAGCGACCGTCCTTGTTCGCAAACAGGGCACGTGCTCTGACGGTTCCTGAAGATGGATCCACCGCATTGTCGACAAAGCTGAGGCGCCCTTGAAAGCTGCCTCCGTTGTCAGCCAAAGTGGCGGTCACTTTCGTGCCGCCACTTTTGAGCGCCGCAATCGCATCGGCCAGATTGCGCTGGGGTAGATTAAAGTTGACCGAGATGGGGTCGAGTTGGGTGATGGTGACCAACGAGGTGATGTTGCTCTGAAGCGCGGTACCGATAGTGACGTTCAACGCCCCGGCGCGTCCGCTCAACGGTGAATTGATTTGCCCATACGAAACGGCCACGCGTGCTGCGTCTATCGCTGCTTGGTCGGCAGCGAGGGTGGCATTGGCGGATTCAACGGCGGTTTGAGCGCTGTCAAGTGCGCTCTGGGCCACAAAATTTTGGGCCCGCAATTCCACGGCACGGTTATGTTGGCGTTGCGCATCTGCCACGGTTGCTTGGTCTTTGGTTAACTGTGCGCGGGCCTTTGCCAAGTTGGCTTCATCGGCACGCATATCCAAACTGAACAAAGGCTGTCCGACGCGGACAAACTCGCCGTCACGTATGTGCAGCTTGGTCACCACGGAATTTGTCTGAGCTTTGATGTCCACGCTGGCCAAGGGGAACACACTGCCGCTGGCTTTGAGGCTGATCGCCATGTCCCTTATTTCGGCTCTGACCGTCGTCACCGAAATCGGGGGGCCGCTCGGAGTTGGCGTTGGTGTAGAAGCTCCCGCGACACTCGGCGCAGCGCTCTGTGTGGAGGCCTGTGTAGATGCCTTTGTGGCAGCGTTAGGCGGCGCATTTTCGATCGATTTTTTGTCGCCACAGCCGGGTAATCCTAGGCAGATTACAGCAACGCTCAAGGCCAACGAATAATAAGAGCTGTTCATAAAAAACTCAGGTCTCGCGGTACGTAGTGGGCCTGGATCCGCAGTTCACAGGTCGGCGTTTTACGCAGCAGGCTGCGACAAACCATTTTATTTTAATGGTTAAGCTTTGCCCAAGACCGAAAAAAATGGGAACGAGTCCGACTTTTGTGGGCATTTCACTTTAATTTACATCGCCTTTATTAACGCGGCGATCAGGTTGTCTGAGTTTTGCTTAGGGCCCCAGTGACAGAGCTATGCCAAACGGCGCTTTGCCAGAGTTCGTCTCCAGGTAATCCGTGGTTGGGGCGGCGCGATTAAATCGCGCCGTCAAACATCATCACGTCCAGCAGGTCGCCAACAGCGACGTTGCCTTGGCTGTGGTGCAGCATGATGAGGCCGTTGGCTTCGGCCATCGAGCTCAAAACGCCTGAGCCTTGGTTGCCCGTGGTGCGCACTTGAAGCGAGCCATCTGCAGCGTTTGACACCCAGCCACGCTGGTATTCGGTGCGACCGGCCTTTTTACGGATCGGCTCTTGGCTGTGGGCTTTGAGCAGTGGCGGCGCCGTGTCAGTACAACCCATCATCTGCAGCAAGGCTGGCCGCACAAAGGCCAAAAAAGTCACCATCACGGCCACCGGGTTGCCTGGCAGACCGAACAGTACCGCTCCCGTTTTTTGACTTTCTTCAGCAGCTATGCGGCCAACGGCCATGGGCCGACCGGGTCGCATGGCGATGCGCCAGAAGGCCACATCGCCGAGCTTTTTCATCATGGCTTTGGTGTAGTCAGCTTCACCCACACTGACGCCACCACTGGTGATGATGGCGTCGGCCTGTGCCGCCGCAGAGCGGAAGGCGGCTTCCAGCAGGGCGGGGTCGTCTTTGACCACCCCCATGTCGATCACCTCGCATCCAAGCCGCTTCAGCAGGCCGAAGGTGGTGTAGCGGTTGCTGTCGTAGACCGCGCCTTCACGTGGTGCCTCACCCAGCGACAGAATCTCGTCGCCAGTCGAAAAATAAGCCACGCGAAGCGGCCGCCAGCAAGGCAGGCTAGGCAATCCCAGCGATGCGGCCAGGCCGAGCCGGGCCGGTGTGATGACTTGGCCTTTGAGAAGTGCCGGGTGGCCCTGCGCCAAGTCTTCGCCTCGCAGACGCCGGTTGTCACCGGGCTTGAGCATGCTTGGCGGGATGACGATGAATGAGGTCTCACCATCCGAGTGTGTGACTATTTCTTGCGGTACCACGGTGTCAAAGCCTGCCGGCATGATGGCCCCGGTCATGATCTTCACGCAGTCACCCGGACCTGCCGTGCCGACCCAGGCTTTGCCCGCCAGCGCCGTGCCAACGACTTTGAGTTTCAGTGGGACATCTGCTTGCAACTGGCTGCCATCAAAGGCATAGCCGTCCATCGCCGAGTTGTCGTGCGGCGGCACGTCCATTGGGGAAATGACATCGGCAGACAGCACTTTACCCAGCGCATCAAACAGCGGTCGGTCGGTGCTCTCGGACACGGGTGTCACCAGCCGCTGCAAAAAATCCAGCACGGCGTTGGCGGGCAGCGCCTGAGGGTCGTAGCCCTGCAACTCGGCTGCAATCTGCGCAATGGTTTTCATGGGCCTGGAATAAAGAGGGGAAGGGGTGGAAGCTGCTCAGCGGCTTTCGAGCTGGTGCAACTCGGCCAGCGTGTTGGCGTTGAAAAATGCTTTCGGGTCGTCGCCGGGCAGGTCAAACGGCACCAGCACGGTTTTGTGCAGCGCTGTCCATGCGTCTATTTTGCGGCCACCGCCGTGGGTGAACCGAACCACGCTTTCGAGCAGTTCGGCGCGCATCAGGCAAAACACGGGCTGCGGCCGAAGCTGGCCATCTTCTTCGCGTGCCGCCGCCATCGCAATCTCGGCGTCTTCAGCTTCCAGAGCAGCCGCCAGGCGCGCCACGAGGTCGTGCGGAAACAGCGGCGTGTCGCAGGGCACCGTCAGCATAAAAGCGGTTTCGCTGCGTTCCAGGCCGGTCAAGAAGCCCGCCAACGGTCCGGCGAAGTCGCCCAGGCTCGTTGCATCTGGCCAGACCGGCACACCAAAAGACTCGTACGCTGCGAGATTCCGGTTGGCATTGATGAGAAGTTCACCGACCTGCGGACTCAGCCGCAATTGTGTGTGCAAAGCCAGCGGCACATCGTTGAAGTTTTGCAATCCTTTGTCGACGCCGCCCATGCGCGAGCCGCGCCCACCAGCCAAGATGACCCCGGTAATTTCTGAAATATCAATCATGTGTTGTTAACTTGTTATCCGCCGATGTAACTCATCTCAACCCGCCGTCCGGTGTCCGGTGGCGAAGCGTCTGCGGGCAGGGCTGCGCGCATTTCTGAATAGCGATCGGTACGCGATTGCCAGATGTGGCCGACGGCGCCGCCGATTTGTTCGTCTGAAAAGTCACCGCGCAGCAAGGCGCGCAAGTCCTGGCCTTGGCTGGCGAACAGACATAAAAAGAGTTTGCCCTCGGTCGACAGTCGGGCGCGGTTGCAGTCGCCGCAAAAAGCATGCGTCACGCTGCTGATGACACCAACTTCGCCGCCGCCGTCGGCGTAGCGCCAGCGCTCGGCGGTTTCGCCGGCGTAGTTGGGGTTCACGGCCAGCAGGGGGAACTCAGTTTGCAGTCGTTCAATCACTTGGGCTGAGGGCAGCACTTCGTCCATGCGCCAGCCGTTGGTGGCACCAACGTCCATGTACTCGATGAACCGAAGCACCACACCGGAGTTGCGAAAGTGGCGCGCCATGGGCAAGATTTCGGCATCGTTGGTGCCGCGCTTGACGACCATGTTGACCTTGATCGGCGCTAAGCCAACACGCTGCGCTGCTTCAATGCCCTTGAGCACATCGGCGACCGGAAAATCGACGTCGTTCATGCGCCTGAAAACTGCGTCGTCCAGCCCGTCTAGGCTGACGGTCACGCGCTGCAGACCGGCGTCTTTCAAGCTTTGGGCTTTTTTGGCTAGCAACGAGGCGTTGGTTGTCAACGTGATGTCCAGTGGTTGACCGCTGGTCGTTTTGATCTTGGCCAGCATTTCGATCAGCACTTCGAGGTGTTTGCGCAGCAGCGGCTCACCACCCGTCAGGCGAATTTTTTCGACGCCGTGCGCTACAAATATGCGCGCCAAACGTGTGATTTCCTCGAAGCTGAGGAGCGAGGTTTGCGGCAGGAAGGCGTAATCCTTGTTGAAGACCTCGCGCGGCATGCAATAGCTGCAACGAAAGTTGCAGCGGTCCGTCACGCTGATGCGCAAGTCGCGCAGCGGTCTGCTCAAGGTGTCCGCCAACAGGCCGCTGGGCGTTTGGATCTCTGCCGGCACGTGGGGCACGCGGCTGGCGTAGCGGATGTCCGCGATGGGGATGATTTTGACGGTCATAGGGAAACTTAGGGCTGAATTTACCTCATCGCTAGGGCGAACTGGAGGACTAGCTGGCAAAACCCTGCTTTACAGCGTGTTGATCCTTGCTTTATCTGTGGGAAAGGACAGCCCGAGAAGCTCATCAGCTGTGCCGATGAATGTCTGCAGTCGGGTTACGATCCTGTCAGTGCCAAAGTCAAATTGTCTACCAACACAGCAATGCTCAACCACATGAAAAGCAATATGGATATTTTGCCGCGTTATGCATTACCTGGACTCACAAGTTTCATTGGCGCGCTGTTCCGTTCTACTGGCATGGATACGGACAAGGCTGAGGCGATTGCGGACTCTCTGATCACGGCGGACAGCATGGGCCACAGCACCCACGGTCTGGCGTTGGTAACTTGGTATCTGGAGGCGGTAAAAAGCGGTGTGATGAGCATTCATGGTGAGATGCGCTTGGTCAATGACCGGGGTGCATGCGTCACTTGGGACGGCCAGCGCTTGCCGGGATCGTGGCTGATCTCTCGAGCGATAGAAACGGCTTTGGAGCGTGTTGAACAGCACGGCGTGGTGACGGTGGTGATTTCAAATAGCCATCACACCGGAGCCCTCGCGGTGTACCTGCCACGCCTGACGGAGCGCGGCTTGTTGGTGCAGCTGATCTGTTCGTCTCCGGCCGCCAGGGGCGTGGCGCCGTTTGGTGGCACCGAGCCGTTGTTCTCACCCAACCCGATTGCTGCTGGCATCCCGACGCATGGTGATCCGGTTTTGCTTGATATCAGTTCTTCCATCACGACGCTCAATAGCGCTCGTCAATTGGTGGCGCGAGGCGAACGCTTTCCCGCTCAATGGGCGATGGATGCGAACGGCCAACCCAGCGATGACCCGAACGCGGTGATCAGTGGGGGCGGTTCGCTGTTGCCTGTCGGTGGCTTTGACCACGGCCACAAGGGTTACGGCATGGCGGTGCTGGTCGACGCTTTGACGCAGGGCTTGTCAGGGCAAGGCCGTGTG
>CANCLK010000036.1 GCA_947378785.1 Comamonadaceae bacterium
GTCAATGTGTTGCCTCGAACGCTACTGCATTCACAGCAAGCAATGAACCAATGAAAAAGGCCCTTAAGAATCGCTCCTTGAAGGCCTTTGTACTGTCAGCTGGTCGGTGTGAAAGGATTCGAACCTTCGACCCCTTGCACCCCATGCAACCTTTTGCATATCCAGCATATTCCAACGTTATCCAGAAAGTCATTAAATACTGTTTAAATTCAATGACTTATGATGTATATGCAATATATCGAAGTCCAGCAAAGTCTTAGCAGGTACACTCAAAGCCAGTAGTTTTGGGTGGGTAAATGGGTGGGTAAATTGACAAGGGGGGCAAGATGGCAGCGATAACGGTCAAAGAGTTGCAGGCGCTGCGCGCTTCCGATAGCGGTCGGCGCATCAGCATGGGAAATTCTCTTTACGGAACTGTCAGAGCAGGTTCTGACGGTTTGGTCAGCGTCTATGTGGTGTGGCGCTACCGCGTCGGTGACAAGAAGCGTGAAATGTCCGTCGGCACTTGGAAAGATAAAGGCGGTTTGTCCTTGCAGGCGCTGCGCGCTAAACGCGAAGCACTGGCGGTCGAGTACAAAGCTGGCGTCGACCCCATCGAACGCAGTGCAACTGAGAGACTCAAGATTGAAGCTGACGCGGTCGAGGCGCAAGCACTCCAGCTTGATCGTCTTGAAGTACTTTCAGAGAAACAGGCCAGATTGACCGTGAAGGCGCTGTTCGAGTTCTGGAGTGGCATAGAGCTCAAAAACCGAAGTGATGGTGGGCTCGAAGCGCGTCGCGCATTTGATCGTGATGTTTTCCCGCTGATCGGCGATATGGCAGTGGCCGACGTGAAGAAATCGCATATCCAAAATATCGTAGACACAATGATGCAGCGCAACGTAGTGCGGATGACAAAACGAGTGTTATCGGACTTGCGTCAAATGTTCGGCTTTGCAATGGATCGGGATTATCTCGAGGCTGACCCCACAGCGCGCATCAAGAAAGCCAAAATAGGCCCCGACGGTGAACGGGATCGGGTGCTAAGTGAGGCTGAATTAATGGTGTTCTTGAACAAGATACAAGCGGCAGGCATGGCCGAAACATCGCAATGCGCCCTCCTCCTTCAACTGGCGACCATTACACGCATCGGCGAAACACTGGCAGCACGTTGGGAGAATGTTGATTTTGAGCGTCGTCAATGGGTTCTGCCAATTACAAAAAATGGCAAAGCTCACACGGTATGGCTTAGTGATTTCGCCCTGCGGCAATTGGAGCGTTTATATGCCGTTACGGGCGCGACAGAGTGGATATTTCCAAACGCAAAACTCAATGGCGCAATCGACCCCAAGACGGTAACGAAACAAGTCGCCGACCGTCAGCGCGAAGCTGGTGGGCAATTGGGCGGCAGAACAAAGCTGATTGATGCACTAGCGCTTGCCGGTGGTCAGTGGCGACCACACGATTTGCGGCGCACGGGCGCTTCTGAGATGGCGACATTGGGCGCACTGCCAGACGTGATCGAAAAGTGTCTGAACCACACGGAAGAAAACAAGATGAAGCGCATCTACCAACGGGCGCAATACGAGGGGCCAATGCGTGAGGCATGGAAACTTTGGGGCGATAGGCTCGATTTGCTGTCGAACAAACCCAATAACGTTTTGGTGCTGCGGGCCGCTAGCGTCTGACACTCTGTCAGCACGGCGCCAACACCATTTGGTCAACGCAACCGATGGGTAGAAATAACGGCCTGCAACCAGAAATTTCAACCACTGCCCTCGTGTCGTTCCAACTGTTAAACGCTCTCGTCATGTCCGCTAAGACAGCAACCGAAACCACTACATGTAGTGCTTGAATTAAATTCTGACACTAGATATAGTGTTGACGAGCATCCAATCAGCTACAAAAAATGCCAGATGGATGTTCGGGTAGCTCAAAGCAAAGAACCCCAGACGCCCTGCAAGGCGAAAGAGGTTCTTTGGGCACGTAGGCCAGAAGAGTTGTGGAACGCTTCAAGTCTAAGTTTATATGCGGTTTTTTGGATGCTGTAAAGATTTTTATGAGAATTTTTACAGTCTCGGCCAGATACAACCGGACGTAAACAGCCCTGCGATGAGCTTTTTTAAACGTTGTTTGAGAAAGATCTCATGTCAAAAATTCAAAGCGCATCAGCGTTAAATGCCAACCCCGACGGAACAAGCCTATGGCGCTTGCCAACTGTGCTGGCCAACTTCCCCATCAGTCGCTCCGGTTGGTATCAAGGGGTAAAAGATGGCCGCTTCCCTGCCCCCGTGCGCCTTGGGCCTCGCAGCGTTGCTTGGCGCACCTCTGATATCCAAAGCTTGATCGCTTCACTCTAAGCGGGGCCGCAACATGATTAATAGCGACTTACCGTCGGGCGTGAGCCTGCCCGTGAACTTTCAATCTGCTGAGATCACACCCCAAAACTACGCGACCCTTCAAGCGAGATTTGCCATGCTTGGACACGTTCTACAGCGAAACTTCCCCACCGATGATGGCCCAAGCACCTACATCGTTGAGCGGTGGGGGCAAGCTCGGTACTTCACACATTTGCATGATGTGGCTGCGTTTCTATCGCAGATCGGAGGATCGAATGCTTAACGAAACAGCACGCGCCGCTGATGCGCTTCACGCAATTCCGCCCGACCTGTCCCGCGATGAATGGGTCAAAGTTGGCATGGCATTTCACGCCGCTGATGGTGACATTGTGACCTTCGACAATTGGAGTTCCCAAGCGGCCAACTACAACGCCGCCGACTGCCGCAACATGTGGAAAAGCCTTAAAAAAGAAGGTGGGATCGGAGCTGGAACGCTGTACCAAATGGCACGCGAACAAGGCTGGACAGAGGGCAAAGCAAGCCAAGCACCAAGCCGCCCAATTGAGCCGCCGCACAAACCCGCACAAGGCATGGCTGCTGCCGACATATGGAGTCGCTGTGACGCTGCAACCAACGAGCATGGCTACATCGTTGTAAAGCGTGCCGCGGGAGTGCCATTAGATGCACTGCGCGTGGTGCCCACTGGTGACAGCCTGCGTATTGCAGGAAAGAGCATGGCGGGGTATTTGATGGTTCCAGCTTACGCGGCAGACGGTGAAATGCAGACCGCCCAATTTATTCCGCCGACCGGTGCGGGCAAGAAACTTAACTTACCGGATGCAAGCATTGCCGGTGCAACTTTCAGCGTTGGCCCAACTGATGACTCTGCTCATTTGTGCGAAGGTATAGGCGCTGCGTGGGCTGTCTGGCAAGCAACCGGACAACGCGCCGTAGTCTGCTTTGGCTGGGGCAATGTGCGAAGAATTGCTGAGGCCATGAGAAAGCGAGACCCCGTCATCAAGCTGATTTTGTGGCCAGACTCTGGCAAGGAAGCGGAAGCGGAAAAAATTGCTGCAGATGTGCGCGCAGCCATTGCATTCATGCCGTCCGGTGAGGCAAACAACTTCGACGCTAACGATCTTGGACAGCGTGACGGACTAGAAGTACTGGCTGCGATTTTGGAAGCAGCAAAAGAGCCGCCCAAACCGGAGCCACGTTACAAGCTGCTGAACGGTGAAGACCTACGCGACTTGCCTCCGCTTAATTGGCGTGTGCGCGGCGTGTTGCCTGCTGATGGCTTAGCCGGACTTTATGGCCCGAGCGCCAGCGGTAAATCATTCTTGGCAATGGATATGGCGGCTGCGATTGCTGAAGGTTCACGTTGGTTCGGTTACCGAGTGGAAGCTGCACCAGTGGTGTATGCCGCGCTGGAAGGGGAAGCAGGCTTCAAGCTACGCGCCCAAGCATGGGAGGCTGGGAAAGGCCGCAAACTGCCGGATGGTTTGTTGATGATGATGCAACCGTTTAAGCTGACCGAGCCGAAAGACTTGGCCGACCTTGCATCAGTGGTTCCAGCTGGTGCAGTGGTCTTTATCGACACACTCAACAGAGCCGCCCCGACTGCGGACGAAAACTCCAGCAAGGACATGGGCGAGATTTTGAGTGCCGCCAAGCTGCTGCAAAGCCTCATCGGTGGGCTGGTGGTTTTGGTTCACCACACCGGCAAAGACCCAACCAAAGGATTGCGTGGTCACAGCAGCTTATTCGCCGCACTCGACGCTGCGGTGAAAGTCTCGCGCGTTGGTGATAACCGTGAATGGGAGATTGAGAAATCAAAGGATGGCGCAGACGGTGACGTCCAACCATTTAGGCTGAAAGTTGAAACTCTGGGTGTCGACGAGTACGACGAGCCTGTGACAAGTTGCACGGTGCAAGCCAATACACGGGCTGATGATGTGAAGCGGGTGAAAGTGCCCCAAGGCGGAAATCAAAAGCTGGTTTACGAGGCCATTCGCAGCATGTTCAAAGACGGCATATCTGGCAAAGCAGGCGCGCCAGCGATGCGCCCTTGCATTGAACTGGAAGCCGCTGTTAATCGTGGTGGTGCAGCCCTAACCTGCGCCAGTGACAAACGAACTTCACGCGCCAGAGATGCAATTACGGGGCTGGTTTCGCGTGGTGTTCTTGGCTTGAATGACGGTTTGTTATGGACAGCATGAAACGCCGAAATCCTCCGTTTTCTCCGTTTTCGGAGAAGTTCGACGCCGAAATCCTCCTCCCCCTATATATAGGGGAGGGGAAGAGGAGATTTTTTCGGCGGGGTTGCAATGACAGAAAGGAAGCCGCTTTATCCGGTTTGGCTGGACTGGTTGTGCTGATGTACTGGGACAGTTAAGCGATTGCAGGTTTTTGGCCGTGAAAGTAAAAAGCCCGACCGGACGACTACGGTCAGAGCAGACGGTGCTCCTTGAACGCATGAATCGAGCCGGTGGCGTGAGGTTCAGTGCGCTTGACCCGCGCGATTTGCTGCGTGAACTAAAAGAAATCAAAGGATAGACGTAATGGGTGACTTAAAAATTTACGCAGCGGCCCTTCGCTGGCATACCGCCCGTGCTCGCCGCCTTGAAATCGGTGCTGAACAACGCCGCTATCAACTGGCGCAAAAACAGAGCATGGGCTTTGGTGGCCCACCCATTGAGTTACGGCAATGCCTCACTGCCGCCAAGCGCTCCGAACAGGCCGCGCTGCGTGAGCTTGCGAGGTTGTGCGCCAACGTGCGAGGCCACAGCATTGATAACGCCGATGTGATTGAAGTTCCCATGCGGCTGACAACAACATTTAAATGATTGAAAAAGAAAAATTTAACACGGCTGAACTGAAGACGCAGTGGATCTGGACAGTGCGTTCACGAGCATCACCAATAAAATTCTGAGATGCGGTGAAGTCGACCGACCCAATGGTGAGAAAACTCTTGGGCATTACCGTCATCAGTTATGGGCTGCGATCATAGATCTCGCTGATCACCAATTTACCTGCTCTCAAAATCGAGAGCACGTTCAAGCCCCTGCATTCAAATTTCAAAAAAACCTTTCCGAAAAATTCAGCGTGTGGGACTTCCAAAGAATTCTCTGGTGAGGTCGTCAGCCACTTCATTTGGACTCGCGCTCATTCTTGATCGTGCAGACGGGGTCATTCCGAACTCCAGCGCAAAGCGCACCATGTCGGCCTTTGCTTTGTTTGCAATTCCTATCAGTGGGTTTTGCATTGCCGTGCCGTTGTGTGTCACGATGGTCAGCGCGTGGTCTGAGTCGGCTTGTGCTTCGGCCATTCGCGCAAGGGCGCGCTCAGCTTGCACCCATCGGCCATAGGATTGGCAATAGGCGGCGAGGACACTGCTGTCCAATTCAGTCATCAACCCTGCACGGAACAACGTGCCGACGATACGACCCCATTCGACCTTGGCGTGGTTGTTGAGGAAGTCGGGCGGCGTTGGCTGCGCGAGGTCTGGCTTGGCTTCATTCGGATTGAGCTTTCGCCCGCCGAGGTTTCCCGTTAGCAATCTAAGGGCTGTCGGTTTTGGTTTTCTGCCAGAAATCATTTTTGGTCTCCAAGTTAATAAATACCCTGTTCACGTTTCGACTTTGTGCACACGCTCATAACCTGTCGGTTTCCGACGCTTGGGCGTAGACTTTTCCTGCCCCCCACCCCCGTCGTTCACAACCCACCCATGGCTGCATGGGCAAGTCATGTACGGATGGACGTAGTCCGGTTCGGAAACAAAAAAGCCTCGAGGCGATGTGCATCGAGGCTTTGGTTTGAATCGTTTGAAGGCGGCTATCCATCGATAGCGCCCGCTTCTTTTGTTCGGCCCGATTCGAGCCATTTATACGGTGGCATAAATATAGCAAAAAATATGATGCGGAAGAAATTCTCAAAAAAGTCTACGATAAATTTTGCAAACTATTAGCAATCAAGTTTCACTTGGAAAAGCGGTGTGGGCATCTTGGATAATTTTTGAATTACTAGTCAACGCTCTTATGGCTTCAGACTCTTTGTGTCCACGCGCCTCTGGCGTTTTAATGAACTCGACATCTTTTTTCTCTAACTCAACCAGCCGCATCCCTGCAATCCCAAAGGCCACCTTCAGCGATTCCGCAAGGCAATCGAGCACGCGGGTGGCGTGTCCTTGTAGGTGCGCTTGATACGGCCTTCCTTGGCGCTGTAGTGGCTGCCAGAGTTGGCTTCTCCCTGCCCACGGACGCGCCTTGCGAGTTGAAAGTTACTAGAAGTTCGGAGAAATAGCACTCATCAACAAATTCTGGATGAGTCAGTCAGCAATCGACTTTGTATGACGCGTTTCATCAGCACGTGGGCGACTGCCCGCCACGACTTTCCTATTCAATCAACTCAATGGCTGTGAGCTTTACAGCAGTCGTTTCAAAAGTTGGAAAGGTGCCTGCATGAGTTACCTTTTGAGATCGGAAAAATTAATCGCAAGCTTGTGGGCGGCAGTCAATCGCGGCTCTGTGGTGGATGGACGGGGGGGGGGTAACCCATGACCCTGCAACAACAAGGCGTTGAACGACGTCAGCCGTGGTCGGCTGCTGAGCGTTTGTCGTCTCAATATTTCCATCATTTGATTGAGATCACCCCCGATCCTTTCTTCACCGTCGATGCTGAGGGCAAGATCGTGGACAGCAACACGGCGGCCATCGTCATGACTGGCAAGACCAGTACGGCTTTAAAGGGGAGTGTCTTCAAAGACTATTTCACCAATCCGGCTCTGGCGCAAGACAGGTGCCAGCAGGTCTTGACGCAAGGCTTCTTAAATGATTGCCCCATGGAAATTCTTCATGCGTCGGGGAAAACGCACGATGTGCTTTGCAATGCGAGAGTCGTTCGCGACGAAGCCGGAAGCCCAATCAGCGTGCTGGTCATCGCGCACGATGTGACTGAGAAAAAGCGATTGGAAAAACAGTTGCACGATGTCGCGTCAAGGGTAAATTTCGCACTCGAAAAAACGCATACAGGTGCTTGGGAGCTTGACCTTCTCGACCACTCATCAAGCCGGTCACTCGAGCACGACCGGATATTTGGCTACAAAGAAATGCTGCCAACTTGGACTTACGAGATGTTTTTGCAGCATGTTCTGCTATCGGATCGCGTAGAGGTCGACCAAAAATTCACGCAAGCGGTGAATGAGCAGAAACCGTGGGATTTTCAATGTCGTATTCGCCGGACTGATGGTGATGTGCGTTGGATTTGGGCCGTCGGAGAACAACAAAATGGCGCTGATGGCGTTGGGCGGCGCATGGTCGGCATTGTGCAGGACATCACCGAGCAAAAGCGGGCAGAAATAGCCGTTCGCGAGGCAGAGTTTCGTTACCGCACGGTATTGGACTACACCTCCGACTGGGGGTATTGGGTCTTACCGGATGGATCATTGCGGTACACATCACCCTCATGTCTGGAGCTTACAGGGTACACAGCGGCAGAGTTTTACAAAACCCCCGAACTGATGACGAAAATTATTCATGCGGATGATCAATCGCTTTACATCGGCCACGAGCATCAGTTGTCTGACTTGGGCATTCCCGAGCCACTGTTTTTTCGCATTGTGACCAAAACGGGGCTGACCCGATGGATCTCCCATGTGTGTCGCCCGGTCTTTGATGCGGCTGGAAAGCCGAATGGTTTTCGAGGCAGCAACCGCGATGAAACCGAGCGAAAAAAGTTGCAAGATCAAGTGCGCGAGTTGGCGTTCTATGACGAGTTAACGCAGTTGCCGAACCGCCGTTTGTTGGTCGACCGCCTCATTCACGACATGGCCGCCGTCAAGCGCAGCAATCGGTATGGTGCCTTGATGTTTGTCGACTTGGACAACTTCAAGCCACTCAACGACTTGCACGGGCACAAGATGGGCGACCAGTTGTTGATTGAAGTCGCGACAAGAATGAAATCGTGTGTTCGATCGATTGACACCGTCTCGCGCTTTGGCGGTGATGAGTTTGTGGTGTTGCTGAGTGACTTTGGTTTGGACAAAGCTGAATCGGCGTCACAGGCCAAAATCGTCGCTGAGAAAATTCGCGTCAAACTGGCCGAGCCTTACCGGTTCCCACTCAAGACCAAGGGCAAGCCGGACACGACGATTGAGCATCGCTGCACGGCCAGCATCGGTGTCGTGACTTACGGTGGCCATGAAGCCAGCGAGGAAGACATCCTCACGTGGGCCGACAAGGCGATGTACCAAGCCAAAGATGCTGGACGAAACACGGTCAAGTTTTACGAGGCTCCAGACACGGCCTGAGTGATTTGGGCTGAGGGCTGCTACATGGAAAGTCTCAAAAGACCGGTTGAATGCAGATGATTGCGACCGGCCGCAACAGATTTGTTCAATAACGACAAATTTATTTGGCATGATGTCGACCTATGACTTCTCGACTCGTACAAACGCCAACGGTTTCCTGCGTGTTACCCGCTTTCAATGAGGCCGGCAATCTGCCCAATGTGGTCCCCGACATATTGCAGGCCTTGCGCGGTCTTTTCTCGGCGGTCGAACTGATCATCATTGACGATGGCAGCCGCGATGACACGCTGAAGGTGGCACGCCGTTTGAGCGAAATTCATCCTGAGGTTGTGGTGTTGGAGCTGACGCGCAATTTCGGCAAGGAAAGTGCTTTGACGGCCGGTTTACAGGCCACGCGCGGTGACGTTGTGGTCCTGATGGATGCCGATGGCCAGCACCCTGTGACGCTCATTCCCGAGATGCTGGCGCAATGGCGCAAGGGCATCGATGTGGTCTATGCCGTGCGCCGCTCCCGTCTCGATCAGACGCCTTTGCAGCGGCATCTCACAGGCGTTTTTTATGAGTTGGTGAACTTTGGCAACCGGGTGAAAATTCCAGCCCACGCAGGCGACTTCAGGTTGATGGACCGCGCGGTGGTGAATGCGTTGAATGAGTTGCCGGAGCGCAATCGCTTCATGAAGGGGCTTTACGCATGGGTGGGTTTCCCGAGTATTGCGATTGATTACGAACCCCTGCTACGTCAAGAAGGCAAAAGCAATTTTGGACTGATGGGATCCGTGAAATTGGCCCTGACTGGTTTCACCGCATTTTCCATCGCACCGCTGCGCTTGTTGGCTTTGCTTGGGCTGATGATGGCCTTCTTGTCTATTGCCTATGGCGTGTGGATAACTTTTGAATATTTCGCCTGGGGCATCGAGGTGCCGGGTTACGCCACCATCATGGTCAGCACGATGTTTTTGAGCGGCGTTCAAATGCTGGGCATTGGCGTGGTGGCCGAATATGTCGGCCGCATTTATGAAGAGGTGAAACAACGTCCGACATTTCTGGTGCGTCAACGCGACGGTGTGGGGCTACCGGCGCGTGTCGATCAGTCTGTCGACACGCCCTTGCTGTAAGACGGGTCTATGACGTCGAAGCGGGTCGGTCTGTGGTTTTTGGTGGTTGGCGCCAGTGCTGCGCTGACGCATGTGCTGGCGTTTGCGCTGGCCAAAGATTGGATGTTGCCGGAACTGGCCAACGCAATCGGGTTTTCTGTGGCTTTCTTTGTCAGCTTTTTCGGTCATCGCCTGCTGAGTTTTCAGGACACGACGATCAGTCTGCTGCAGAGCCTTCGGCGTTTCTCGGTGACTGCCGTTGCCGGTTTTATCTGCAACGAACTGGTTTTCATGCTGCTGCTTCGCGGCTTTGGCTGGTCAAGCATGGCTGCCTTGCTGTTGGCCTTAGTGCTTGCAGCCGGACAAACTTTTGTGCTGAGTCGTTTCTGGGCTTTCGCTCGTTGATCGCAGCAGCGTCCAGCTAGCGCCTGCCTGCACCAGCACCCAGCCTATTGGGCGTTCTTCTGCTGCCATGGCGGTTGGGAGCAGCAACCAGTTGCCTGGGCGCTGCTGTGCAGCTTTTAGCACCTCGGGCTCTTGTAAGGTGCGGCCTGCAGGAACATCGAAATCAGCCCCTTCAAAGAGTTCGCGTTGCCAGCTGTCGCCCGCATTCAGGCGTGATTTATCCCAGTCCTGAATGATCACCATCGGCTTTTTTGCGCCTGTGTAAAAAGGCAAATCGTAGGGGAACCCACCGAGCGCATAGACCGTGTCGCTCGGGGATGCTCTGCAGGCCAAAGTTTGGGCCACGTCGACGGTGGCTTGCTTCAGGCTGAACCGCCCGGTCACCAACGTGGCGCCCATAGCGATCAGCACGGCTAGCAGCGCCAAGGCTGGCAACACGCGACGGCTCATGGTCGGCCGGTTTTTCATCCACTCACCGTAGCCAATAGCCGCGAGCAGCGCCAAGGGGGGCATGACTGGCAGCACGTAACCGATCAGCTTGGACGCGGGGATCGAGAAAAACCCGACGATGGCCACGACCCAGATCCACAGCAAAGCAAGCCAGGCTTTCCCGCGTGTGTCCAGTGCTGCGTAGGGCGTAGGGCGAACGAAGAAGGCCCAAGGAAACAAAAGCAGAAGCAGGCAAGCGAGGTAGAACCACCAGGCTCTGGCGTTGTTGAAGGTCGTGCCAGTGAAGCGACTGACCTGCTGTGTGCCAAACATGTAGTCCAGCATGGAGGGGAACTGCTGATGCGCCAGCACAAACCACGGCAGGGCCAGCACGCCAAACAGCGCCAGCCCGCGCAGCCATGGGAGTCGTACGATTTTGTGCAGTTGATGCGTCCAGATCAGCCAGATGAACAAGACCAGCCCGGGCAGGGCAAAGCCAATCATGCCTTTGCTGAGAACGCCCAAGGCGCAGGCCGCAAAACCGATCAGTGCCAAGCGCACATCGGGCCGTTCGCCCTGCAGGAACGACGCGGCAAAACACCAGAGGGCAATGCTGATCCAGCAGGCCACCAGCATGTCGTGGTTGATGTATTGCCCGCCGATCAAAAACGACAAGCTGCATCCCAGCATCAGTGTTGCGCGCTGCGCCAAGCGCTCGCCGCCGATGTGCTTTGACGCGAGGTACAAGGACGTCAGCATCAGCCCCGCATGCAGGGCCGGCACCAAACGCACGGCCCAAGCATGAGCGCCGAAGATGCTGACAGAGATAGCCTCAAGCCAGTAAAGGTAAGGCGGTTTGTGAAAAAAGGGAATGCCATTCAGACGCGGCGTCAGCCAATCGCCAGAGACCAGCATCCATCGGCCAATCTCGCCGTAGCGGCCTTCGTCCGGCAGTGCCAAGGGGCGCCAAGCTGCCAGCAGCAGCAACACGCCCCATAGCGTGAGAAGAAGAATCCAAGAGGAGGACGGTGAAGGTGAGGCCGGTTCTGGCTTTTCCGCGTGATTCATTCTTATTCTTTGTACAGGCTAGAGCCGCGAACCAGTTGGATGTCGCGGGCTTTGAGTTGTTTTTGAAAATCTGCCCCGTCCAAGTAGCGGTATTCCCGCAGTCGGGCCTGGCCAATGGAGTCACCGGCTTGAACGCTTTGTGCGGGGTGGCACATCAACAGGGTGCCTTCGGGGCTGGTTCGGAGCCAGCCGTTCATCCGCTGTGCGTAGCTGATAGGCCCGTCCTCAAAGTCGTACACGCCAGAGAGTGCCGGCGCACAAGACACGCCATGGAGGCTGGCCAAACGGCGCAGCGGTTCTGCGCCCATGGCCGCAATGACGCGGGCTTTGAAGTCGACTTGCAAGGGCGGTAACTGGGAAATCCGCACATAAGGCCGCGTGCTGGTGCTGCCATAGCGTTCAGCAAGCACCTGCACCAACGCTTCCCGAATACCCGGGAATTGCTGCACGTGCTGGTGCCCATCGACATGGTCGGGTGGCGCCTGCCAGACATGCTCAAAGTCACTCAATTGGCGCTCGATCACCGGCTTGGCTTGCGCGGGTTTTATTTTTTTTAACCAAGCCGACAACATGGTGCGCGGGAGGGTCATGCCGTGGCCGGCATTGAGCGCGAATTCGCTGGTCCAGTCCAAGTGCAGTCCAACGTCGATCTGACCTCTCAGGCGTTGTAGCCAAGTGACATCTGTTGGCCAGCGGGGTGACAACACCATGACACTGGTTGCCGTGATGCAGCCCTTCTGTGCAAGCGCTGCAATGCCTTCCGAGGCTGCAGCATGCAGAGCAAAGTCATCGGCACAAAAGACCAGTTTTTTCATCTGAGAAGTTCTGAGTTTCAGGATCGACCCTTCTTCGGTGTCCTCTCGGCTGTTTTACTCGCGGGATTGTAGTGATGTCACTGACATTGGACCAATGCTTTTCGCCATGAGTGACATTCACCCTGCTCTCGGGCATGAAGCTTTCTTCGCGTTTTCCCGAGGCGCCCTGTTCTTTAGGCTAGAATACGAGGCTTAGCGGCTGTAGCTCAGTTGGATAGAGTACTTGGCTACGAACCAAGGGGTCGTGGGTTCAATTCCTGCCAGCCGCACCAAACGTAAAGCCTGCAACGAAAGTTGCAGGCTTTTTCGTTTCCGGCGTTCGTTCGCGGCGTTTAAAAAGGCGCGTCTAAATCCCGGTTCCACATGGGTTTCAGTTTGGCGGCTTGCTCTATCAGCAGTTCAAACGGCAGAGCTTGCTTGACCAAGATAACGGTACACGGCGCGTCCATAGCGACTTTGATGGGCACGGTGTTGGCAAAGCGCTGCATCTTCATGCCGTGGGTGGCGGCACCCATGACGATCAAACTGACCTGGTTGCCGGTGGCGTAGTTGAGCAGCGCCTGCGCCACATCGCCAGATTCGAGCACATGGTAGGAGGTTTGGTGGCCCGGCATGTCCAGCGGTAGCGCCCATTGGCGCAGACTGGTGAGGTAGCGGCGGTGCACGCTGGTTTCGCTTTTGTCGTCACTGGTGCTGTTGGTCTGGTTTGTCGAGATGACTGTCACGCAGGCCAGACGTGCACCCGGTCGGGTGCCGAGCGAGCGAGCTACCGCCTGGCGCAAGGAGTAGAGCGTGGCGTCGCTCACATCCTTGTGTGGAATCGCGACCATGATGATGGGCACTTCTTCAATTTTTTGGGCCGGTAGCGGGCTGGGTTGGTAATGCATACCGGCCGCTTTGAGCCAGCGCTTGAAATGGGTGCCAAAGCCAGTCCCGGCTATGTTGCGGCCCAAGGCGGTCACGGTGACCTGCTCCGGGTGGCGCAGGTCAAACGCCAGATGCGCTGCCGATGGATAACGTTTGGCGGCCTCGGGCTCTAAGCAGCGCAAGATGATTTCTTGTAGCCACTCAGGTAAATCGGGTCTGAGTTTGCGCGGTGGTGGCGGATCCATCCATAGGCGCTGACGCAGACCACCGGGCGTCTGCGGGGCACCAAACGGCAGCTCACCAGTGGCCAATTCGTAGAGCATGACGCCGATGGCAAAAATGTCGCTGCGCGGATCACCTCGAACGCCGACCACTTGTTCCGGTGCAATCCAGGCCGGAGAACCGACCGCTTTGCGGAGCTGCTCGGCCAGCAAATCTGGATACAGGGCGTTGCACGACAAGCCGAAGTCCAGCAGCACGGCACTGCCATCGGGGCGAATCAGCACGTTGGCGGGCTTCAAATCCAAGTGCACCGTATTTTGCTGGTGCAGACTGTGCGCGGCCTGCGCCACGGCGGCGCCGAGTCGGGCAATCTCAGCCGCATCAGGGCGCTCTGGGGTTTCCAGCCAATGCGCCAGTGTGCGTCCAGGCACGTATTCCATCACCAGATAGGGCACATTTTCCAGATCGCCCGCCGCGACGAAGCGGGGCACATGCGGGCCGGAAAGTACTTGCATGATCTGGTGTTCGACCTCAAAGCTGACGATCGTTTCAGCGCCGTCGCCAGCTGTCATACGCGGTATTTTCATGGCCAGCGCGAAACCGGGATCGTGCGCGCCTTCGGTGTAGCGCACCCGATAAATGTGCGCCATGCCGCCAGAATGGATGCATTCCTCAATGGTGAAACCGTCGAGTTGGGCATTGGGTTGAAGCAGTTTCATTGCCCCGCCTCCAGTCGGTCTGCAAAATACGCCGGCAAACCAGCACGACGAATAGCCGCCGCCGCCGCATAGTGGTCGTAGGAAACGCGTAGAAACGTGAGTTGCGCTTTGTCAGCGTCAAACAACGCGTACATGGCTTGCGGATTGCCGTCGCGTGGTTGCCCGACTGAACCGACGGTGGCCAACCAGTGACGATGCCGGGGGACCGGGACGGCCACGCCGGGCGTTGGCTTGAATGGCATCAGGCCCGCACCAGCGCCCCGGTAATAAAGGGTTTGATGATGCACATGGCCGCCAAAGACGTAGCGCACCTCGGGTCTGTCCGCCGCTGCGTCCAAGCTCGCACTGGCGCTGCGTACGTCTGTGACGTAACGCCACCGCTCAGGGTCGTTCACGCTGGCGTGGACCAATAAAACGGCGCCTTGCTGAAGGGTCAAAGGCAAGTGGTCCAGAAAAGAGTGTTGGCCTGGGGAGAGTTGTGCGTGGGTCCATGCTGCGGTGCTGCTGCCCACATGCGCCACTTCTGCCGGTGGCGTCACCGCCATCTCATCGTGGTTGCCCTTGATGATCAGCGCACCACCAGCAGCCAATGTTTGCACGCGGTCAAGCACCTCCAGCGGGTTGGCCCCGTAGCCCACCAAATCGCCCAACAGGGCAAACTGCTGCGCGCCTTGCGCGTGGGCATGGCTCAGGCACGCATCAAAGGCTTGGATGTTGGCGTGAATATCAGACAGCAATGCCAGCTTCATGTTGCTCCGGGTTCATTTTTGAAACATCATGCCCGAATCGGCTGAGGCTTTGATTGCTCTAAATCACGGTAAGCTCATTCTTTTGAAACGCAGTTGCCACTGCCAACCCCATGAGCAAAGCCGCCACCCCAGAAACTGATTCCGATGATGAAGAGCTGACGCTGCCGCCGCTGCCGGGAGGCGGGAAAAACTACATCACGCCTGCAGGGTACGCCCGCCTCAAAGCCGAGTTGCTGGATCTCATCGACAACGAGCGACCGAAGGTTGTGGACATTGTTCACTGGGCTGCGAGCAACGGCGACCGATCAGAAAACGGTGACTATATTTATGGTAAAAAACGCCTGCGTGAAATTGACCGCCGCATCCGTTTTCTGACAAAGCGGCTAGAGATCGCCGAGATTGCCGACCCTTCCGTTCATCATGGCGGAGATCAAGTTTTTTTTGGCGCAACTGTGCGCTATCTGGTGGATGGCAAAACCGAGCAACGCGTGACCATCATGGGGATTGACGAAGCGGACAGCTCAGCAGGCGAGATCAGTTGGGTGTCGCCTGCAGCACGCACACTGCTGAAGGCACGCGTCGGTGATGAGGTGAACTTGGTCACGCCCAGTGGCGTGCAACTGGTGGAGGTGCTGGCAGTCAGCTATCCAACGCCACCCTCTAAATCCCTGACTTGACCCTTTGCACGCGCAGCACAGAGGCGGCGCGCTTCACATTGCGCATGATGGCCGCCAGATGAACACGGTCGCGGACGGCAACGCTGAAACGCAGATCTGTGGCATCTTGTCCGGAGCCCTGTTCGATCTCGACTTGGGTGATGTCGGCCTCGGCTGAAGCCATGGCTGCAGCGACGCGGGCCAAGACGCCTTTGCCGTTAGAAACGGTTACCAGTAAATCGGTTTCGAATGCGCGAACGGGCTCGTCTGACCAGTCCACGGCAATGAAGCGCTCGCTGTCGCGCTGAAGCAGCCGCTTGGCCACGGCGCAGTCTTCAGTGTGCACCATCAGGCCTTCGCCGCGTCCCAGATAACCCATGACGTTGTCGCCTGGAATCGGTTTGCAACACTTGGCAAAGTGGATCGAGGCGCCTTCGCTGCCGTCCAGCAGAAGTGCGCCTTGTGAAACCGACTCATGCTCGGTAAAGCGTTCGCGGCTCATCAACAGCACATTGGGTTTTTCGCCGGTTTCCCCCAGCAGCCCGACGATGCGCTTGGCCACGATGCTGGCAATGCGTTTGCCAAGGCCGACGTCTGTCAACAAGTCTGCACGTGAGCGATTGCCACTGAAGCGCAGAATTTTTTCCCATAGAACGCGATTTTTCTCGTCGTCCTCGGGCAGCTTGTCAATGCCTTCTGCGCGCAGGGACTGCGCCAACATTTTCTCGCCCAAGTCTTGCGACTCAGTGAGCGCCATGGTCTTCAGGTAATGCCGAATTTTCGACCGTGCTTTGCCCGTTCGAACAAAGCCCAGCCAAGCTGGGTTGGGGCTCGAGACCGGGGTGGTGACGATCTCGATCACATCGCCGTTGTGCAGTTCGGTGCGCAGCGGCACTTGCTCGCCATTGACTTTGGCGGCTACCGCACGGTGCCCGATGTCACTGTGAATGGCATAGGCGAAGTCCACAATGGTTGCGCCGCGCGGCATCGCCATGATTTTGCTTTTTGGCGTGAACACATAAACAGCGTCCGGGAAAAGATCAATTTTGACGTGGTCCCAAAACTCTGCGGCATCGACTGTTTCGTGCTGGATGTCGAGCAGCGACTGCAGCCATTGCGTCCCGAGGTTTTGCGAGGCATCGCTTTCAGGGCTTGCCTTGTAAAGCCAGTGCGCGGCGACGCCGGACTCAGCCACCACATGCATGGCTTCCGTGCGCATCTGAAACTCGATGTTGGTGCCGAAGGGCCCGACCAAAGTCGTATGAAGAGACTGGTAGCCGTTGATCTTTGGGATCGCGATGTAATCCTTGAAGCGTCCTGGCAGTGGCTTGTAGAGTTGGTGCAGCACGCCCATGGCGGTGTAGCACGCTGTCAGCCCGTCGACGATGACACGAAAGCCGTAGATGTCAGTCACTTGCGCAAACGACAGGTGCTTTTGATCCATCTTGCTGTAGATCGAATACAGCGTTTTTTCACGTCCGTCAATTTGCACGGGTATGTTGGCTGCGGCAAATGCTGCTTCAACTTCGGTCTGAACCCGCGTGATGACATCGCGGCGCCGTCCGCGGGAACGCGACAGTGCTTTCTCTAGTGTGGTGTAACGCCAGGGGTGTAAATGCTGAAAAGCAAGGTCCTGCAACTCGCGGTAGGTCGAGTTCAAACCAAGTCTGTGCGCAATCGGCGCATAGATGTCCAGCGTTTCACTGGCGATGCGCGCCCACTTGGCACGCGGTGCGTCGCTCAGTGTGCGCATGTTGTGTGTGCGGTCTGCCAGCTTGATCAGAATGACCCGGACATCGCGGGCCATGGCCAGCAGCATTTTGCGGAAAGACTCAGCCTGATTTTCTTCGCGGGTGTTGAACTCCAACTTTTCCAGTTTGGTCAGTCCATCGACCAAATCTGCCACCGGCGCACCAAAGCGTTCGATCAGGTCCGGCTTGGTGACGCCGCAGTCTTCAATCGCGTCATGTAGCAGAGCAGCCATGAGCGCCTGCGCATCAAGCTTCCATTCAGCGCATTGCTGGGCCACAGCGATTGGATGGGTGATGTACGGCTGGCCACTGTTGCGAAGTTGCCCGAGGTGCGCTTCATCGGCAAACCGATAGGCGCGGCGGACGTTGTCCACGTCGGCGGGGCTCATGTAGTCAAGCTTGGCTGTGAGCATGGCAAAGCTCGCTGCTGCAGCGTTGGCTGCGGCAGGGGTTGGCTTGGCCATAACCGGCGAAAGGATCGAGCTCATAACCTTAAATGTATCGTGACAGCGAAAACCTTCACATCGCGGCGATATTTGTGTAGGCTAGAAAACAAAAAAGCACCGTCAAGCGGTGCTTTTGGTCTGACGCGAAAACGATCAGAGCGGTACTTTTTTCAGCATCTCAAGGCCGATCTTGCCGGCTGCGATTTCGCGCAGAGCGGTCACTCCAGGTTTGTTTTTGCTTTCGATTTTTGGCGCATGACCTTGGCTCAGCATGCGGGCGCGGTATGTGGCGGCCAAAACCAACTGAAAGCGGTTAGGGATTTGTTCCAGGCAGTCTTCAACAGTGATACGGGCCATGATGTTCTCCGGGTAAGCAGTAAGCGCTGGGGTGAGCGAGGATTTCAGGGAATGTTCAGGGCTTGAAATATGTCGGCACGGGCACGCCGCTGAGCCGAAAACTTAAGCCGCTGGGCATGAACAATGGTTTTCAGGTCGAAAACCGCACGCTCGAACAACTCATTGATTATAACGAAGTCGAATTCTTGAGCTTGCGCCATCTCCAAGGCCGCATTTTTTAAGCGCAATTCAATGACCTCGGCGCTGTCTTCACCGCGGCGCTGCAAGCGTGAACGGAGTTCTTCCCAGCTCGGCGGCAAGATAAAGATCAGCACCGCGTTGGTGAAGATTTTCTTGATGTTGATGGCGCCTTGGAAGTCGATCTCCAGAATCACGTCGGCGCCGTGTTGCATGCGCTCTTCAATGGTGTGGCGCGAGGTGCCGTAGCGGTGGCCGTGCACATGGGCCCACTCTAGGAATGCATTTCGTTCGACCATGCCGTCGAACTCGTCGCTCGACAAAAAGAAGTATTCCCGGCCGTGTTTTTCTTGCCCGCGCGGTGGCCTTGTGGTGTGGGAAACGGCGGGTTGCACCCGTGAGTCCAGTTCCAACAGCGCTTTGACGAGGCTGGACTTACCTGCACCGCTGGGGGCTGCAACAACAAACAAATTTCCGGGGTAGTCCATAAAAAGCCTGATTATTCGATGTTTTGTACTTGTTCGCGGATCTGCTCGATCAGCACTTTCATGTCGACCGAAATGCGTGTGAGTTCAAGTGCGGCTGATTTCGAGCCCATGGTGTTGGCTTCGCGGTGGAGTTCCTGAATCAGGAAATCAAGGCGCTTGCCGACTTCGCCGCCTTTGGTCAGCAGGCGGTCAATTTCATCCAAATGCGATGCTAAACGGGTGATTTCTTCAGCCACATCAATGCGAATGGCAAAGGCCGTGGCCTCGGTGAGTGCTCGGTCTTGGGCGGCCTCTGGCAGGGCGGCGCTGTCGGCCAACGCCATGGCTTCTTTCCAGCGCTCCATGAAACGGTTTTTTTGCTGCTCGACCAATTGAGGGACCAGTGGGCCGGCTTGAGCCGCCAGCGCGCGCAACTGGGCGGTGCGCTCGGTCAGCATGGTCGACAGTCGAGCACCTTCACGTTCGCGCGCTGCCAGCAGTTCTTTGACAGCTTTTTTGGCAAGCTTCAGGAGTTCAACGCCGTAGTCATGTGGTTTCTGGTCTTCATTGACGGCAATGCGCAAGACATCGGCAACGCTCAGGCCGGCAGCGTGCGGCAGCCATGACTTGATGGTGTCTTCAAAAGAACCCAAACGTTGCAGGGTTTGGGCGGTAGGCGCGCGCAGGCTGCTGGCAGAACTGCTTTCAAGCCAGACGCGCAGTTCGACCTTGCCGCGTTTGAGCTGGGTGGTCAGGATTTCACGCAGTGCGGGTTCGGCTTGCCGAAGTTCATCTGGCAGTCGAAAGGACAGGTCTAAAAACCGGCTATTGACGGATCGAATTTCAATCCCCAGCCGTGCATGACTCTCGATCGCCACCTCGGAAGGTGCGGCGGCTCGGGGGGCACTGGACTGGGCAGTCGCGTAGCCGGTCATGCTGAAAACTGACATGGAGGTGTTTTTTCTAAAGGAGTCCGGACGCTGGACCTGGCCCAACTGCACGTCGAAATAATGGCAAAAGGCGGTTTCAACTTCCTCATGGAAGCTGTAACGACCACGTCTGGCCGGAATGGCCATCTGAAAGCTTGGGGCGTAGTTTACTAGGGCAGCGTTGCGCCCTGACCGACTGATAATGATGAACGCCGTGCGCGTGATCTGAGCCCTTAGCCCAGATCACGCGTCTACCGACCTACTTCCATTGAAAACACCATGACCCATCCCAGCTTTATCCGATCCGCAGACCGCCAGGCCCATCAACTCCGGCCCGTGCGCATGACGCGCAACTACACCGTCTATGCAGAGGGCTCGGTGCTGATCGAATTCGGCGCGACCAAAGTGTTGTGCACGGCGTCGGTGGAAGAAAAAGTGCCCGGCCACAAAAAAGGCAGCGGCGAAGGCTGGGTCACCGCCGAATACGGCATGTTGCCGCGTGCCACCCACACCCGCAGCGACCGCGAGGCCGCGCGCGGCAAGCAAAGCGGCCGAACCCAAGAAATTCAGCGTCTGATTGGTCGCTCGATGCGGGCTGTTTTTGATTTGAAAAAACTCGGTGAACGCACCATTCATCTGGATTGCGATGTGCTTCAAGCCGACGGCGGCACGCGCACGGCGGCGATCACTGGTGCTTTTGTTGCCGCTCAGGACGCGGTTAACAAGCTGATGGCGGCTGGCAAACTCACAGAGTCCCCAATCACAGACCATATTGCCGCCATCTCGGTCGGCATTGTCAAAGGCACGCCTCTGCTGGACCTCGAGTACATCGAAGACGCGGGTTGTGACACCGACATGAATGTGGTGATGACCGGTGCCGGCCATTTTGTGGAAGTCCAGGGCACGGCAGAGGGTGCGGCCTTCACCCGCAGCGAGATGAACGCATTGCTGGAACTGGCCGAGCAGGGCATTCGCGACTTGGTGTTGCTGCAAAAAAGTGCGCTGGCAGCCACTGCCTGAAGCAGACAGCTCTTGATGAAAATTGTTCTGGCTTCCAACAACCCCGGCAAGTTGGCTGAACTGCAAGCCATGCTACTACCGCTCGGCATGGAACTGGTGCGCCAGTCAGACCTCGGTATCGGCGAGGCCGAGGAGCCTTTTCGCACCTTTGTTGAAAATGCCTTGGCCAAGGCCCGGCATGCGGCGACCTTGAGCGGCTTGCCCGCACTGGCCGACGACGCCGGTCTCTGCGTCCAGGCCTTTGGCGGTTTGCCCGGCGTGGACACAGCCTACTACGCCACGCAGTTTGGCTACGCCAAAGGGGACGACAACAACGTGCGGGCCCTGCTCGAGCAAATGGCCAACGTGACGGATCGACGCGCTGCATTGGTCAGCACCTTGGTGGCGGTTCGCACAGCGGACGATCCAGAGCCTTTGATTGCTGTTGGCCGAGTCAGTGGCGAGATTGCCCGTGCGCCAGTGGGGCGCAACGGCTTTGGCTTTGACCCGGTGATGTTCATCCCGAGCTTTGGCAAAACCTTTGCGGAACTGCCTGTCGAGGTCAAGAACGCGAACAGCCATCGCGGTCAGGCTGTGCGCCAGATGATGCAACTGATGCGCGAGCGCTGGCTGTCGTGAACAACCTCAAAGACATCCAGCACTACATGCGTGACGGTACGCTGCGGTTGGCCTCATTGCCGCCGCTGTCTTTGTATGTGCATCTGCCGTGGTGCCTGAAAAAGTGTCCTTACTGCGACTTCAACTCGCACGAGGTGACGAGCGGTGCCATGCCAGAGCAGCGCTACATCGATGCGCTGGTGGCCGACTTGGAAGCTTCCTTGCCACTGATTTGGGGCCGAACGGTGCACAGCATCTTCATTGGTGGCGGTACGCCGAGCTTGTTTTCGCCGGCGGCGATTGATCGGCTGCTGGGCGACATTCGGGCGCGCCTGCGGCTCGAAGCAGATTGTGAAATCACCTTAGAGGCCAATCCTGGTACCTTTGAGAAAGACCGTTTCAAGGCTTTTCGAAGTGCTGGCGTGACGCGTTTGTCGGTGGGCGTACAAAGCTTTGATGACCAGCACTTGAAGGCGCTTGGCCGGGTGCACGACCGAGCGCAAGCGATTGCCGCGGTAGAAGAAGCGGCCGCGAGTTTCGACACTTTTAACCTCGACATCATGTATGCGCTGCCAGGGCAGACCTTGGCGGGCTTAGAAAAAGATATGCAGCAGGCGCTCGATTTGCAGCCGCCACATATTTCGATCTACCACCTGACGATTGAGCCGAACACGTATTTCGCCAAATTTCCGCCGGTCATTCCCGAGGAAGATTTGGCCTACGCGATGCTCGACCGGATCACTGAAATGACGGGCCAAGCCGGTATGGGGCGCTACGAAGTTTCGGCCTATGCCAAGCCCGGCCACCGCTGCTTTCACAACCTGAATTATTGGCAGTTTGGCGACTACCTAGGCATTGGTGCTGGCGCTCACAGCAAGCTTAGCTTTGCACATCGTGTGGTGCGGCAAGTGCGCTGGCGCGACCCCAAGCTCTACATGGACAAGGCGTTGGCAGGGGATGCCGTGACCCAAGAGACGGAAGTCAGCCGTGCTGATTTGCCGTTTGAATTTATGTTGAATGCACTGCGACTCAGAGATGGTTTTAAGTTGCAGGACTTCACCGAAAAGACGGGCTTGCCTGTCACGGCGCTGCAGCCGGGGCTCGATAAAGCCGAGCGTACGGGCTTGATCGAGCGCGATTTGGTGCATGTCAAGCCGACCGAACGCGGGTTTGATTTTTTGAATGATCTTCAGGCGCTATTTTTGGCTGACTGATCAACCTTAACGCCTACGGAATTAAACGCCATGGAAACCTCCAGCATCATTCTGCTGTTCGTCAGCGCGTCCATCAGCTTTGCCGCGGGGCGAGTCATTGTTCACTTCCGGAACCTTAAACGTCAGCGGCAAGCCTTAGAGCGGCAAGCGCAGGCGCTGAGGGATCGGCCTGCTGAACCCGAAGCCAAAAACAAGGCCAAGCGAAAGCGTCAGTTGCAAGAAATCGACAAAGCATCTCGAAAATTGCTTAAGTAGACGGTATTCGTAGTCTTCTTCTGTGATTTTTGGAGGGGCTCGCAGCTGTCGTTTTTGTCTCTTTTTTGGTTCATTCCAAATTGACGAGTTGTCACGCTGAATGATAAGATAGCTGAAATGCATTGTTACATTTGGTACTCATTGATACTCTGCCGGCCGCTGTCTCCGCGGCAGTTTGTACTTGGCATTTGAGTATCTCGCCGTGGCTGAAATCGCATGGCATTGCAAGTGGCTCATGAATTGTCCCGCCGTGTCGACTACTTAAAAAAGATGTCGACCAAGCTTCGTCGGTTTTTCTATGCCGACTCAAAAACAGATATTTAAGTAAGGAAATAAGTATGAATGATCGTACCAATGAGGCGGGTTGTATCGTGATTGGCGAAGGCGTCACGGTATCTGGAAAATTCGTGGTGCCTGGTCGTGCCGTGATCAACGGTTCACTTGAGGGTGACCTCCAGGCCGATGAAATCTTGGTGGGTGCCCAGGGTAAGCTGGTCGGCAACATCAAGGTCCGCAAGGCCGATGTTTTTGGTGAGATTCATGACACGCTACTCGCCTCTGAGCACCTCATCATTCGCAGCACAGGACGCGTCAATGGCAATGCCAGCTACGGCGAAATCGAAATTGAGCGCGGTGGCCTGGTGCAAGGCGCCATTGTTCCTGCCAAGGGTGTTATCGCCGTACCTGCTGTGCTGAAACAAGCAGAAGTGTCAATTGTGGACAGCAAGTCGCAAGCCTGAACTTCATCCAATGATGCTGTTGGTTAATCGCTTTCGCCAAAGCTCGGCATGGCTCATGAGCCTCCCTGCCTCGCTGGCGTCGTTGTGGCGCCGGGATTATCACGACTCAAGAATCATCCTTGAACAAGAGGGTGACCTCAAGTATTTTTCCGTTTCGGGCCACCTGCAGCGAAATGTGGTCCGTGGCTTGATCGTTGTGGGTTCTGCGAGTGCAGTCACCATCACGGTGCTGGCGATATTTTCAGGCTTGTTGTTACTCGGTAATGCCAAGTTGGAACGGTCGCACAACGAAATTTATTCAGCCCTGCTGGGCAGCGCCGATGATTTGATGGAAAACGGAATAGCGTCCATGAGCAAGGATGAGATGCTTGCGCTGGCCCAAACCATCCGTGAGCGTGACATCGAAATTAGGCGCTTTGTGAAGAGTTCTGCCACGACCCTGTCGTCGGACAATATCAGCCTTAAAGCGCGACTAGATGCCACCGGATTGTCTGAAAAAGCCATCAAAGTGATTCATGGCAACGCTGCTATTGGGGGCTTCCGAAGCGACCAAATTGAGCCTGCGAATCCTTTGCTACGCGGTAAGTTGTCAGAGGAAATCGCCAAGAACCATTCCTTGATGGATGTGTTGACCGCCTTGCCAGCCAAAATGCCGCTGGACGATTTTTCCACCACATCTTCTTTTGGTATTCGGAACCATCCCATCACGGGTCGTCCGAAGTTCCACACGGGCATTGACCTGATCACTGGTAGCAGTGACGAAGTCAGGGCCGCTAAGGTTGGTAAAGTCGTACTGGCTCGTAGCTACCAAGACTACGGCAACACGGTCATCATTCGACATGAGCGTGGCATTGAAACGCTTTACGCTCACCTCGCAGACCTGAAGGTGAAAGAAGGACAGGATGTTGATCTGAGCACCGTCCTCGGACTTGTCGGCAATACCGGTTCATCCACCGGAAAACACCTGCATTTTGAAGTCTCTGTCGGCGGCTATCCGGTCGATCCCCAGAAAGTTATTGAGACCGCCTACTATGTTCAAAAAAGCAAAAATTGATCCTCCAGAAATCCTGGTAACTGAAAGTGAAAGCCCAACGCCCATGATCACGCCAGCCGAAGAAGTTTCTATCCCCAAGCGTGGTGTCACCGGTGTGGCTGTTCTTGACACGCATAAGCCAACTGTGATCAGCGAAGGTTTCTCACTCACGGGTGATATTGTTTCCGACGGCATTCTGCACATCGAAGGCCGTACCAGCGGGACCATCAAGGCCAGCAGTGTCAATGTGGGTCCGCGTGGCCAGGTCGAAGGAAATGTCTCCTGCGCAAGCCTGCACATCAAAGGTGTCTTTTCTGGAACTGCCGTCTGTGGTGAATTGGTCATCGCGGCCAGCGCCGTGGTCAAAGGACATGTCACCTATCAGCTGCTCACCATCGGCCGTGGTGCCACAGTCGAGGGCGATCTGGTCGTTCGCCGCTGATATAAAAAAGCGGGTGTAAACCCGGTACAAAAAAGAAACTAATCTAAAAGTTAATATACTTATTTGTATTAACTTTTAGAGTGCTTTTGCACTTCTAAAGTTAGTTAGTTGTAAACACAATGCAAGTATTGTTTTTACTAGTTGCCAAGCAGGTAATCAAACTTGCTTTTAATTATGGCAAAGCTAACATTCGTCTGTGAAAAATTTAACAGACCATTGCGAAATCTATCTGAACTTCCTGCGCATCTCTGGTGAGATGCGCAAGTCTCCAGCCTACCCGCAGCTGGATTTACCGGAAGAGCGACTTCTTGACATGCTTGCCATTTTTTGGAGTACGGGCAAGAAAATAACTGTTTTGAAGGCCATGCAAATGTCCTCAGACGCTTCTTCAACAACCGTTCATCGGCGACTGAAGACTTTGCGTTTGAAGGGCATGATTGGGCTTGAAATGGATGAAGATGACAACCGGGTCAAGTACATCAATGCAACCAAATTGTCTCAAGACTACTTGAGTCACTTGGGCAAGTCGGTCGTTGCTGCTGTATCTGCAGGCAAATCTGACCAACCCCAATAATTCCTTTACACCATAATCGGCAGCATTGACAATGCCGACATGCAATTTCTCCGCCAGTCACACCTGATCACCCGCTTCGCGCTGGTCTGGTTTGCCTTGTTTGTTGGCGTTGCTGCTGCGGCCCCCTTGGTCAATCCGCAATCGATCGAGATGGTCTGCTCGGGCTCCGGTGTGATGAAGCTGGTGATTCAGGGTCAGAGCCAGAGCGATGCGGGTGTCGACATTGCTTCGGGCTACACGATGGACTGCTCCCTGTGCGGTACTGTCGGTGCGCCACCTCCTGTCGCCATTTTCCTGCCAGCACTGCCACAGCCACTGGCCTACGCCCTCCAAAGCATTCCTCAAGCCCGCATCGCGGCGCTCACTGGTGCACCGCTCCCCGCGCGCGGACCCCCCAGCTTCTCCTGAACCACTGATTCGATAGCGTTCTGATCCCGCTTTAAGCGGAGCTTGGACGTGATTTGTATTTTTGTTTTTTGGAGAATATCTCGTGCATTTTTCTCTTTTCGCCTTGGCGTTCGCCGCGGCTTTGCCTTACGCCGTCCGCCTTCAAGTTAAAGGCCAGCCATGAAACAGTATTTTTCACGCCGTGGTGCCAAGCGGGGCTTGCTGCCGGCTGCCTTGGCCTTGCTGCTTTGGATCTGCTGGGCGGTTGGTTACTGGCAAGGTCTGAAGGGCGCTGACGCCCAGTCCCTGCTGTTGTTTTCGCTGTAATTTATAAAAAGTAAGTGTGAAATGAAAAAAACTAAATTCATGTTGAAGCCGCTGGCTGTTTCCATCGCAATTGCATTCTCAGGTGCGGTACTAGCGCAAGCGACAAGCATCCCATCGCTTGCCACAGTGGTCATCACGGGCAAGCCCGAATCGCTCACGCAAAGCTCGATTGAGAGTGCCAAAGAGAGCGTCAAGGCGATACCCGGTGGTGCGTCTATCGTTGACTTGAACCAAGTGCGTGAGGGCCGCCAATCAACTTGGAGTGACAGCCTTGGCTTCGCGCCAGGTGTGTTTATTCAAGACCGATTCGGCTCCGAAGAGGCACGTATTTCAATTCGTGGCTCTGGGCTTAGCCGCACGTATCACAGCTTTGGTACGAAAGTGATGCAAGACGGTGTGCCTATCAACTACGCAGACGGGTTCTTTGACATGCAAACAGTCGACCCCAGTGCTTCACGTTATGTCGAAGTGTTACGCGGCCCGAATGCCATCACGTATGGTGCAACCACATTGGGTGGCGCGATCAACTTTGTGGCGCCCACGGGTTACAGCAACCCTGGCAGCGTAACGCGTGCAGAAGTGGGCAGCTTTGGTTACAACAAAGTATTTGGCAGCACCGCAGGTGTCGCCAAACCCGATGCATCAAGCGGCAATGTATGGGACTACTATGTGGCCGGCTCGCAAACCAAACAGGACGGGTTTAGAGATCACGCCCAGATGGAGAACCAAAAGATACTGGGTAATTTTGGCGTCAAGGTCAGCAAAGATGTTGAATCGCGTTTTTATGTCGCCGCTGTTCGCAGCCGAACACAACTACCCGGCTACTTGACTAAGGCAGAGTTGGAGAATGATCCCTCTATTGCTAGCAGCGTCACCAGTACAGTTGGAACATCTAGCACGGTCGCAGGTATTTACGCTAACCGCGAGGCAGCTAATAATCGTCGTGATGTGGATGCGCAGCGAGTGGCGAACAAAACAACCGTTCGCGATGGCAACACCATATATGAGTTCGCAGCCTATGCGATGAACTACAGCTTGTGGCACCCGATCAGTGCCATAGTTGAACAAAATGCGAAGTCGGTCGGTGGGCATGTCAAAGCGACTCTCATGCTCGATAAACACCAAATCAGCGTGGCGTACCTGCCAAGCCTTGGGTCAACCAAAGGCAGCTCTAAGCCAACCAACAACCAAGGTGCAGCGTCGGGACCGGCAACATCTGACTACGATCAACAGTCGAAGAACGACAGCTTCTTCATTGAGGATAAGTACAAGTCATCGGACCGCACCACTTGGACGGCTGCGCTGCAGTATGACCGAGCCAATCGCAAGGTCGTCGATATTGTTCCTGCATCTGCATCGAACAACTACGACTACACCTTCAGCCAATGGAGCCCGCGTGTGGGAGTCACCCATGATCTGACACCTTCTCGTCAAGTGTTTGCCAGCATCAGTCGGAATTTTGAGGCGCCTATTTTTGGGCTCGCGGGGACGGTGAGTCAAGCTAATAAAGCCCAAACGGGGACAACGTTTGAGGTTGGCACACGTGGCGATGCACGTCATGGTGAGAGTCAA
Organism: Comamonadaceae bacterium; assembly: GCA_947378785.1. Lineage (GTDB taxonomy): Bacteria > Pseudomonadota > Gammaproteobacteria > Burkholderiales > Burkholderiaceae_C > Polaromonas. Next base: position 27,938 of record CANCLK010000036.1, read on the forward strand.
TATGGATGGGATGCGACGTACTACCGCGCTAACTTAGCGAATGAATTCCTCTCGGTTTGCACCAATACCAATTGCACCACCTCTGCAGCGTCCAACATACCCAAGTCCTTGCACCAAGGTGTTGAACTGGGCCTGAGCCACTTGTACGACAAGAAGCTAGACACGCGTGTTGCACTTTTGTACAGCGATTTCAAGTTCGTGGATAACGCGACCGCGGGCAATAACGCGCTGCCTGGCTTTCCGCCCATCATCGTGCGCGGTGAAGTGCTGTACAGGTTCGGCGCGCCAGTTGGCGGCAAGCCAAGCATCTACTTCGGGCCGAAGTTTGAGTGGGTGCCAAACAAAGCCCCGATGGATAACGCCAACACGGTTTACAACAACAGTTATGCGTTGCTTGGCTTTAAAGCGGGTCAAGCCATTGATAAGAAATGGTCGTGGTTCCTTGATGCGCGTAATTTGACGGATAAAAAATACGCCGCAACAACGAATATCGCAGCCAACTACACAACAGTGCCTGGCGATGGCCGTCGCTATTACCCCGGTGATGGCCGAGCTGTTTATGTCGGTGTTGAGGCCAAGTTTGACTAATCCTATTTAGCCTGTCTAGGTGCCAAAGCGTGCTGTGCCCCTCATTGTCGATATATGAGCGGCATGGCATTTTTAACTTGCAGAGGCAGCCGCACTTGGCCGCTGCCTCTGCAAATTTCGCCAGTGATGAATAAACAAGCTTCACACCGCACCGCAATCCGAATAGGTTGGGTGTTTTGATTTGAGTTTGAAAGAATGATCGTGACCTTAGTTTCTTTTGCCCCTATTCAGGCACGCCGCCGCAGCTTGCTGTGGCGTCTGCATTTTTGGTCTGCGTTGATCGCTTCGCCGTTTGCAGTGATCGCCGCTGGAACTGGCTTGCTGTATGTCTTCACGCCGCAAATTGAAAGCGCTTTGTACGCGCACTTGGACACGGTGACACCTCAGGCGCAAGCCAAACCGTTGGACGATGCTGTCGACGCGGCGCAGCAAGCCATGCCAGCGGGTTGGATGCTGCACTCGGTGTCGCCCGCGCAAGATGCTGATGACAGCGTCAAGCTGGCGTTCATGCCGCCAATGGCCATGCCCGCGATGTCCATGTCTTCAATGGCCATGCCTGGGATGAACATGCCGGGCATGGCCAATGCGCAGGGTGGCCATGCGGGGCACGGCGACGCTGGCCATGCGGGCAAAAGCGCACCGACTTTTTTACGCCCTAGTTTTGGTTTCCCTTCGCGTTCCACCGTGGTCTACGTCAACCCGTATTCAGCCGAGGTGCTCGGTCAGTTGCCGCAAGCTGACCGCTTCAATGTGTGGGCCCGCAAGCTGCATTCGAGCTTGCTGCAGTCAGACCGTTTGCGTTGGATGATTGAGCTGGCCGCCAGTTGGCTGATGGTGATGCTGGTGACCGGCGTCTTTTTATGGTGGCCCAGCACGGGGCAGTCGGCCTTGCCGCAAGCCGGTGCCAAAGGGCGCGTGGCTTGGAAGCAATGGCATTCATTTATCGGTGC